>NZ_CP172558.1:320415-640831 GCF_046530675.1 Chitinibacter sp. S2-10 | reverse complement strand
CTTGACCGTATTTCAAAGCCAGGTTTGCGTGATTATCGCGCGACTGGTGACATCCCAAGTGTGATGAATGGTCTTGGCGTGGCAATTTTGTCCACTTCCAAGGGTGTGATGACCGACCGCAAAGCGCGCGCCAATGGTATTGGTGGCGAGTTGCTGTGCATCGTCGCTTGATGAGGTGTCACAATGTCTCGCGTAGCTAAAAATCCGGTTGCAATTCCCGCTGGTGTCGAAGTGAAACTCGGCGATGGCAAAATTGAAGTTAAAGGCCCGCAGGGCGCTTTATCTCACCCTGTTGTTGCAGAGGTCTCTGTTGAAGTGAAAGACGGGGCGGTTACATTTGCTGCTAATGGCAATAGCAAATTTGCCCGTTCAATGTCTGGCACTTTACGAGCGCTTGTTAACAATATGGTTGCAGGTGTTAATAAAGGTTTTGAGCGTAAGTTGACTCTAGTTGGTGTGGGTTATCGTGCTCAAGCACAAGGCGATGTGCTTAATCTGTCGTTGGGTTTTTCTCACCCAGTTGCGCATCAAATGCCCGTAGGTATTAAGTGTGAGACTCCGTCTCAGACTGAAATCATCTTGAAGGGTGCCGATAAACAACTTCTTGGTCAGGTTGCAGCTGAGATTCGCGCATACCGTTCTCCAGAGCCTTATAAAGGCAAGGGTGTTCGTTATGCAGATGAAGTGGTTGTGATCAAAGAAACCAAGAAGAAGTAATCGAGGCTGAATTATGGATAAGAATCAAAGTAGACTTCGCCGTGCACGTAAAACCCGTGCCAAGATTGCGGAGCTCAAGGTCGTTCGCCTGTCGGTGCATCGTACCAATAGCCATATTTACGCTCAGATCATTGATGAGACTGGCGGCAAAGTTCTGGCTACAGCTAATACGCTTGAAGCCGCATTGCGTTCTGAGGTTAAGAACGGTGGCAATGTAGCAAGTGCGGTTGCGGTTGGTAAGCTGATTGCTGAAAAAGCAAAAGCTGCCGGTGTGCAAAATGTAGCTTTCGATCGCTCTGGTTTTCAGTACCACGGCCGCGTTAAAGCGCTGGCTGATGCGGCTCGTGAAGCTGGCCTCGTCTTCTAATTGAGTTTGGAGTTCAAATAATGGCTAAGAACGAAATGGAAGATCGCCAGGACGGCCTTCGGGAGAAGATGGTAAGCGTTAATCGCGTTACCAAAGTCGTTAAAGGTGGTCGTATCCTTGGATTTGCTGCTCTTACTGTCGTTGGTGATGGTGATGGTGGTGTTGGTATGGGTAAGGGCAAGTCTAAAGAAGTGCCCGTAGCTGTACAAAAGGCGATGGAAGAAGCTCGTCGCAAAATGGTTAAGGTAAGCTTGCGTAATGGTACTGTGCAGCACACTGTTTTTGGTAAACATGGTGCGACTACAGTGTTTATGCAACCTGCGCCGGAAGGCACGGGAATTATTGCTGGTGGTCCTATGCGTGCAGTATTTGAGGTAATGGGTATTCATAACATTACTGCAAAATGCCATGGTTCTACTAACCCATATAATATCGTGCGTGCAACTTTGGATGGTTTATCTAAATTGCATACGCCTTCTGATATTGCTGCAAAGCGTGGCAAATCAGTTGAAGAAATTCTTGGGGGTGCACAATGAGCGACGTTAAAACAATTAAGGTGACTTTGGTAAAAAGCCTGATTGGTCGTCTTGAGTCACATAAAGCCTGCGCGCGTGGTTTGGGTCTTCGTAAAACAAACAGTTCTTCTGTGGTTATCGATACCCCTGAGAATCGCGGCATGGTTAATAAGATCAGCTACCTGCTGAAGGTTGAGGGTTAAGATGGAACTCAATACTCTAACTCCTGGCGTTGGTGCTAAGCATGCTAGTAAGCGTGTTGGTCGTGGTATTGGCTCAGGTCTTGGTAAGACTTGTGGTCGCGGCCATAAGGGTCAAAAATCACGTGCAGGCGGCTTTCATAAAGTAGGCTTCGAGGGCGGTCAAATGCCTTTGCAGCGTCGTCTACCTAAGCGCGGTTTTAAATCTTTGGCTCAGGGTAAAAACGCAGAAGTGACTTTGTCTGAATTGCAAGCTTTGCCTATCACTGAAATTGATATGCTGAGCCTAGTTCAGGCTGGTTTGATTTCTCAGCATTCTATTAGTTGCAAAGTTGTGTTGTCAGGCACCATTGATCGCGCTGTTACACTGAAGGGTGTGTTGGCGACTAAGGGTGCTAAGGCTGCGATTGAAGCTGCTGGTGGTTCTGTTGGTGAATAATTATTGTTAAAGGTTAAGGCAGAACGTGGCAAATCCCGCATTGGCTGGTTCAGTAAGTAAATTTGCTGATCTAAAGAAACGTATTTGGTTTGTGGTGGGCGCATTGATTGTTTATCGCATCGGCGCGCACATTCCGGTTCCTGGTATAAATCCTGTTGAATTGGCGAATCTGTTCCAGTCTTCGCAAACTGGCCTGCTAAACATGTTTAACATGTTCTCCGGTGGGGCTTTGTCACGCTTTACTGTGTTTGCGATTGGTATCATGCCTTATATTTCGGCATCGATTATTATCCAGCTTGCAGGTGAAGTTCTGCCTAATCTTAAGCAATTAAAAAAAGAGGGTGAAGCAGGGCGGCGTAAATTGACGCAATACACTCGCTACTTCACTGTCTTGCTTGCAACGGCGCAAAGTTTTGGTATTGCTCTAATGTTGTTCCGGCAACCAAACTTGGTGATCATGGATCAAAGTTTGTTTGTTGCGGTGACAATGGTTTCTCTTGTTACCGGTACTATGTTCTTGATGTGGCTTGGGGAGCAAATCACCGAGCGTGGCATTGGAAATGGTATATCGATTATTATTTGTGCAGGTATTGCGTCTGGTGTGCCTACTGCAATTGGGCAAACGCTCAGTTTGACCAGTCAGGGGGCTTTGCCGATCTTGCTTGTGTTATTTCTTTTTGTTGGTGTTGTTTTGCTGACTGCTGCGGTTGTGTTTGTTGAGCGTGGGCAGCGTAAAGTGCCAATTCAGTACGCGAAACGCCAAGTTGGCAATCGCCTGATGCAAGCGCAAAGTTCTCATTTGCCTTTGAAGTTAAATATGGCAGGTGTGATTCCTCCTATTTTTGCTTCCTCTATTATTTTGTTTCCGGCTACTGTGCTTTCTTGGACTGGGAATAGTGAGCATTTCTCATGGCTGAAGTCGATTGGCGATAAGCTCCATCCTGGCCAGCCTCTGTATGTACTGTTTTATGCTGCTGCAATTGTTTTCTTCTGCTACTTCTACACTGCGCTGGTATTTAATCCGCGTGAAACGGCAGACAATTTAAAGAAAAGTGGTGCAATGGTACCGGGTTATCGCCCGGGCGATCACACTGCAAAATATATTGAAAAGCTAATTATGAAGTTGACGCTGATTGGCGCTGTTTATATTTCATTTGTGTGCTTGATTCCGGAGTTTTTAATTCTGAAGTGGAATGTCCCATTTTATTTTGGGGGAACTTCATTATTGATTCTTGTCGTTGTAACAATGGATTTTATGGCGCAGATGCAGTCGTATGTTCTTTCGCACCAATATGATGGCCTGCTTAAGAAGGCAAATTTCAAAGGTTCGTAATTCAGTTCGTAAAATTACTGAACATATTTCATGGAAAAGATCTTATTGATTAAGATCTTTTCTTTTAACTGACGTGTGGTTGCTGTTTTCGGTTTTCACGGTGGGCTTCATGTGTTATAGTCGTGGGCTTTACTGGAATTCGGGTGTGCTGGTTGTTTTGGTGCAGTCTGCGAAAACAGTAGTTGCAACGTATTCCAGTCAATGCTTTTGTTGGCTGGGATTTTACTTTGTTCTCAAAGGATAGACCATGAGAGTTCAAGCATCGGTCAAGAAAATCTGCCGTAACTGCAAAATTATTCGTCGCAACCGTGTTGTGCGCGTAATTTGTACTGACCCACGGCACAAGCAGCGTCAAGGCTGATTGAGTCAATCGGCTATTGGTGTTAAAATCCACCACTTTTTAACCTGGGGTAAGAAGTATGGCCCGTATTGCTGGGGTTAACATACCTAATCATCAGCATACTGTGATCGGTCTTCAGGCTATTTACGGTATTGGACAAACTCGCGCTAAAGCGATTTGTGCAACTACTGCAATTGAGCCTAGCAAGAAAGTAAAAGATCTCAGTGATGTTGAACTTGAAAAACTACGTGACGAAGTAGGTAAATTCACCATTGAAGGTGATCTGCGTCGTGAAGTAACTATGAGCATCAAGCGTCTTATGGATCTTGGCTGCTATCGTGGTTTCCGTCACCGCAAAGGCCTGCCAGTTCGCGGTCAGCGTACTAAGACAAATGCGCGTACTCGTAAGGGTCCACGCAAGTCTATCGCTGGCAAGAAGTAATTAAGGACATAAATTATGGCTAAAGCAAACACAGCTCGTGTACGTAAGAAAGTCAAAAAGAGCGTGTCAGAAGGAATCGTGCATGTTCATGCTTCTTTCAATAACACGATCATTACCATCACTGATCGCCAAGGCAATGCTTTATCTTGGGCTACCTCGGGCGGTGCTGGTTTTAAGGGCTCTCGTAAAAGTACACCTTTTGCCGCACAGGTTGCAGCAGAAGCCGCTGGTAAAGTTGCCCAAGAATATGGTGTTAAAAACCTAGAAGTACGCATCAAGGGTCCGGGCCCTGGTCGTGAATCATCAGTGCGCGCTCTGAACGCTCTGGGTTTCAAGATCACCAGTATCTCGGATGTGACGCCTGTTCCGCACAACGGCTGCCGTCCTGCGAAAAAGCGTCGTATCTAATTCCGGAGTAAGAAATGGCTCGTTATATTGGACCCAAGTGCAAACTTGCACGCCGCGAAGGCACGGATCTGTTCTTGAAAAGCGCACGTCGTTCGCTCGACAGTAAGTGCAAGCTGGAACAAGCCCCAGGCCAGCATGGCGCTAAAAAGAATATGCGTCTGTCGGACTATGGCGTTCACCTGCGTGAAAAGCAAAAGATCCGTCGCATTTACGGCGTCTTGGAACGTCAGTTCCGCCGTTATTTTGAAGAAGCTGCTCGCCGCAAAGGTTCAACAGGTGAAAATCTGTTGAAGCTGCTCGAGAGTCGTCTCGATAACGTTGTATATCGTATGGGCTACGGTTCTACTCGTTCCGAATCCCGTCAACTGGTTTCCCACAAGGCAATCACGGTTAATGGCAATGTTGTAAATATTCCTTCTTTCCAAGTGAAGGCGGGTGATGTTGTTGCTGTACGTGAAAAAGCTAAGAAGCAAGTACGTATTCAGGAAGCGCTGAGCTTGGCTGAAGGCATTGGCTTCCCAAGCTGGGTGCAGGTTGATTCTAAAAAAATGGAAGGCGTATTTAAAAATATGCCAGAGCGTTCAGATCTGTCTAGCGATATCAATGAATCGCTGGTAGTTGAATTCTATTCCAAGTAATAACCTGAACCGGCTGGCAAGGGATACTGACTTATGCAAATTAATGCAAACGAATTGCTCAAACCGCGCATCATTGATGTGCAGGCTCTGGCTTCAGCTCACGCTAAAGTCGTTATGGAGCCGTTTGAGCGTGGTTATGGCCATACTCTCGGTAATGCACTACGCCGAATCCTCTTATCTTCAATGGCGGGTTTTGCACCTACAGAAGTTAAGATTGATGGTGTTGTACATGAATACTCCGCGTTGGATGGCGTTCAGGAAGACGTTGTCGACATCCTGTTGAACCTGAAAGGCGTTGTGCTAAAGCTGCATGGTCGGGAATCCGTCACTCTGACTCTTGCTAAAGAGGGTGAGGGTGTCGTCAAGGCTTCCGACATTCAGCTTCCACACGATGTAGAGGTGATTAATCCGGATCACGTGATTGCTCATCTCTCTGCTGGTGGCAAACTGAGCATGGATATTACCGTCGAGAAAGGTCGTGGCTATCAGCCTGCACCATCTCGCGTTAATAAAGAAGAGGGTCGTACCATTGGCACGATTATTCTGGATGCTTCATTCAGTCCGATTCGCCGTGTTAGCTACCAAGTAGAAAGTGCTCGTGTAGAGCAGCGTACAGATCTTGATCGTTTGATTATCGACATTGAAACCAATGGGGTGATCGAGCCTGATGAAGCAGTTCGCCAGGCCGCTCGGATGTTGATCGACCAACTCGGCGTATTCGCTGATTTGGAAGGCACGCAAGAAGAAAAAGTAGTTGAGCCACAAGTAACAATTGATCCAATCTTACTGCGTCCAGTAGATGATCTTGAGTTGACTGTTCGTTCTGCTAACTGTCTGAAAGCGGAAAACATCTACTACATTGGTGATCTGATTCAGCGTACTGAAACTGAGTTGTTAAAAGCACCTAACCTCGGTCGCAAGTCGTTGAACGAGATCAAAGAAGTGCTCGCTTCGAAAGGTCTTAGCCTTGGCATGCGCCTTGAAAACTGGCCACCGGCTGGCTTAGATAAGCCTTAAGCCGGTACTAGCAAAGGAATTGACAAATGCGTCATCGTCTTTCTAATCGTAAATTAAATCGCACGACAAGCCATCGTCTTGCGATGCTTCGTAACTTGGCTAACTCCTTGTTGAAGCATGAAGTTATCAAAACTACTCTGCCAAAGGCGAAAGAATTGCGCCGTGTGGCAGAACCACTGATCACTTTGGGTAAAAAACCATCATTGGCTAATCGCCGTTTGGCTTTTTCTCGTACACGTGATCGTGAAATCGTAGTTAAGTTGTTTGATGTTTTGGGCCCACGTTATTCAGCTCGCAATGGCGGATACTTGCGTATTCTGAAATGCGGCTTCCGTGTCGGTGACAATGCGCCAATGGCATACGTTGAGCTTGTTGACCGTCCGGAAGAAGTTGAAGCAGCAGAGTAATCGCTGCCCGATAGAAAAAACCGACCTATGGTCGGTTTTTTTTTGCCTGAATGATGACTGAATGGATTTTTCATGGCGCGATACGTAATAGGCGATGTACAAGGCTGTTTCACTGAGTTTGAACAGCTCTTGTCCAAAATGCAATTTGATCCAGTAACTGACCAGCTGTTTTTTGTTGGCGATTTGGTTAATCGTGGCCCCTCCTCGTTGGCAATGCTGCGCTGGTGTTATCAGAATCGGCGAATTGCTCAGACTGTACTGGGTAATCATGATTTATTTTTACTGGCCTGTTGGTTAGGTTTTGCAAAGCCGAAGGCGGGTGATACCCTGGATGAAGTGCTGATCGCGACTGATGCGGAATTACTTCTGGAATGGCTGATTACTCAACCGCTCATCATTGATTGCTCCAGCCATGTGATTACTCATGCGGGAATATACCCCGGCTGGGCGCTTGAAAAAGCAAAAAAATTGGCAGAGAAGGCGCGTCTAAAATATTCCGGAACAGATCGGAAAAATTGGTTCGGCAATATGTTTGGTAATAAGCCAGCCTATTGGGATGCTGGACATTCCGAGATTGAAAAATTTCGTTTCACCATCAATGCATTCACCAGAATGCGCTTTTGTGATGGAAAAGTACTGGATTTCAAATATAAAGGGGAGTTGGATCGTGCTCCGGTTGGGTTAAGCCCATGGTTTGAAAGTCCGCGAAACAGGTTTGAGAAGCCATTAATTTTTGGGCATTGGTCGGCGCTTGGTTTGAAGGTTGCCGAGCAGTATATTGCCTTGGATTCAGGGTGTATCTGGGGGGGCGAGTTGACGGGTTTGTGTCTTGATGA
Organism: Chitinibacter sp. S2-10; assembly: GCF_046530675.1. GTDB lineage: Bacteria > Pseudomonadota > Gammaproteobacteria > Burkholderiales > Chitinibacteraceae > Chitinibacter. The sequence goes on along the minus strand of NZ_CP172558.1, from coordinate 633,172 downwards.
TGGACGGCTATTTCAAGTACCAGCTTTGCGTGCCTATCAGGGGATTGGTGAATGAGGGCTGAAAGTTATTGCTTCTAGGTATGTTCGTGCGGGCTTTTGTAATCAAAGCCTCTAGCGCTATACCGCGCCCAGTATCTTGTGGTGAGTCAGTGTGGGCTAAACTCATTCATCAAATGACGCTGGTGAATTTGACTGGTCTGGAATACGGTAAGATTCATTAGCCCATTGGCCCAAATCCAGCATTTTGCAACGTTCGCTGCAAAAGGGTCGATAAATATTTTGCGGAGAATATTCGATAAGCAGCATGCAGCTTGGGCATGCAACCCGTACGGGCTGTGTTTCTGGGGTCATAGGTTGCAATAACCAAGTGTGAAGTCAATGTCGGCGTCAACTACCTTTGCGCGTTCACCGCTGGTCGATGGCACGATAAAGCGGATATTAATAGCGTAACGATTAGCTGAGAGTTCTGGAACAGCTGGTAAATCATCAGGTAATGTAACTTTTAATAATTGGACTACTTTGCCGCCGGACATTTGCTGAAAACATCCTTGTTTTGCCGTGTAATAATTATTTTTGGCTGAATCACGCAGGAGTTTCAAGACAATATCGAGTCCATGCTTAATGGGTAGGAGTGGCGTGAGCCAGCGTTCAAGATCGCTGCGGCGGCGCGCAGCTTCTTGTTTCCGCCAGTAATGGTATGAGGGTAAGTCAAATTCACACACGCCGCCTGGAATAGAAACCCGTTGCTTAATTGCCATCAACCATTCATTTTCTCTAAGATACTGGCCGAATTTTCCCGTCATTTCTAATAGTCGTGAATGCGTAGACTCAATCTCGCTTAGCACCATCTCAAGCGCATTCTCTGATATATGGGGATTATTACGCAAGGCTGATAGGCTCTGGCGTTGCCGCTCGAGTTCTTGAAGTAGATCTGATTTCAGATCAGCGCGACTAGCCACTTCCATAATTTCAAAAATGCCAAGCAAGGCCATGTGATGATCCAGTGCATCGTCACGACTGGCGAGCTTGGACGTCCTAGTGTAAAGCTCTTCTAGTCGTAACAGGGTGCGAACCCGTTCATTAATTGGAAATTCATAGCTAATCACAATGCACAGGCCTAGTAGAAATCAGTGATCTGAATATTATTTTTGAATATGACATTGTTGGCGCAGAAAAAGATCGAGTTGATCAACCTGACGTTTCAATGATTCTAAAGAGTCGTTATTGTAAATCAAGTGATCGGCTTCTTGGCGGCGTTCTGCATCAGTTAATTGATTATTGATGATTAATTGAATCACTTCACGACTTAAGCCATTTCTTTGCATGACACGAGTGATTCGCGCTTCTTCTGTCGATTCCACGGTGATAATGGAGTCGCAGAGTGATCTGAATTCGGCATGCTCAATCAGCAAAGGAATCATGAGTATTTGATAAATCGCTGCTTGATTATGAATTAATTGTCGTTTGCATTCGGCCAGTATTTTGGGGTGTAAGACTTGCTCCAATAGCTGCTTTTTCACAGGGTCTTTATAGATCGATTCCCTGAGCCATGACCGATCAAGCTCGCCTTCCTCGTTTAGACAGTCGGCGCCAAAAATCGCCGAGATTTCCGATACTGCCGGCTGTTTTGCCTGTGTCAGCTCGTGGGCTATTTTGTCGGCATCAATGACGGGGATGTTTTTTTCCATCAGATAACTGGCAACGGTACTTTTGCCTGAGCCTATCCCCCCTGTTAATCCGACAATCATGCTTGATTAAATTCCGTACAATGCGGATGAAATTTTAGAGCCCCAAACCAGAGCCAATAGGCCGGCAATGCCAAGATAGGGGCCAAAAGGCATCGGTTTATTCCATCCGTGCTTTGCGCCTGCGATCATGGCAATACCAATGATTGCACCGCTGAACGAGGCCAATAAAACAATGGCGGGAAGTGCGGTGATGCCGAGCCAAGCACCCAATGCAGCAAGAAGTTTAAAATCGCCATAACCCATCCCTTCCTTGCCGGTAATGAGTTTAAATAGCCAGTATATGCTCCAAAGGCTTAGGTAGCCTGCCATTGCGCCATATACTGCCATGGGTAGTGTCGTAAAGGTTTGCTGAGAATTAAATAATAGCCCCAACCAAACCAAGGGCAGGGTAATGTAGTCGGGCAGTAAATAAGTGTCCGCATCAATCATGATGAGTGAGAGGAGCGCCCAACTGAGCAATAATGCGCCTAATAATGGCATCCCATAGCCGAAATGGGCGGCCATTCCGGCGGAAATAAGACTGGTTAATGCTTCAATGAAGGGATATCGTAAGCTTATTGGTGCTTTGCACTGGCTGCATTTTCCACCCAACATGATCCAGCTCAGTACGGGGATATTCTCCAGTGCTGTGATTTGATGCTGGCAGTGTGGGCAGGCCGAGCGTGGTACGACCAAATTGTATTTGGCAGGAGGTGGCGGTTCTTGATTTTCATCTCCTGTGAGCGCTTGACATTCAAGTTTGAATTCATTCTCCAGCATGATGGGCAGTCGATGAATGACGACATTCAAAAAACTACCCACCAATAGCCCAAGCACGGCGCAGCTGAGAATTATTCCGGTATTGCTAGTGAAAGTTTCAATCATTATCCGACCGCTTGACCCATTTTGAAAATTGGCAGGTACATTGCAACGACCAAGCCACCAATGAGTGTACCTAGGACGACCATAATGATAGGTTCCATCAGGCTAGCAAGTGCTTCGACGGCATTATCGACTTCTTCTTCGTAGTAGTCGGCCACCTTGCTGAGCATTGAGTCAAGTGAGCCTGACTCTTCACCGATCGAGGTCATCTGCATGACCATATTCGGAAATACATTGGCATTCTGCATGGCTGTCGTTAGGCTGGTACCGGTGCTGACTTCCGCTTGAATGCGCTGGGTTGCCAGCTTATAAACGATATTGCCCGCAGCCCCACCGACTGATTCAAGTGATTCAACCAGGGGTACGCCAGCTGCGAACATGGTCGCCAGGGTTCGTGTCCAGCGTGCGATCGTTGCATTTTTAATAATTTGGCCAAATACAGGTAGTTTAAGTAATAATCGATCCATAAAAAATTGCATTTTCTCGGATTTTTTCCAAGCCTGCAGGAAGAAATATATCCCGCCAAAGATGCTGCCGAAAATGAGATACCAGTAGCTGACGAAATAATCCGAAATGGCCATGACCAGTAGGGTGGGGCCAGGAAGGTCGGCGCCAAAGCTGGAAAACAGGTCTTTAAAGGCCGGAATGACGAAAATCATAATAACTGCCGTGATGACAAAGGCGGCGACAAGAACAGCGGTCGGGTAAAACATGGCCGACTTGATTTTCTTTTTAACGCCCAGAATTTTCTCTTTATAGGTGGCTAGACGCGCGAGTAAAGCGTCCAGAATACCCGCCTGCTCCCCAGCCTGAACCAGATTGCAATAAAGATTGTCGAACTGGTTGGGATGTTTACGGAATGCCTGAGTCAATGATGAGCCGGTTTCAATATCGGTTTTAATATCTATCAGTAGTTTGGTCACAGATGGATTGCTGTGGCCTTTTGCGACGATATCAAACGCGGTGAGTAAAGGAACGCCAGATTTAAGCATGGTCGCCAGTTGACGGGTAAACATGGCGATATCCAGTTCGGAAATTTTGCGGCCTGTACCCATGCGAATTTTTTTGATGCTGCTAACGTTGATGCCTTGACGACGCAGTGTACTCTTGACGACCGAATCGCTAACTGCGCGCATTTCACCCTTAACGACCTTGTTGGTACGATCCTTGCCTTCCCAGCGGAACATAAACTCCTTGGCCGCAGGCGATTTCCCTTTGACTGCCATGCTTTACCCCTTCCTAGATGTTTGTGACCGCCATGATTTCTTCAAGCGAGGTCAATCCTTGTTTTACTTTTCGTAATCCGGCTTCGCGCAAGCTAAGTACACCTTCTTTACGAGCTTGATCGGCAATGTCGATTGCATTGCCATGATTCATGATAAGACGGTTGATGTCGTCGGTAATGGGCATGACCTGATAAATACCGACCCGGCCTTTGTAGCCGGAGTTTTTGCAGAGCTCGCACCCTACCGGACCGTAAGGCTCCCAGCTCCCGTCCAGCTCTTCCTGAGAAAAGCCAGCGTCGAGCAGGGCTTGTGCCGGAATATCAACATGTTTTTTGCAGCTGCATAAGCGTCGAGCTAGCCGTTGTGCGGTAATTAAAATAACGGATGATGCAATGTTAAAAGGCTGAATGCCCATATTGAGCATCCGGGTCAATGTCGTGGGGGCATCATTGGTGTGCAGTGTTGAAAATACCATATGGCCAGTCTGAGCTGCTTTGATCGCGATATCTGCCGTTTCCAGATCACGAATCTCACCAACCATGATGATGTCAGGGTCTTGGCGCAGAAAGGCTTTAAGTGCCGCCGAAAAGGTGAGGCCTGCCTTGTCGTTTACATTGACTTGATTGATCCCCGGCAAGTTGATTTCGCAAGGATCCTCTGCAGTCGAGATATTGATGTCCGGTTTGTTAAGTAGGTTGAGGCAGGTGTAAAGCGATACCGTTTTACCCGAGCCGGTTGGGCCGGTAACCAGAACCATACCATAGGGGCGCTGGATAGCATCGAGAATGATGGCTTTCTGATCGGGGTCGTAACCGAGTGCGTCAATACCTAGCGTGGCTGAGGATGGATCCAAAATCCGCATGACAATTTTTTCACCATGCATCGTTGGCAGGGTAGAGACCCGGAAGTCAATTGCCCTTGATTTGGATAAAACCAGTTTCATGCGGCCGTCTTGCGGTACGCGCTTTTCGGAAATATCCAGCTTGGAGATCACCTTAATGCGCGATGAAATTTTTTCCTTGATGGCCAGAGGGGGTTGCGCAATTTCGCGCAAAACGCCGTCGATTCGGTAGCGAATGCGATAAAACTTTTCGTAGGGCTCGAAGTGAATATCCGAAGCTCCGCCGTTGATTGCATCCATTAGCGTTTTTTGCAGGTATTTAACGACAGGGGCGTCATCAATATCTTGTCCCATTTGCGTTTCGGCGGCTGTGGGTTCGGTTTCTCCACCCTCAAGTGCCAGATCTGCCTCGTCGATCACCATCTCTTTGAGGTTGGCGCCAGATGCCTCAATTGTTTTATTGAGTAGAATAACGAGCTTATTGTCTTCGACAATAATTGGTTCTACTTGTGAGTTGGTCTGAAAACGGACTTTTTCTACGGCTTCCAGGTTGGTGATGTCGGATAGTCCGATAAATAGCTTGGTGCCTCGCTTGAAAAGCGGCACTAGGCGTTGCAGTCGCATGACGTTATTGTCGAGGACGTTTTGCGGAAGATAATTGGAATCAATTTGATCTAGGTCGAGCAAAGGATAACCGAAAGTCTGAGCAGAGAATTCTGCGACTTCGCGCGGTGATAATTTCTTGCTTTGAGTCAATTGCTCAATAAATGTGGTTTTATTGCTATTGGCTGCTAGGTGCAGTGCTTCAGCATCAGACTCGCTCAGTCGGCCATGCTGAACCAGTAAGCGGGCAAGGCCGGAAATTTGCGGGGTGCTCATGGCAAAAAAATCACTCCAATGGGGTATTTGACTGTAAGTAATACCATTTGTATTTATTGTTTATAGGTATTTATCAGTTATATATTTTGTTCAGTCTAGCAGATGCTTGCCAAAATCGTGGCAACTGCGTGGTGATCAGTGGCCGATTGTTGCTTACAAGTTTTTGTTTGTCGTGGTTATTGATGGATGCCGTCGCTTTATTATCTGGGGGTATGTTTGTTTAGGCCTTGTTAAATATTGCTTCTAGTGCAATACGTGAGCCAATGTAACCAAGAAATAACACTGCAAAGGCAATTAGTGTCCAGTTTGCTGCGAAACGGCCTCTCCAGCCGCGGATTTGATGTCCTAGTAGCAAGCTTGCAAACAATGCCCATGAAGCAAGGGCAAGCACGGTTTTGTGTGAAAATTGGGCGATGCTGCCATAGGTTTGAAAGTTGAGTGTGGCTCCTGCGATCAGCGCCAGCGTAAGCAGAATAAATCCGCAGGCGATCGTGCTAAACAATAGTCGCTCTAGCGTAAGTAGCGGCGGTAAGTTGCCGAGCAATAATTTTTTTGCGTGGTGGTGTAGCGTGCTATCGGTCATTCGCATTAAAACTGCGATACCTGCTGCAATAAATAGTGCACTTTGTGCAAGCATAGCCAGCAGAAAGTGCCCGCGTGATAATCCTGTTTGGGCGTAGGTAATGGCGTGGCCTTGTGGCAGGGCAATGGCCAGTGCCGTGAAGGCGGAGGCAAAAATAAACAAAGGGAGTTCAATGCCGTCGAGTCGCAATCTAAGTTGACCTATGCCATAAATGGCGAGTGCAAGCCATGCTGTGAGTGATAGCGCTTCTGATGCGCCAAAAAAAGGGGGCGAGTGCAAAATGCTTTGCGTCTGTGAGCTTGCATGCAGCAAGATGCCGATGGCCAACAGGATGTGAGTGAGCCATTCTGGCAGGATGTGCTGGTTCGCAAGGCGAACTTTGTAAAAATGCCAGCCTAATAGCAGGTAAATCAGCAAAGAGATAGATGCAAGCAAAGTCAGCACGGCAATTGAGGTAAAATGGAAAGTAATTAAGTCTAACAGAGTGGATGTCGTCGCGGCATCTGTCGTTTAAGGAAACGTTGCATGTTTGAAAACTTGTCTGGCCGCCTCGGTGGTGTAGTAAAAACTTTACGCGGCCATTCGCGACTCACTGAGGACAATATTAAGGACGCGCTACGTGAAGTGCGCATGGCTTTGCTTGAGGCTGACGTGGCTTTGCCGGCGGTGAAGCAATTTATTGCCGATGTGAAAGTACGGGCGGAAGGTAAAGAGGTTGTTGGTAGTTTGACGCCGGGTCAGGCGGTTATTGGCGTGGTCTATGAAGAGCTGACCAAGCTGATGGGCGCGCAAAACGATGCATTGAATCTGGCGGCGCAACCCCCCGCTGTGATTTTGATGGCGGGTTTGCAAGGTGCTGGTAAGACCACGACCTCGGGTAAGTTGGCCAAACTGCTGAAAGAAACGCAAAAGAAAAAAGTGTTGCTGGTGTCGACCGACGTCTATCGGCCGGCTGCGATTGAGCAGCTCAAAACCCTAGCTGGGCAGTTGCAAGTTGAGTGGTATCCATCTGATGTAACGCAAAAGCCGGTTGATATTGCCAACGCGGCGATTGATCACGCCAAGCGGCACTTCTTTGATGTGCTGATTGTTGATACTGCAGGTCGTCTGGCGATCGATGAGGCGATGATGCAGGAGATCAAGTCTCTGCATGCCTCGGTAAAGCCTGTTGAGACGCTGTTTGTGGTCGATGCGATGCAGGGGCAGGATGCGGTGAATACCGCACAGGCCTTTAACGAAGCTTTGCCGCTCACTGGTGTGGTATTGACCAAGATGGATGGCGATTCGCGCGGCGGTGCGGCGCTGTCAGTGCGGCATATTACGGGTAAGCCGATTAAGTTCTTGGGTACTGGCGAGAAATTGACTGGCTTGGAGCCATTCCATCCGGATCGGATGGCGAGTCGTGTGCTCGGGATGGGCGATGTTCTGTCGCTGATTGAGGATGTGCAAAATTCGGTTGATGAGGCCGAAGCGCTCAAGATGATGAAAAAGGTCAAATCTGGCAAAGGATTTGATCTGGAAGACTTTAAAACCCAGATACAGCAAATGAAAAAAATGGGGGGCATGGCGGCGTTGATGGATAAGCTGCCGGGGCAATTGAGTGCGATGGCCGATAGCCAGGTGACGGATAAGGCGGTAACGCGGATTGAAGGAATTATCAATTCGATGACGCCATTGGAGCGCCGCAAGCCTGAGTTGCTCAAGGCGAGTCGTAAGCGTCGGATTGCTGCGGGTGCCGGAGTGTCGGTGCAGGAAGTGAATCGTCTGCTCAAACAGTTTGAGCAAACACAGAAAATGATGAAGCAGTTTGCTGGTGGCGGCATGATGAAAATGATGCGCGGGCTCAAGGGCTTAATGCCGGGCATGTAATCGCCGTTCGTTCAATGGTTTTGTATTTGGTCTTGCGGCTGCTATTAAATTCTGGCATGATTGCGAGCTTATTTTTATTTACCAATATTGGGTTTTATTATGGTCGTGATTCGTCTTGCTCGCGGTGGCTCAAAAGATCGCCCGTTCTACAACGTTGTAGTGACTGATTCTCGCAACCGCCGCGATGGTCGTTTCATCGAGCGCGTTGGCTTCTACAATCCACAAGCTGCAGGCGCTGCTGAAGAGTTGCGTTTTGTTGCTGATCGTCTGAACTACTGGTTGGGTGTTGGTGCGCAGCCTTCTGATACCGTAGCTCGTTTGATCAAACAGCAAAAAGCGGCCTAATTTTTCCGTGGTGAAAAATCTTAAAGCCTCGTCAGTGGACGCTCAGAGTGCCGTGCCAGAAGATCTGGTGGTCATGGGTTACATTAGCGGGGCTTTTGGTATTCAGGGTTGGGTGAGTTTGATTGCTGATACGCAGTACGCTGACAGTTTGCTTGACTACAAAACATGGTGGTTGGGTAAAAATGGCCAGTGGAAGTTGTATCAGCTTGCGGATGCACATGTTCAGCCGAAAAAGCTGGGTGCCAAGCTGCAAGGGGTTAACGATCGGGATGCTGCCTTTGCTTTAAAGGGTTGCGAGATCGCGGTGCCGCGTAGCGAAATGCCTGAGCCGGAAGAGGGTGAATACTACTGGGCTGATTTGATCGGTCTGGCGGTAGTGAATACGCAGGGTGAACGCCTTGGTGTTATTGATAAGCTGTTCGAAACTGGCGCTAACGATGTGATTGTCGTTAAAGACGGTGATGAAGAGCGTTTGGTGCCTTTTGTGGCGCACGTCGTACTGGATGTTGATCTTGAAGCGCGTGAAATGCGCGTGGATTGGGGGCTGGATTTTTAATCCGGGCCGTATTCAATGTCTGAGTTAGAAAAACCACGGCGTGGTATGCAGTTTGATGTGGTGACTCTGTTTCCCGAGATGTTTGGCGCCATCACTGCGTACGGCGTCACGCGTCGGGCGGTGGAGCTGGGCTTGATCGGGGTGGAAACCTGCAATCCGCGTGACTTCACGAGCGACAATTATCATCGTGTTGATGATAGGCCGTTCGGCGGTGGTCCGGGGATGGTGATGTTGCCGGCGCCGCTGGATGCTGCCCTTGGGTATAGTAAGCAACGCCAATTAGCGTCCGGCTTGCAGCCGTATACGGTGTATTTATCCCCTCAGGGGGCGCCGTTAACGCATCAGAAGGTCACCGAGTTGGCGAAAAAGCCAGCTTTGATTTTGTTGTGTGGGCGTTATGAGGGGGTTGACGAGCGGGTATTGCAATCGCACGTCGACGAAGAAATCTCGGTGGGTGATTATGTGTTGTCGGGTGGCGAATTGCCGGCGATGATCGTGATCGACGCCGTGTCCCGTCTGTTGCCGGGGGTATTAAATACTGCGGCTAGTGCGGTGGAAGATTCATTTGTGGATGGGTTGCTGGATTGTCCGCATTACACCCGTCCCGAAGTTTATCGCGATATGGTTGTGCCTGAGGTTTTACTTTCGGGTAACCATGCCGCAATAAGGCGCTGGCGTTTGAAGCAATCGCTCGGCCGCACTTGGGTGCGCCGTCCGGATTTGCTGGAAAATCGCCAGTTATCTAAAGAAGAGACTCGTCTTCTGGCCGAATTTAAAACTGAGTATTCGGCGCCACCGCAAGAGTGATTGCGGCAGAAGGTACAAGTCTCATATGGAGCATTAAAATGAACTTGATTCAACAACTCGAGCAAGAAGAAATCGCCCGTTTGGGTAAAACCCTGCCAGAATTTGCGCCAGGCGACACTGTTGTCGTATCGGTAAAAGTAAAAGAGGGTAACCGTGAACGTCTGCAGGCTTACGAAGGTGTAGTAATCGCTAAGCGTAACCGCGGTCTGAACAGCAACTTCATCGTTCGCAAAATTTCTTCTGGTACTGGCGTTGAGCGTACATTCCAGACTTACTCTCCACTGGTGGCTTCGGTTGAAGTTAAACGCCGTGGTGACGTTCGTCGCGCTAAACTGTACTACCTCCGTGATCGTTCAGGTAAATCTGCACGTATCAAGGAAAAATTGCCAGCGCGCAAAGTGGCTGCTCCTGCTGCTTGATTGCCCGGTAATTGAAGCAATAAAAAACCCCGCCTTTGCAAAAGGGCGGGGTTTTTTATTGGCTTGCAGGTATTTTAGCTGTTTCGGTCGATGGCGAGTCTGGCCAGTGCGTCCAGCGCTTCGGTGCATGGATTGCGTGGCAGATTTTTTAAGCAGTCTTTGGCGAGTAGGGCTTCTTTTGTGGCGACTTCCCGGGCGTAGTGCAGGGCGCCGGATTGTTGTACGGCAGCCAGCACGGCATCGAAATGCTCACGTTTGGCATGTTCGAGTGCGTCTTTGACGATGGCGGCAGCATCGGCTTGGCCGTGTTTCATGATGTAAATCAGCGGTAGCGTTGGCTTGCCTTCGGCCAGATCGTCGCCGAGCGATTTGCCGATTTCCTCTTGTTTGCCTGAGTAGTCAAGCACGTCATCAATGATCTGGAATGCGGTGCCCAGATGCATGCCATAGCGTGACAAGGCCTCTTCGGTGTTGGCGTCGCTATGGGTCAGGATGGCGCCCAGTCGTGCTGCAGCTTCAAACAATTTGGCGGTTTTGTAGCGAATGACTTTGAGGTACTCGGCTTCGTCAATGTCGATATTGCCGATATTCATTAGCTGCAAAACTTCGCCTTCGGCGATGACATTGGTGGCATCGGCCAAGACTTCCATGATGCGCATCGAGCCGCAATTGACCATCATCTGGAAGGCGCGGCTGTACAGAAAATCGCCGACCAAAACGCTGGCTGCGTTGCCAAAAAGTGCATTGGCGGTATCGCGGCCGCGGCGCAGGCTTGATTCGTCAACCACATCATCGTGTAGCAGGGTTGCGGTATGAATGAACTCAATGACCGCAGCGAGCTCGTGATGATGCGCTCCCTCGTAGCCGAGTGCCTGTGCTGAGAGCAGGGTGATCATTGGGCGCAAACGTTTGCCGCCCGAGCTGACAATATATTCGGCCACCTGACGAACAAGTACTACGTCAGAATAAAGTCGCTCACGAATGACACCGTCCATGATGGCCATGTCGGCATCGATTACCGACTTTACAAACTGCATCGACACGCTGGGTACCCTTTGGGACAGAGTCGGTCGCGCGAATACGCGGCCGGACTGTGAAATTGAGAATTCGCGTGATCTTAGCAGAAAACCGGCTTTTACGCCCGAATTGCCCGGTGGTTTGCGGTGTGGTGTAGGTAAGTCATTGACTTTATTCGGACAAGCGATTAGTATGCTCGATTCCCGATTTCGGGGAGGCGTGCCGGTGTGAATAGTCCGCGGCACGTTGGGTCAAACTCTTAGGAGCTTGTTATGTATGCAGTCGTAAAAACTGGTGGCAAGCAGTACAAAGTTGCTATCGGCGAAAAACTTAAAGTAGAACAGATATCTGCAGACATCGACAGCCAAATCGTACTGAATGAAGTATTGATGGTGGCAGACGGTGATGCGGTTGTGATTGGTGCCCCAGTGGTTGCCGGCGCTTCCATCAAAGCTACAGTGATTTCTCAAGGTCGTGGTGAGAAGGTTCGCATTTTCAAAATGCGCCGTCGTAAACACTACATGCGTCGTGCTGGCCATCGCCAGAACTACACTGAAATTCGCATTGACGAAATCGTTAAGTAATTAAGGAGCTGAACCATGGCACATAAGAAAGCTGGTGGTAGTTCGCGTAACGGTCGCGATTCAGAAGCCAAACGCTTGGGTATCAAAGTTTACGGTGGTGAATTGATTCCTGCTGGTTCTATCATTGTTCGTCAACGTGGTACTGAATTCCACGCTGGTGACAATGTTGGTATGGGCAAAGATCACACCCTGTTCGCGAAATGTGATGGCTACGTACAATACGCAGTGAAAGGCGCTCTGAAGCGTCGCACTGTCACTGTACTGCCTTACACTGGCGAAGAAGCTTAAGCTTCTTTCCGGTTTGCTTTGAAAGCCCTGTCCACGTGATGGGGCTTTTTTTCTTTGTGGGTTTTGCAGTCTGGCTAGGTGATTTTCCAGATACGTGCCTTGGTATGGGGTTGTATGTGGTAAATCCCTTGGTTTGCGGGGCGATACCCTGTGCGGTAGGAGAGAGTTATGAAGTTTATTGATGAAGCAAAAATTGAAGTAATCGGCGGCAAGGGCGGCAATGGCTCGGCCAGTATGCGCCGCGAAAAATTTGTTCCGCGCGGCGGCCCGGATGGTGGCGATGGCGGCAAGGGCGGCACGGTGTGGGCGATTGCCGACGAAGACATCAATACATTGGTTGATTACCGCTTTGTGCGCAAATACAAAGCGCGCGACGGCGAAGGTGGTCGTGGCGCCGATTGCTACGGCAAGGGCGGCGATGATATCGAATTGCGCATGCCGATTGGCACGACGATTACCGACGCTGAAACCGGTGAACTGGTGGCCGATCTGACCAAAAATGGCGAGCGTTTGCCGATTGCCAAAGGCGGCCAGGGTGGTTTTGGTAATTTGCATTTCAAATCGTCGACTAATCGCGCGCCACGTCAAACGACGCCAGGTGCTGAAGGCGAGCGTCGTGAATTGAAGTTGGAATTGAAAGTGCTGGCTGATGTCGGTCTGCTCGGTATGCCGAACGCTGGCAAATCGACTTTTATTCGCGCTGTTTCGGCTGCGAAACCGAAAGTCGCCGATTATCCGTTTACGACGCTGCACCCCAATTTAGGCGTGGTGCGGATCGACGAAAACCGCAGCTTTGTCATCGCCGACGTGCCGGGTCTGATCGAAGGCGCGGCGGACGGCGCTGGTCTGGGTCATCGCTTTTTGAAGCATTTGCAGCGTACCGGTATTTTGTTGCACCTCGTTGACTTGGCGCCATTTGATTCTGAAGTTGATCCGGTGGCTGAAGCGAACGCGATTGTCGAAGAATTGCGCAAATACGACGAAGAGCTGTACAACAAGCCACGTTGGTTGGTGCTCAATAAAGTCGACATGATCCCGGAAGACGAGCGCGAAGAGCGTGTTCAGGCCTTTCTGCAAGCCTACGGCTGGCAAGCGGGCGAATACGACGAATACGCTGCGTTCGATCCAGCCAAGCCGCGTTATTTTGTCATCGCAGGTTTAACCGGTGAAGGTTGTCGCGATCTGACTTACGCGATTGCCGACTATCTGGAAGCGGCGAAAAAGCTGTTGAAACAACAGGAAGACGACGCCGCAGCGCGTCTGGCTGCCGAACAAGAAGCGCTGCTTGCCGCGCGTGCTGCTGCTTTGGCTGCGGATGGCGATATCGAGTAAGTAATTTGATGGGTATTGCTCTGGGGCTCTTGCTGGTAAAGCGCTTCATGGCAATACCCGTCGCATTTTAATTCTCGATTTGTACCGTCTTCAAATCGTGATTGTGCTGTTGTACCACTTCCCGCTAAAGGCATTGTTTTTCCTGCTATTTGCCTTTAGTCTTGCTGCTTCCCGATTTTTGCGTATCCCATGCAAGACGAAAACCTATTCTCCGATTTTTTTCAGCCCGGTTTTGTTCCGCACGAATTGCCGCAAATGGCCGAGTTGCTGCGTGCGCGCACTTATATCGATGCTTTTATTACGCTGTTTCGCGGTGGCGAGGACGAGGTTTTTGTTCGTCTGATCGTGCTGCGCGAAATTGGCGCGCGCGCCGATGCGCCGCGCTGGTCACCCGCTGATTTGCAATCGCATTTTGCCTATATCAATCAGGTCAAACTCGATACGGTATTGAAACGTCTGCGCGATAACGGCTTGCTGGTGTGGGATAGTGACGAGCAACTGTACGCGATGAGCGAGGCGGGTCGTGTGGCGCTGGCCGCGCTCGGCACGATGATGCAATTTGCCGATGGCGACGCCGAGCTGGGTTATCTGACTTCGCAAGTTGCGGCAGGGCAATCGCTGGGGCAGGTTTCCAACGAAGTGATGCTTAACCTGCTGGCGCGTTTGAACGAGCTGTATGCCGATTTTGAAGCCGCGCTGGAGTCGCAATCGGAATTCCAGATCCGTGCCGCGCGCGAAAAACTCGAAAAAGTCTGGCAATGGGTCGAAAAAGGCACCGATGTGATTCGCACCGTGCTCACCGACGACGCAACCGATCAGCGCGTGTATCAGATTGCGCAAGCGATTGCGCTGGCGCAGGCGCGGATGTTGCGGCTCACTTCGGTGTTTCATCGCCGCTTGTCCGAGCTGGCTTCGCAGCGCGTGCATCTGGGGCAGTCCGGCCTGTCAACGACCAACGTCGCCGACTGGTTGCGCCAGCAAACGCAGGAAAAACTGGCCGGCCTTGGCCGTGACCTGATTCTGTTCCATCCCGAGCCGCATTTTGTTGTGTCCGATATTCTGCTCGACGTCGCCGAATATGAAATTTGCGAGCGCGAGCGCCCGGTCAATCTCGTCAGCGAAATGCCAGCGGGCGCTGCCGCGCAGGAAGTCGGTGAAGTCGAAGCCGAGCGCCTGATGCTGGCCGAGTCTTTGTATGAAGACCTGAATCGTCTGGTGGCCGATGGTATCGGTGGAGACTTGCCTGCCGCAGTGATTGCGCCGACCTACAACGAAACGGCTTACCGTTTGTCTCTGTTGTCGCTCTTGGGCGATGCCGAGGCGGCACTGGAAAAAAGCGTCGTCGCCGATATTGTCAAAATCCCGCTGCAGCTTGAAACCAGCGGTGAATTATTTGAACCCGATCACCCCGAAGTCGCCAGTATTAGTCATGGCCGCCTGACCCCGATGAAAACAATGATGAAGAAAGGCTGATAGAGCATGGATCAAGCCCTCAATATTTTGGTTGCGCGCCTGCTGGCGCAGCGTTTTGTTTTGCGCAAAGACCCTCTCGCGCGCCGTGCGCTGATTGATGAGTCTTTTCGCGAATCACTCGAACACCGTCTAGCCGAATGCGGCTTGCAGTTACTGGAAAATCCCTACGCTGAACACATCGCGGTGGCGCTGCAGCCGCATATGGAAGAATGGGTTTTCGGTGAGGGCGAAAATTGGCTGTCGAATAATATGGGCTTGCCGCGCGACGGCATTGCCTTGCTGGTTGTTGTCTGGGCGCTGATTATTTTGCCGAAACGCGAACGCCAGATTGCGCGCGTTGAAGCGGGCAACGAAGATCAAGGCGATATGTTCGGCGCTGAAAAGCCGATCGAACACGGTGAAAATGTCGCGCTCGGCGTATCGGAAGATGCGCTGTACGCCGATTTTGGCAAAGTGCTCGGCGGCAAAATGCGCTTTACGACCAATCTGGGGCAGCTGTCCAAGCTCGGTTTTGTCGTTCGCCGTAACCGGATGATTTATGAAGGCCCGATGCTCGATCTGATGATCGACTACGCCAAGCTCGCGCCGCGCATTATCAACGGCGCACTCGCCGATATTCTTCAATTATCTGGCACGAAAGTGGTAACTGATGCGGAGGTGAACTGATGTTCCAGATTAAAACCATCGGAATGGCGCATTGGGATTTTTGGCTGCAGATTTCGGTGCCGCCAGCTGGTTCGCAAATTGTGACCGCAGTCGCTGTGGAGACATATTAAATGTTCCAGATTAAAACGATAGAGATGGTGCATTGGGATTTTTGGCAACGAATTTCAGTGCCGCTTGATGCGCAAATTGTGACTGTCGTCGGGCCCAATGGTTCGGGTAAAACCACGCTGCTCGATGCATTGCGTACGATGCTGGCGCTTAAATGTTCAGGCCGTCGTGATTACAAACGTTATGTTCGTAATAACAAAGAAAACATCGCCTGGCTGCGTGCGGTGGTCAGCAATCCGAAGCGCAGTGGCGGTGGCTTTTTCCCTTATCTGTTTTTTCCGATGACCAGCGAAACAGTGACGCTGTTTTGCCGGATCAAGAAGCAGGGCGGCGACTGGGTTCGCCAGTATGCGATTGCCGAGGGCGATGCGCAGCTCGACGGGCAAACCGAAAACACTTTGCAATGGCTGGGTGTGGGTGATTACCGCCGCCGCCTTGAGCAAGCCGGGCTGACTCCGGCAATTGCCGAGGTATTGGCGCTGGAGCAAGGTGATACGGACAAGCTGTGCGAATACTCCCCTAAGGCATTGCTCGATCTGGTGTTTCAGGTTTTTGGCGACAAGGAAGTACTCGATCATTATCAGGAAGCCAAAGTGCGCCTGCGCGAGGCCGAGGGCGAACTCGACAAAATGCAGCAGCAATTGTCGCAGCTTGGATTAGACGTCGAGCGTTTCCGCCTGCGCGCGAGCAGCTATTTAGAATGGTGTTCGCTCGGCACCGATACCGTACGGCTGGAAAACGAAGTCATTCCGGCGCTGCAAGTGGCCGAAGCGCAAGACACGCTGCGCAACTACATTGCTCAATTTAAGCAAAATCGTCGCAATCTCTGGCATAAACGCAGCGATTTGATCCAGCTCGACAAACGGCTGGCGGTGGCGCAGCTGGCGGCGAACCAAACGCTGAGTGGTGAGCAGCAAAGCAAAGTCGATTACGACGCGATGTTTGCCAAGTTTCAGGAAGTGCGCGACGCAGCGCGTGATACCGAGCGCATTATGCGCGAAGGTGAAAAGCTGCGAGAGCTCGCCGAGCGCGAACACGGCGCTGACGCGATAGGCTTGAACGACAGACTTGCCGATCTGAAAGTGCTCGAAACCGAGAAAAAACTCGCGTTGAAAAACGCGCGCGACGAACGTCAGCAATTGTCCGAAGCACAATTTGCGCTGCAGGCGGGTAAAGCGCCGTCGCCCGAATTCGTTCGCCAGATGCGCGCCGCGCTCGACGAAGCCGGTATTCCGCATCAACTGCTGACCGAAATTTGTGAAGTACAAGATCCGGCCTGGCAGGATGCGGTCGAGGCCTTGCTCGCGCCGTCGCGCCATCTGATTTTGCTGCAGCGCGAAGCCGATAAACAGCGCGCGTGGGAAGTTGGTGAACGCCTGCGTTATCGCCACTTTATCGTGTCCGAGCGCGAACCTGCGCCGCGCGCCAATCTGGGCTCGGTGCTGGAAATCATTGATTTCAAAGCGCCAGTGCCAGCATGGCTGAGTCGTCAGCTCAATGGCATTCAGCGCGTGAAGTCGGTTGAAGCGGGTAGTCGCATCAGCAGCGACTGGATTACCCGTGAGGGGTATTATCGTGAGCGCCGCGGTGCGCGTTTCATTGGGGTCGATACCCGTGAATATGCCTTTGGTGAAGCCGCGCGTCATTCGCGTCTGAATGATATTGCGTTGCGCCTGAAGGCCTTGAATGATCAGATTCTGGATCAGGAAACCGACTTTGCCAGCGTACAGCGCGATATTCAGGCAATTACCGTGCAGTTGATGGGCATGCAGGCGGTGTTGCAGCTCGCGTCGCGTCAGACCGAGTTTGCTGCAGCGGCCGAGCGCTTCCCGTTTGAACAAGCTGAAGTGCAACGTTTGGGTGCTGAATTGGCTGCTGCGCAAGCCTCGCTCGAAGGCTCACGCGAAAGCCGTGCCGATTTGCGTCTGGCCGCGCAAAAAATTGAAATCGAACGTGATCAATTCCGTCGCGCGGTCGAAGAATTGCAAGCGCAAATTACTCGCCAGCGTAATGAAATCAGCCGCCAGCTCGGCGCGATTCGCGTGCTGAAAGAAAAGGCTTTGCCTGCGTGGTTGTTGCCGAATGTGTTGGCGCAATTGAAAGAAGAGTATCGCAGCGTCACCGAAGTGCGTCACATCATCGAGCGCCAGCAAGAGCAATTGACGCAAGCGCATTGGGAAAAAGACGAAACCATCATCCAGCGTCGCGATAAATTGGTCGCCGATTACGATGCGCTCGAAGATGAATCACAAGGGCATCGCCAGGAAGTTGAACGTACCGGCCAACTGACCGAAGAAGCCCGCGCGGCGTATATCAATAAGCTACGCGCGACAGTTCGTGCCTATGGTCGCAATATTAAAGGCCTCGGTGATCTGGCCGGTATCGACGTCGAACTCGATATGCCGCATCTGGAAAACGACGACGTCGTGTTGGCGCAAGCCGGCCTGACCGCACGCTTCAACTTCGACCAGAAAGGCATGATGGGTTTGAACGACGGCGAAGCCTCGGGTGGTCAACAGGTGATGAAGTCGTTGATTCTGCTGATCGGCCTGATGATGGACGACAGCAACCCGTCGGGCTTTGTCTTTATCGACGAGCCGTTTGCCCACTTGGATATTTTCAATATTGACCGTGTTGGCGCTTTCCTGAAGGCAACGCAGGCTCAGTATTTGATTACCACGCCATTAACGCATAACACCAATGTGTATGGCCCGTCCGAGCTAACGCTGACGACGCGTAAAAAACGTCCGGGCGAAACTTGGGCACCTTTGATCATGCAAACCCGCCGCCGTACCGAGCCGCTCGATGCGGGTATAGTGACTACAACCGTTTAGTTTTAAAAGAAGAAGCCAGTGCTGCAAATATTTGAATTTTTCGCCCCATGTCCGCGTGGTCTTGAGCCGATTCTGGAACAGGAATTGTTGGCGCAGGGCGCCAAGAAAGTCAAAGTCACCGACGGTGGCGTGGCTTTCGCAGGTCCATGGACGGTGATGTACAAGGCGAATCTGTATTCGCGCGTGGCCAGCCGTATCTTGTGGAAGCTGGTTGAAAAACCGTACCGCACGGAAGACGACATTTTCCGCATGGCGCGTGATACCGAATGGGCTGATATTTTTGCTGTTGAAAACACGATCAAAGTGACAGTAACCGCAGTGCGCTCACCATTGCGCAGCCTCGATTTTATTGCGCTGAAAGTCAAAGACGGCGTTTGTGATCGTTTCCGCCTGAAGTGCGGCAATCGCCCCAGCGTTGATACCAAAGAGCCGGACATGCGGATTCATCTGTATTTGTCCGACAAAATGGCGACGTTGTATCTCGATACCTCGGGTGAGGCGCTGTTCAAACGTGGTTATCGCGTTGAAACGGGCGATGCGCCGGTGCGTGAAAATCTGGCGGCGGGGATTTTGTCGCTCAGTGGCTGGACACCGGATCAGCCTTTTTACGATCCAATGTGCGGCTCGGGTACTTTCCTGATTGAAGCGGCGATGATCGCACGCAATATCGCACCGGGTATTCGCCGCTCGTTCGCTTTTCAGCAAATGCGGATGTTTGACGATGCTTTCTGGCAAAGCGTACGCGCCGAAGCCAAGGCCAAGGAAACAAGTTCGAATAATCTGATTTCGGGTTCGGACGTATCAAGTACGGTACTGATTCACGCCAAAGCCAATATTGCTGCAGCAGGTCTGGACGCTGCGATTCAATTAAAACAATTGAATGTGCTTGACGCCAAGCCGCCAGCAGAGTCGGGCGTGTGGGTTTGCAACCCGCCATACGGTGCGCGCATGGATGAAAAAGAGCATCTGGCGACTTTGTACCCGCAATGGGCTAGCGTTTTGAAGCAGCGTTTTGCCGGCTGGAATGCTTATTTCCTGACTGCCGATCTGGATATGCCCAAATACATGCGTCTGAAAGCATCGAAACGCACCGTGCTATTTAATGGCCCGCTTGAATGCCGTTTGTTTGAATACAAAATGATTGCTGGCGGCAATCGCGATAAGCCAGCGAAAGACTAAATAAGCCTGTTTGTTGCGTAGAACTTAGTGAAAACAAAGCCCGCGCCAGCGGGCTTTGTGCTTTTCAGCCTTTAGCCTGCTGCGATGCGTTTTATAGGTTCTTTTTGTTTTCAGTGACTTAACGCCTTTGTGGCATTTTCTTGCTCGATAGCAGTTGACGGGTTCCGGTCCGATGGGTATAGTTCGGCCTCTCTGCTGATGACGCAACGAAACGAAGTGTGTTTCTTGGTTGTTCAGCCCGATCTTTAACAATCTACAGCCGATGAGTGTGAGCCCTTGATTCGTAAGTCAAATCAAGTGCTTGCACTCAATTGAAAAGAAAATTGAAAGACGAACTCTTTAGAGTTTATCTCGCAGTTTCTTTGAGTATTGAAGTACAAGCCAAGTAGTAAAAATAGCATAGCGATTAAACGAAAGAGTTTGATCCTGGCTCAGATTGAACGCTGGCGGCATGCTTTACACATGCAAGTCGAACGGCAGCACGGACTTCGGTCTGGTGGCGAGTGGCGAACGGGTGAGTAATACATCGGAACGTACCCAGTAATGGGGGATAACTATCCGAAAGGATAGCTAATACCGCATACGCCCTACGGGGGAAAGAGGGGGATCGCAAGACCTCTTGTTATTGGAGCGGCCGATGGCTGATTAGCTAGTTGGTGAGGTAAAGGCTCACCAAGGCGACGATCAGTAGCGGGTCTTAGAGGACGATCCGCCACACTGGAACTGAGACACGGTCCAGACTCCTACGGGAGGCAGCAGTGGGGAATCTTGGACAATGGGCGCAAGCCTGATCCAGCAATGCCGCGTGCGTGAAGAAGGCCTTCGGGTTGTAAAGCGCTTTTGTCTGGGAGCAAATCCTTGTGGCTAATACCCACCGGGGATGAGAGTACCAGAAGAATAAGGACCGGCTAACTACGTGCCAGCAGCCGCGGTAATACGTAGGGTCCAAGCGTTAATCGGAATTACTGGGCGTAAAGCGTGCGCAGGTGGTTTGTTAAGCGCGATGTGAAATCCCCGAGCTCAACTTGGGAATTGCATTGCGAACTGGCTAACTAGAGTACGGCAGAGGGGGGTGGAATTCCACGTGTAGCAGTGAAATGCGTAGAGATGTGGAGGAACACCGATGGCGAAGGCAACCCCCTGGGCTGATACTGACACTCATGCACGAAAGCGTGGGGAGCAAACAGGATTAGATACCCTGGTAGTCCACGCCCTAAACGATGTCAACTAGTTGTTGGGCTTTTCGGAGCTTAGTAACGCAGCTAACGCGTGAAGTTGACCGCCTGGGGAGTACGGTCGCAAGACTAAAACTCAAAGGAATTGACGGGGGCCCGCACAAGCGGTGGATGATGTGGATTAATTCGATGCAACGCGAAAAACCTTACCTGGTCTTGACATGTACGGAATCCTTGAGAGATCGAGGAGTGCCTTCGGGAGCCGTAACACAGGTGCTGCATGGCTGTCGTCAGCTCGTGTCGTGAGATGTTGGGTTAAGTCCCGCAACGAGCGCAACCCTTGCCATTAGTTGCCAGCATTCAGTTGGGCACTTTAATGGGACTGCCGGTGACAAACCGGAGGAAGGTGGGGATGACGTCAAGTCCTCATGGCCCTTATGACCAGGGCTTCACACGTCATACAATGGTCGGTACAGAGGGTCGCTAACCCGCGAGGGGGTGCCAATCTCACAAAACCGATCGTAGTCCGGATTGCACTCTGCAACTCGAGTGCATGAAGTCGGAATCGCTAGTAATCGCGGATCAGCATGTCGCGGTGAATACGTTCCCGGGCCTTGTACACACCGCCCGTCACACCATGGGAGTGGGTTTCACCAGAAGTAGGTAGGCTAACCGCAAGGAGGCCGCTTACCACGGTGGGATTCATGACTGGGGTGAAGTCGTAACAAGGTAGCCGTAGGGGAACCTGCGGCTGGATCACCTCCTTTCAAGAGCAAGACCTGCGGGTCAAGGACTCACACTCATCGGCTGTAAATTTGAAGATACAGAGACGACTTCATTCATAAATGAAAGAAGTTGTTGAGTTGGAAGCTGGGTCAGTAGCTCAGTCGGTTAGAGCACCGTGTTGATAACGCGGGGGTCATAGGTTCGATTCCTATCTGACCCACCATTGACGAGTCAATGGAAACAGCTTAGTCATGCCAGATTGGGGGATTAGCTCAGTTGGGAGAGCACCTGCTTTGCAAGCAGGGGGTCGTCGGTTCGATCCCGTCATCCTCCACCACGCCTTGCGGCGAGCACTGTGCAAGCGGTGGCGCAGCAAACAAGAGTTCAGAATTCAGTCAGTAGACGAATCAGAAATAATGATTCGGTCTGGTGATTTTGTTCTGGTTTCTTAAATCAGACCCACACAGGAATGTGTGACTGTATCGTTCTTTAACAAAATAGAAGAAGTAATATCTCCTAATTAAACAATGTGAAAACAGGGTAACTTGTTTTTACAGTAATAAATTGGGTTGATTGTATCTGCTGATCGAAAGATCAGCCGTTGTAGGACCTGAGAAACCCTACAACAAGTCGTAAATACGAAACTCTGACCAAGAGTACGGTAAAACGTGTTTGAGGTTATAGGATCAAGCGAATAAGTGCATCTGGTGGATGCCTTGGCGATGATAGGCGACGAAGGACGTGATAGCCTGCGATAAGCGTGGGGGAGCTGGCAAAGCGCTTTGATCCCACGATTTCCGAATGGGGAAACCCGGCCCTTTTGGGTCACTCATCACTGAATACATAGGTGATGTAGAGCGAACGCGGTGAACTGAAACATCTAAGTAACCGCAGGAAAAGAAATCAACCGAGATTCCCAAAGTAGTGGCGAGCGAAATGGGAAGAGCCTGTACGTGATAACTCAAAGCTTAATAGAAGGCAATGGAAAGTGCCGCCATAGTGGGTGATAGCCCCGTATATGAAAAGCATTGGGTGGTACTAAGCGTACGAGAAGTAGGGCGGGACACGAGAAATCCTGTTTGAAGATGGGGGGACCATCCTCCAAGGCTAAATACTCATCATCGACCGATAGTGAACCAGTACCGTGAGGGAAAGGCGAAAAGAACCCCGGGAGGGGAGTGAAATAGAACCTGAAACCGGATGCATACAAACAGTGGGAGCCCACAAGTTGGGTGACTGCGTACCTTTTGTATAATGGGTCAGCGACTTACGTTCAGTAGCAAGCTTAACCAAATAGGGGAGGCGTAGGGAAACCGAGTCCGAATAGGGCGCACAGTTGCTGGGCGTAGACCCGAAACCAAGTGATCTAGCCATGGCCAGGATGAAGGTGCGGTAACACGCACTGGAGGTCCGAACCCACTAACGTTGCAAAGTTAGGGGATGAGCTGTGGCTAGGGGTGAAAGGCTAAACAAACTTGGAAATAGCTGGTTCTCCTCGAAAACTATTTAGGTAGTGCCTCATGTATCACTGACGGGGGTAAAGCACTGTTATGGCTAGGGGGTCATCGCGACTTACCAAACCATGGCAAACTCTGAATACCGTCAAGTGCGAGCATGGGAGACAGTCCTGGGGTGCTAACGTCCTGGGACAAGAGGGAAACAACCCAGACCGCCGTCTAAGGTCCCAAATGATCAATTAAGTGGAAAACGAGGTGGGAAGGCACAGACAGCCAGGATGTTGGCTTAGAAGCAGCCATCATTTAAAGAAAGCGTAATAGCTCACTGGTCGAGTCGTCCTGCGCGGAAGATGTAACGGGGCTCAAATTGATAACCGAAGACGCGGATATGTACGATGTACATATGGTAGAGGAGCGTTCTGTAAGCCTGTGAAGGTGTCTTGAGAAGGATGCTGGAGGTATCAGAAGTGCGAATGCTGACATGAGTAGCGATAAAGGGGGTGAAAAGCCCCCTCACCGAAAACCCCAGGTTTCCTGCGCAACGTTCATCGGCGCAGGGTGAGTCGGCCCCTAAGGCGAGGCAGAAATGCGTAGTCGATGGGAAACAGGTTAATATTCCTGTACTTGGTATTAGTGCGATGTGGGGACGGAGAAGGTTACCTCAGCCAACGGTTGGAAGAGTTGGTTTAAGCGTGTAGGCGTGTAGCTTAGGCAAATCCGGGCTACTTTAACGCTGAGGCGTGATGACGAGTCGACTTGTCGACGAAGTGAGCGATACCCTGCTTCCAAGAAAAGCCACTAAGCTTCAGCTAATATCGAACCGTACCGCAAACCGACACAGGTGGGTAGGAAGAGTATTCTAAGGTGCTTGAGAGAACTCGGGAGAAGGAACTCGGCAAATTGACACCGTAACTTCGGGAGAAGGTGTGCCTCTAGTAGGTGAAGGTGTACAACTGGAGCCCAATGAGGCCGCAGAGAAATGAGGGCTGCGACTGTTTATCAAAAACACAGCACTGTGCTAACACGAAAGTGGATGTATACGGTGTGACGCCTGCCCGGTGCTGGAAGATTAAATGATGGGGTGCAAGCTCTTGATTGAAGTCCCAGTAAACGGCGGCCGTAACTATAACGGTCCTAAGGTAGCGAAATTCCTTGTCGGGTAAGTTCCGACCCGCACGAATGGCGTAACGATGGCCCTACTGTCTCCTCCCGAGACTCAGCGAAGTTGAAGTGTTTGTGAAGATGCAATCTCCCCGCTGCTAGACGGAAAGACCCCGTGAACCTTTACTGTAGCTTTGCATTGGACTTTGAAGTGGTTTGTGTAGGATAGGTGGGAGGCTTTGAAGCTGGAACGCTAGTTTCAGTGGAGCCGTCCTTGAAATACCACCCTGACCCCTTTGAGGTTCTAACCTTGGTCCGTTATCCGGATCGGGGACCGTGCATGGTAGGCAGTTTGACTGGGGCGGTCTCCTCCCAAATTGTAACGGAGGAGCTCGAAGGTCGCCTAGGTACGGTCGGACATCGTACTGATAGTGTAATGGCAAAAGGCGGCTTAACTGCGAGACCGACAAGTCGAGCAGGTGCGAAAGCAGGACATAGTGATCCGGTGGTTCTGAATGGAAGGGCCATCGCTCAACGGATAAAAGGTACTCCGGGGATAACAGGCTGATTCCGCCCAAGAGTTCACATCGACGGCGGAGTTTGGCACCTCGATGTCGGCTCATCACATCCTGGGGCTGTAGCCGGTCCCAAGGGTATGGCTGTTCGCCATTTAAAGTGGTACGTGAGCTGGGTTCAAAACGTCGTGAGACAGTTTGGTCCCTATCTGCAGTGGGCGTTGGAAGTTTGAGGGGGGCTGCTCCTAGTACGAGAGGACCGGAGTGGACTGACCTCTGGTGTACCGGTTGTCACGCCAGTGGCATTGCCGGGTAGCTAAGTCGGGAATAGATAAGCGCTGAAAGCATCTAAGCGCGAAACTAGCCTCAAGATGAGACTTCCCTAGGTCTTTAAGACCTCTAAAGGATCGTTCGAGACCAGGACGTTGATAGGTCGGGTGTGGAAGCGTAGTAATACGTTAAGCTAACCGATACTAATAGCCCGTGAGGCTTGATCCTATAACCTGAGACGCGTTGTTGCGATGAAGGTGCAATTGACCCGATTGCGAATTGAATAAGATAAAGAGAGACCGGTGAAGCGAAAGCTGAGCTGATGAAAGATTACTTCTTCTATTGATTTCGAGTGGTTGCAAAGGTAAAAGCCTAAGCAGTCAACTCACCCAGTTTTGTCTGGTGACCATAGCGAGGTGGTCCCACTCCTTCCCATCCCGAACAGGACAGTGAAACGCCTCAGCGCCGATGATAGTGCGGATTGCCCGTGTGAAAGTAGGACATTGCCAGACTCCCTAAAAGAAAAGCCCAGCTCAACCGAGCTGGGCTTTTTGTTGGGCGCGAGATATGGTAGGTGTCAGGGTATGACTTTGTTGCTCAATTGAGTTGTGGCTGTCAGTGCTTTATTGAATATTATTAGAGTAATTATCTGAAAGATATATATTGCGAGCACTATGAAGTGTATACATGGTGCTATTAGTCAAGCTAGTGGATGCAGGCCGGTGTGCTTACCGGCCTGTTTATTTCAATCTTCAATACTTTTTAGGGTGGAGACGCGTTTATTCTGCCAGCGTAATTTTGCCTTTGGCACAAGTAACACTCACTCGCGGCGTGACTGAAATCGCATTGTTCCCTGGATTTTTGAATTGAACAATCCAGCCACTACGATTGCCATCATAGGTGAGCGTACTGTACACAATTCCAACCGAGGCTGGAATGCTGCTTGGCCCGCCACTGATTGCAGCTTCACCGCTTAAGCAAGCGCTGGCAACAAAGTCTTCTGCGCCCGGAGCCAGATTAAGTGTACGGCTCGCATGGCGAAGTACAAGTTCCAGACTTTGGGCTGTATCCGCTGTATTGTCACATTGCCCCAGATTTTTCCAGGCACCCCATTCACCCGACTGTGATGGGTTTTCATTTGTGCTGTACCATTTAGCTTCATACAGAGCCCCAGACTGGGTCACTGTATTGCCGGCTGAATAGGCGCTGCCTGCACTCCATTCAGAAACGCCGTTACAGGAAGCAGCAAAAGCCTGCCCAGAAATGATGGTGCTCAGTAAAGCGGAAACTAGTGCCAAACGCTTAAAATCACATTTCATGTCGTACTCCATCGATCATTTTCGGCATATTGATTGTGCAATATGGGTGAGCCTCCCTTGATTTAGGGAGGGAGCGCTGCCCACTTTATTGATATATTTCAGGTCAGTGCTCACAGAAAAGTTAACATGACAAGAGCATCATATTGTGTGAGCCAGCCCGCACATGAATGTTTAAAGATGAGGTCCGGCAGAAAGATCTATCTAATCAATGGGTTTGCAATAGTTCGATGTGTATGGGTTTTTCCACTGGCCTCAATTGCAACGCAGATTTACGGCCTATGCATCGAGTAAAGTAGAGTCGATTTTGATGACGACTTTCCTAATCGGCAGCGCTTGATTGAGGCTTCTGCATGGTTTATGCAGTTCGCCCGGATAGAAAATGGCGAACATGCCGCTAGTTAGAACCAATTTTGTTTCATTGTGAATTGGATGAATAAAGGCAATGTCGCGTTCGTTTAACTGATCGGTGGCCAGAGGAAGATCTGGATTCGCTGGCGCGTAACCGATCACTTCTTCGCCTTCGAGCAGATATTGAATATCGAGATAGCGGCGGTGGAATTCAGGCATACCGGTTTCCCACGGTTGCGTGAGTGGGGTTTGCACGATCGCAATTAGCTTGTCGCCATCCAGCGGGTAACGGCCGGGCGCCATCTGGCTAAAGTCGGTTTCGCGCAGGTAGGTGAGCGCATGCTCGATAATGGCGGGAAGTGGTGGTTGTGAATGCTGCAGATGGCTGAGATACATGATGGCTCGTGCTTGATGGAATAAAAAACGGAGCGCAGTGCGCTCCGTTGATTCTAGCTGAAACTCAATGCCGATTACTGAAGTTTTGCCAGTTGTGCGTTCAGTTTCGCCAGTTTGTCATCCAGCTCGGCCAGTTGTGCGCGATCTTTCTCGACCAAGTGCGCTGGCGCTTTGTCGGTGTAACCCGGTTTTTCGAGCTTGGCGACGAGTTTCTCGCGTGCATCAGAAGTTTTGCCGATTTCCTTGGTTACACGAGCGGTTTCGGCCGCTTTATCGACTTCGACGACCAGCATCATGCGCGTCGTACCCAAAGCCGATGCAGCGACCGCCACTGGCGCATCACCGGCAGGCAATGTGGCGACGATGTTTACTTCCGACAATTTGGCCAATGGCTTCAGATACGGCGCAAACTCGGCCATCTCTGTGCTGCCTTCGAGGAACATCGGCACTTTCACTGCAGGTGACAGGCCCATTTCACCGCGCAGATTACGCGCTGCGAAGGCCAGTGCTTTCAGTGTTTCGACCTTGGTATTGGCTTCTGCATTTACTTTGGTGAGGTCAGCTACCGGCCATTTCGCAGTCATCAGCGAGTCGCTGTCTTTCTTGCCGGCGAGTGGGGCAACGGTTTGCCACAGCTCTTCGGTGATGAAAGGCATGATCGGATGCGCGAGGCGCAGGATGGTTTCAAGCACGCGAATCAGCGTGCGGCGCGCAGCGCGCTGCTGGGTATCTGTCCCAAACTGAGTAGATACCTTGGCTAGCTCGATATACCAGTCGCAGTATTCATTCCAGACAAATTCGTAAATCGCTTGCGCGGCCAAGTCGAAACGGAAAGTGTCGAGTGCTTGCGTGATCGTTGCTTCGGCTTCTTGCAGACGGCCGATGATCCACAAATCTGGGAAGCTGTACTCGAGCTCAGCGCCTTCTTCGAGGCCGCAATCTTTGCCTTCGACGTTCATCATCACAAAACGCGTCGCGTTCCAGATTTTGTTGCAGAAGTTGCGATAACCATCGCAGCGCTTCTGGTCGAAGTTGATCGAGCGACCCAGTGAGGCGAGCGATGCGAAGGTAAAGCGTAGCGCATCCACGCCATACGCTGGAATGCCGTCCGGGAATTCTTTCGCGGTTTTGGCTGCCACTTTTGGCGCATTTTCTGGGCGACGCAGACCGGTGGTGCGTTTTTCCAGCAAAGGCTCGAGTGCAATACCGTCAATCAAATCGACCGGATCGAGCACATTGCCTTCGGATTTGGACATCTTATTGCCTTCGGCGTCGCG
Organism: Chitinibacter sp. S2-10; assembly: GCF_046530675.1. Classification (GTDB taxonomy): domain Bacteria; phylum Pseudomonadota; class Gammaproteobacteria; order Burkholderiales; family Chitinibacteraceae; genus Chitinibacter. The sequence continues at coordinate 604,973 of NZ_CP172558.1, read as the reverse complement.
CACCAGACCGTGGATGTAGACGTGTTTGAACGGTACTTTGCCCGTGAAATGCTTGGTCATCATAATCATCCGGGCCACCCAGAAGAAAATGATGTCGTAGCCAGTGACAAGCACCGATGAAGGCAGAAAGGCTTTCAGATCCGGCGTCTCTTCCGGCCAGCCTTGGCTGGAGAATGGCACCAGCGCCGATGAGAACCACGTATCCAAAACGTCGTTATCACGTGTCACCGACTTGCCACCGGCTTTGGCGATGGCTTCAGCTTCGGTGCGCGCAACATACACTTGACCGTCTTCGTCGTACCAAGCCGGGATTTGATGGCCCCACCACAATTGGCGTGAAATACACCAGTCTTGGATGTTATTCAGCCATGCGTTGTAGGTATTCACCCAGTCGCCCGGTACAAATTGCACTTCGCCGCTGTGGACGGCTTCCAGCGCTTTTTCAGTAATGCTGCTGCCATCGGCAGCCGGTTTGCTCATTGCCATAAACCACTGGTCGGTCAGCAAAGGCTCGATCACGGTGCCGGTACGGTCGCCACGTGGCACCATCAGTTTGTGCGGTTTGGTGTCGAGCAACAGGCCATGCGCTTCCAGATCAGCGAGCATTGCTTTACGTGCTTGTGCTGTTGTCAAACCAGCGTACGCCGCAGGCAGATCAACGCTGCCCAGACTGTGACCGTCAAAGCTGAATACTTGGGCTTTGGCCAGAATCGTCGCCTGCAAGCTCATCACATTGATCAGCTGCGTGTTATGACGTTTGCCGACCTGATAGTCGTTAAAATCGTGCGCTGGCGTGATTTTGACGAAACCGGTACCGAATTCTTTGTCGACGTATTCATCGGCAATCACTGGAATCTGGCGGCCAGTCAGTGGCAGCTCGACCATCAGACCGAGTAAATGTTGGAAACGCTCGTCGTCTGGCGCAATCGCCACGGCCACGTCGCCGAGCAGCGTTTCAGGACGAGTCGTCGCAACGGTAATGAATTCATCAGAGCCGACAACAGGGTATTTGATATGCCACATCGAGCCGTTTTCTTCTTCGGAAATCACTTCCAGATCAGAAATCGCGGTACCCAGCTTGGCGTCCCAGTTAGACAGGCGCTTGCCACGGTAAATCAGGCCTTCTTCATAGAGGCGGACAAAAGCTTCGACGACGGCGGTCGACATTTTGTCGTCCATCGTGAAGTATTCGCGACTCCAATCGACCGACGAGCCCATGCGGCGCATCTGGCTGGTGATCGTATCGCCCGATTCTTTTTTCCATTCCCAGACTTTTTCAAGGAAGGCGGCGCGGCCCAAGTCATGGCGCGAAACGCCTTGTGCGTCGAGTTGGCGCTCTACGACGATTTGCGTCGCGATACCGGCGTGGTCAGTGCCCGGCAGCCACAGCGTATTGTCGCCGCGCATGCGGTGATAACGCGTCAGGCCATCCATGATGGTCTGGTTAAAAGCGTGGCCCATATGCAGCGTGCCGGTGACATTCGGCGGTGGTAGTTGGATACAAAAGGCCTCGCGGGCGAGGTCCATACTGGGCTGGAAGTAACCCTGGCTTTCCCAGAACGGGTACCAGCGGGATTCAATATTCTGTGGCTCGAAGCTCTTGGCGAGTTCCATGGCGGCGTGCTCGAATTAAACGCGAAACCGCAGATTATACGTTAAGAGTGAGGTGTAAGGAGAGAGGGGTGAGGTGTGGGTAGCGGGAAATTAGAGTGGGCTTGGTTGTTGTTTGGGTATATTGATGAAGACTAGTCCAGATGATGCTTGCGTATCAATACCCCCGCTTTTTATTTGGACGCCTCACGCCTCACGCCTTACGCGGTCTCTTTTACAGGCCTCACGGCTCAGAGTAATCCTTTGCTGCGCAATTCAGCTTCGATCAGCTCGGCAATGCGCGGTGCGAGCCGCTCTTCAAGATCCTGACTGATTTGCTCGGTAAGTTGGCTCAGCGTTTCCTGATAAAACTTGCTCATCAATTTATCCAGATGCTGCCGGGTGAGTTTCTCGACTTCGCTGACCATGTCGATGGCGAGCTGCGCGCCGACGCTGGCGGTGATGTCGCTCAATGTCTGCTGGGTAATGCCAACGGGTATGCTTTCCTGTTGGTTGTCTAGCAAGCTTTCTGGAGGTATACCCTCAGTTTTTTCTTTGTCGCCGGGCACGTCATCTGTGATGGCATCTTGATGGAGGTTGGCCATCGATGGGCTGCTGGGTAAAGCGGCTGCAGATTCAATCAGGCAGGTATTGTCTTCGTCCAGATTAATGGTGATGCTGCTTTGCTCGCTGATGGCCGTGCTGACGATCAGCGTGTCGTCGTCCCATTGCAGTCCACTTGGCTCGATCAGCTCAATGGTGAGGTCATCATCGGGCGTCGTGTGTGCGGCACTGACGACGAGTGCTTCGTTCGGTTTGGCCTCGTCAGTGTGCGGGTCGATCTGAACGGCCACTTGCTGAGGAGCTGCTTCGTGCGCTGCGACCGCCAGTGAAAGGATTTCGGGCTGTATGCCCGTTTCGGATGCCGAGACGTCATTGAGCTCGATGACGTCAATTTCTGATTCAGTCTCGACGGGCGTGGTGCTGGGCTCTTGTTCGTCGGATAAGACTTCGCTGATGACGGTTTCCCCGGTCACTTCCTCCGTCTCGTGCACAGCGACTGCTTCGGCGATCTCTACTATTTCTGCGCCAAGTTCTGCGTGGCTTTCATCGGCAGGGTCGGGGTCGGCGTGCAGTATGTCATCGCTAATGACCGGGATTTGCGTGTTTTGCAAAGCATCCAGATCAAGCTGTGGAATTTCGGCGGCAATCTGGCTGCTTTCGGTGAACTCCTGTTCAAAATCGGGATTCTCGGCAACGTCGAAAGTCGCCAGCTCATCAAGTGGCAGCACCAGATCGGTGGCGATAAAGTTGGCATTGGCGGTGTTGACCTGATCCCGTTTTTCTTTGCTCGGCAATACGGGTAAATCAAGATAGTCCGGCGCTGGTGCGCGGCTGAGCTCGTCCAAATCGAGCATGGGCAAATCGAGAAATGGCGAAGCGGCCGCCGGTTCTGGTGGTTTTTTCTTCGGCGCCTCGGGAATCAGTAATGGTGGCAGCTCGCTCGGAATCGGGCTCGCCGCGGCCGGCCGTTTGCTGGGGGAGGCCTGAGTGGTGGGGGCAGCTGCCACACTGGGTTGAATCGGCAAAGGATCGGGGGTCGATGCTGGCCGAAAAGGGAGCGGCTCGATTGCTTGCTGTGCCGATGAGTTTTTGCGCTCGGGCGCTGCAATTTCCCGGTCGAGATGGCTGATGTCCGCTTCGTAATGATCTTTGCGCCATTCGCGTTCCAGCGCGGTAATTTTGTCGGCCAGATGCGGCGTCACGACATCGGTCAGCGCCGGGATATCGGCATCTGCACCGGTCTGGCCAAGAATGGACTTGGGCGCAATTTCGGTGAGGATCGGGATGTCATTATCCGGCGTCGAGGGTTGCCGATGGCGCGCCATCAGTTCGTCCATGATGGTGAACAGGGGTTCGTCCGGGTTAAATTCCGGTGGTTTTTTCTGGTCGGCCACGATGCACTAGCTCCTGGATGTCTGGGTTTGAGGTGACATATCGATTGCGTCGGGCGTGTATCCGAGTTGCTTGTACGCTGCCCAGCGCTGGCGCGCCGCCAGACGCAGCTCGTCGTCGGCATCGACAATTTCGATCAGGCGGCCAAACTCGCTAAAGCGTGGTGCCACATGGTCGGTCCAGTTAAATAGTATATCGCGCGGCGTCATCAATTCGGCACGATGATCGAGGATGATCGGTGTTTGTTCGGCTGTCGCCGCGTCAAAGCTGCAATGCGGCAAAAAACCGTTAGCGGGGATTTCCCACAGCAGGCGATCTAGCGCCTGCGTGGCCGCTGCCGATCCGGTCAGAATGCAAATGCTTTTGCCCGCAGCGAGCGCCTTGCCAGCAAGCTGGCACAAGGCGGTTTCTCGTGAACGGACATTAAAATAAAACGAAATTTCAGTCATGGTGAATGGGTATACGTCTCTAGCTTGCTATTGGTTTGGTCTACAGGTGTATACCCTTGATGTTTTACAGCTTGGACAGATACTGCAATAAGAGCGGAACCGGGCGACCCGTCGCGCCTTTGGTCGCTCCCGATTTCCACGCCGTACCGGCAATATCCAGATGCGCCCATTTGACGTCTTTGGTGAAGCGAGACAGGAATGCCGCAGCGGTGATCGAGCCCGCCGGACGTCCGCCAATATTGGCCATGTCGGCAAAATTCGATTTGAGCTGTTCCTGATATTCGTCGAACAGCGGCATGCGCCAGGCCTTATCGTCGGTTTGCTGTGAAGCGGCAAGCAGGTCTTGCGCCAGCTCATCGTCGTTGGCATACAGACCGCTGGTCAGATGTCCCAGTGCAATGATGCAGGCGCCGGTCAGTGTCGCAATGTCGATCACGACGGCGGGTTCGAACCGTTGTACATACGTCAGTGCGTCGCACAGGATCAGTCGACCTTCGGCGTCGGTATTCAGAATTTCAATCGTCTGACCGCTCATGCTGGTGACGATGTCGCCCGGTTTGACGGCATTGCCGTTTGGCATATTTTCACACGCCGGAATAATGCCGACCAGATTGATTTTCAAATCGAGCTCGGCGACGGCGCGGAATACGCCCAGCACAGTCGCCGCGCCGCACATATCGTATTTCATCTCGTCCATGCCTTCGCCGGGTTTGAGCGAGATGCCGCCCGAATCAAAGGTGATGCCCTTGCCGACCAGCGCAACGGGTTTCTGTTTTTTATCGGCGTTGCGGTATTCCATTACGATAAATTTCGGCGGCACAATCGAGCCTTTGGCGACCGACAGGAAAGAGCCCATTTTCAGTGTTTCAAGCTCTTCCTGCTCCAAAACATGGCAGGAGAAATCATAAGTGTGCGCCAGATGTTGCGCGGTGGCGGCGAGGTAATCCGGCGTGCAGACGTTCGGTGGCAAATTGCCCAGATCGCGCGTCAGATTCATGCCGTGCCCGAGCGCCAAACCGTAAACAAGACCGGCTTCAACGTCATCAATATCGCCTTTTTTCGGCGCAAGCAGGCTGACGAGTTCGAGTTTGGGCGCAGGAGCCGCGTCCGATTTGAATTGATCAAAACGATAAACTTCGAGCATCAGCGCATTGACCACTTCCTGCGCGAGAAATTGCTGATCCTGTTTTTTGTGGCCAGCTGATGACAGGGCAATGCAGGCAGTCAGATTCTGGCTGGCGATCAGTGCCTTGGCCAAGGCGCGCGTGCTGTCGCGAATGACTTTGTGATCAGGCTCTTTACCCAGTTGCACCAGAATCACGCGTTTGAATTGCAATCCGGCAGGCAGCCCCAGACAGATGACCGAGGCGGCTTTGGCGGCCAGTTCGCCATCCCTGATCGCCTGGCTTAAAATGCCGCCCGATGCGATGTCCAGTTCTTTGCCTTGTGCCGGGAGTTTTTCGTCCAAAACCGGCAAGACCAGGCAGTCGGCAGACTCTGGGGCGGGGGAAACTATGGTAAATTCCATCTGAAGCTCCTATCAAGATTGAAACGATTATTCACTGACCCCACGGCCAAGTCAAAGATGCTTTTTCGTAAAACACTGATCCATGAAATGACCTGGATGGCATTCGGCCTCTTTGTTGTTCTATTGCTGATTGTAATGACCTCGCAAGTCGTCCGTCTGCTAGGGGAAGCCGCACTGGGCGCTCTGGCATCGTCTGCACTCTGGGCGGTGATGGGATTTACCGCCGTGCGTTATTTGCCGCTGTTGTTTTCACTGATGCTGTTTATCACCATCCTGTCGGTGATTACCCGTTTATGGAAAGACCATGAAATGTTCGTCTGGTTTTCGGCCGGACGTTCGATTTACAGCTTTATTTCGCCTGTGCTGATCATGGGGTTTCCCGTTGTTGTGCTGATTGCAGCACTGTCGCTGTTTGTTTCGCCCTGGGCGCAACTCAAAGGCAAGGAATACCGGGAAGCCAGCTTGAAAAATGATGAAGTCGCTCAGGTCGCCCCCGGCGTTTTTCGTGAATCACGCAGTGCAGACCGTGTTTACTTTATCGAGAATTTTTCTCCCAAGCTGGGGATGGGCGAGAACGTTTTCATGCAGATCAGGCAGGATGGCAAGGTTTCAACGGTGCTGGCTGATCGCGGCGGAATCGAAATCGACGAACAGGGAGATCGCTGGATGTGGCTGAAAAATGCCCGCGCCTATCAGGCGCTGCCCGGTAGCCCGCAATACGATATTCTGAGTTTTGACGAAGGCAAAATCCGCATTGATGAATCTGGTCGGCCTGTGGTCGCTCCGGCCATTGAGGCCACAGCCAGTGTGGATCTGATTCGCAAACTCGATTCGCAACGCTGGGCCGAGCTGCACTGGCGCATCGCCTTGCCGATACAGGCGCTGATTTTAATGTTGGCCGCCATCCCGCTGGCTTTTGCCAATCCGCGTGGTGGACGCTCGTTTCACCTGCTGCTGGCCGCTTTGCTGGCTTTTTCCTATTACAACGCGATGAGTGTTTTTCAGGCCTGGATTGCGGCAGGCAAAATCCCCGGGATCATCGGCATGTGGCCGTTGCATCTGATTGCGCTGATTGTGACCGCTGCTCTGTATTACTGGCGCAGCAAGGTGAGGGCATAAGATGAATCGTCTGGGTCGCTATGTCCTGTTCTCGATCGCCTGGCATGTGCTATTGGCTTTGCTGGTGCTGCTGGGGCTTTTTGTTTTCTTTGACCTGATTGCCGAGTTGCGCGATGTCGGCAAGGGGACGTATCAATTTCACAATGCTCTGATTTATGTCGTGCTGGGCGCTCCGGCGCGTGCTTATGAACTGCTGCCGGTCTCTCTGTTGATTGGCAGTATTTTTGCACTCTCCAGTCTTGCCGATAGTTCGCAAATTACCGTTATGCGCGCTGCTGGCGTATCGATTTTGCGCATTTGCAGCTGGCTGGCCTGTGGCGGCGCCTTGCTGGGCGGGCTGACTTTTGCTCTGGGTGAATATATTGCCCCGGTGGCGACCGACGCAGCGACGCGGTATCAGGTCTCGGCCAAGGAGGCCTTGATGTTTGGCCGTTTCCGCTCGGGAGTCTGGGTGAAAAATGGCGACCAGATTATCAATGTAGCGGCCATGCAGTCCGATTTAAGCCTGCAGGGACTGCGGATTTATGTACATGACAATGGTCATAAGTTGCTCAGAATCATGGACGCCCAGCGTGCGCAGTATCAGGGAGACAAGCGCTGGCTGCTCGAAAACGTGACGCAGACCCGTTTTTTTGCCGATTCGGTTGCCGTCAGCCATATGGAACAGGCGCCGTGGATTTCCGAGGTTGATCCGAAAATGGTCGCGGTGCTGATGATCAAGCCGCGCGATATGTCGGTTCAGTCTCTGGGGCAATATATCCAGCATCTGGAAAACAATAAACAAAGTACCGAGCGTTACGAGCTGGCGCTGTGGGGCAAGATTTTCTACCCCTTTGCCTGTCTGGCGATGATGCTGATTGCCTTGCCGTTTGCCTTGGGGCAGCGCCGTAGCGGCAATGTCGGGATCAAGATTTTCTTCGGTATTTTGCTCGGCGTGTCGTTCAATTTCGTCAACCAGATGATGAGCCATATCGGCGAGCTCTATCATTTGCCGCCCATACTGGCCGCGATGATGCCGACGCTGGCACTGGCAAGTCTGGCGGCTTATTTCCTCTGGCGGCAGGAAAAAGGCTAGTTTTTTCAGTGCGCCCATTCGTATAACTAAAGATGGATACCCGTGTCATGTATGTCTTGCTAACCGGCGGTGCAGGTTATATTGGTTCACATACCTATATAGAATTATTGTCGGCTGGATTTACTCCGGTCATTTTTGACAACTTCTATAACGCCAATCCGGAAGTGCTGAACCGGATCAAAACGATTACCGGTCACGATGTCTTGTGCATCGAAGGCGATATCCGTGATCGCACCGCGCTCGATGCTGCGTTTGCTCGCTATCCGTTTTCAGCGGTCGTGCATTTTGCTGGCTGGAAAGCCGTTGGTGAGTCGGTCGCCAAGCCGCTGGAATATTACGATAACAATGTCGTTGGTACGCTGCGACTGCTCGATGCAATGAAAGCCGCTGGCGTCAAAAATCTGGTGTTTTCGTCGAGCGCGACGGTGTATGGCGACCCGCATACGGTGCCGATTCTGGAGCATTTCCCGCTGTCGGCAACCAATCCGTATGGCCGCAGCAAATTGATGATCGAAGACATGTTGCGCGATTTGCGCGTCGCTGATCCAAGCTGGAATATCGCGCTGCTGCGTTATTTCAACCCGGTCGGCGCGCATGAATCGGGCTTGATCGGCGAAGACCCGCGCGGGATTCCGAATAATCTGATGCCGTTTGTTGCCCAGGTTGCCGTTGGCAAGCGCGAGAAATTGTCGGTGTTTGGCGGTGATTATCCGACGCCGGACGGGACTGGCGTTCGCGACTATATCCACGTCGTCGATCTGGCGCTCGGTCACGTCAAAGCGCTGCAAAAACTGCAAAGTAATCCGGGCAATGTGACGGTCAATCTCGGTACCGGCGTCGGCTATTCGGTGCTCGATATGGTTGCGGCATTTGAAAAGGCATCGGATCGCCCGGTGCCTTATCAGATTGTCGAGCGCCGCCCCGGCGATATTGCTGCGTGTTATGCCGATCCGAAAGCCGCTTTTGAGTTGCTGGGCTGGCGGGCGGAGAAAAATCTGCAGGATATGTGCAACGACAGCTGGCGCTGGCAAAGCGGCAATCCGGGCGGTTATTCCGTTGCTTGAATAATTTCACGAAACTGACTATAAATTTTTGGTCGGTTGATCCAGTGGGTATTGCTCTGCAGGTCAATCATGCATTGATCTGGGGGGTGATACTAAATGGGGTATTTGGCGAGCGTGAACAGCAAGCAGCGGGGAGTCATCTTGCTGGTGCTGTTGCTGGTTTTGATGCTGGGCTTGTCCAGTCTGTTGCTCTCCCGTTTGAACCGGACCGACAGCGGGCGGCGCGAACGCAGCGCCGCCGCTTTGCTGCAAGCCCGGCAGGCCTTGCTCGCCTGGTCGCTCAGCCGCGATGGCACGGTCGGAACCGGCAATTGTTCGCCCGCGTCATCGTCCAATGGCCGCGCCTGTTCACCGCTCGAACTGCCTTGCCCGGCCAATCCCAATGAAACGCTTGCCAACAGCATTGGCACGTCGATCACCAGTTGCAATAGTGCTGGCGCTGCGCGTCTGGGCTGGTTGCCGTGGAAAACACTCGGCATTCCCAAGCTGGTCGATGCTTACGGTGAGCCGCTCTGGTACGCCGTAGACCGTGGTTTTGTCGTGCGAACTTCGGATACCGAAGCGCGCAAAATCAATAGCGACAGCTTTGCGCTGCTGTCGCTCCGGCATCAGTCCGGTGAGCTGCCAGCGACTGACATTTCCACGGCTGGGCAAGCGCCTGCTGCGCTGATTTTTGCTGCCGGCGCCCCTCTGGCGGGACAAAGTCGTAGCAGCCCTCTGCAAGCCGATCAGTTTCTGGAAGGCGGCAATGCGATGTCAGGCGGCCCTTATCTGAGTCGCAATCCGAGCGATAGTTATAACGACCAGATCACCAGCATCAAAGCGCACGAGCTGATTGATCGCGCCAGCCCGCGGCTGGCTGCGCAGATTGCCAGACAGTTGCAAAATTATTATCAGACGACGCGAGCTGCGACGCCTATCGTCAGCGCGGGAAACGCTTGTGGCAATGCATGGCAAGCTGGTGTCGCTTATGCCAAGGACGAAGTGATCGCCTACGGCGGTTTTCATTGGCGCGCCAGAGTCGACCATCCGGCCGCGCCCCGGCTCGGTAATATCGACTGGCAACAATTGTTCGCTTGCGACGAAGGCTTGTTGCGACCATACCCCATGCCGTATCCCGCTGATATCCAGAATGATAGCGACTGCCAGAGCAATACCCTGACGGTGGGGCGCTGTCCGGCGCGGCAGGATTTATGTGCCGGCATTCTGCCGCGTGCCGATGCCAGCTGGACCGGTATTAGCCTGATGAGCCCGCGCGCCAGCAATCTGCTGCCGGTCTGGTTTGCCCAGAATGTCTGGCACCGGGCGGTTTTTTATGCGGTCCGGCAGGGGCGGGTTTGCACGCGAGACTTTGAAATCGACGGCGTACCGGAGCCTGCAGTCGATGCGCTGTTCATCGTCCCCGGTAGCAGCCGCAGCCAACGAGCCAACAATCTGCTCGCCGCCGCCGCTGCATCGACCGATTTGCGGCGGTATCTGGACGATGCGGCCAATCAAGGAGCCTGGTTGAATGATCAGCAGGCGCAATTTGTTACGCCGGGCTGCGACAGCAATGATCTGCTTTATCTCTGCCGCGACGGCGTCTGCAGCCCAAGGAAAAAACCATGTCCTTGAACCGAGTGACAGCTGCAATCGCGGGAGCGGGCTTGCCCGCGAATATTAAAACTTCGTGGGAACACCGGTGCAGCTTGCAGGCGAGTCCGCTCCTTCTACTCGAAAACACCAGAGTGTCGGAATATATAAAGGCAGGAATCAATGAGTCAGTTTGATCAAAACTGTGGTTTTACGCTGGTTGAAATGGCGATTGTGTTGCTGGTCATCGGCCTGTTGCTCGGTGCTGGTTTGAATGCAGTGGGCGCGCAAATGGCCAGCCAGCGCTACCGTGAAAGCAAAACGATGCTCGAGCGCGCCAATCAGGCGCTGCTCGGTTTTGCGCTCGTCAATCATCATTTGCCGTGCCCGGCCGATCCGGTGCTTGATCACGACCAACCGTTGGCTGGTATGGAAGACCGGCAAGCTGCGGGCGGAGCGAACGCTTACCGCTGCGAACGCAGCTACGGCGATTTGCCATGGCGCGAGCTGGGACTGCCCGAACTCGATGCCTGGGGGCGGCGGCTGAAATATGCAGTTAAAACCGATCCATCGGGTGGTATCGCTACGTATGCCGGTGATTTTGCCGGCGCTAACCCGACCCTCGTAACGGCGTGCGGCCTGCCCAGTCTGTCGCCCTGCTTCAGTTTGCTCAGTGGCAGCAATCTGACCGTCCGTTCGGCCAGCCGTCGCGACGGCGTGGCAAGTAATTCGCGCGTACTGGTCAGTAATGCCGTTGCGATTGTTTTTTCCGAAGGCCCGCAAGGTGGATCAAGCGGCAACGACGAAACCGAAAACCGTGACGCAGACAATAACTACATCGCCGACGCACCCGACGGCGAATTTGATGACTTGCTGGTCTGGCTACCGCTTACGCAATTGTTTTACCAGCTTGGCAGTACAGGGCAGTTGCCCTGATGTCGGGGTTTTTACCAATTGCGGCAGGGCGAGTGACGTTTTAGGGCAGTGTTGGCTGTGCTTGGGTCGTTGATTGGAGTTTGCGCTGGCGCGCGGGCAGACAGGCTCGCGAATTTAATGTGAGATTGATTACTTTTTCTAGTCGGCATCCCATGCAAACCTGCGCCGCAGCTGAAGCAGTGTGCGGCTCGGGTCGATAAATCCTGCATGTTTTTAAGTTGGCACGCTCATTGCTTGTATACTAGCCAAGTCCGGTTGCCTAAACCGGCAAACCGGTAAAAAATCTACAGGAGAAACACCATGAAACAAACTATGAAACGTGCCCAACAGGGTTTCACACTGATCGAGTTGATGATCGTTGTTGCGATTATCGGTATTTTGGCTGCGATTGCTTTGCCTGCTTACAAAAACTACACCATCAAATCGGCAAACCGTGCATGTTTGGCTGAGGCCAAAGGAGTTATGAATGGGGCTGTGGCAGCTACTGCGGATAATGATCTTACTCTAATGCCAGCTGATGTTACTACTGGTGCATGTAGTTCAAATGGTTACGATGCCACGGCCTTGTTGAGTAGTGGCACTACGACATTTACTCCTAAAACCCCTGGTACTGGTACTGTGACATGCCAAAACGATACTGGTGTTTGTTCGCATAGCTAATACATCTGATTCCCGTGTAGCGGACTTCAAAAGCCGGGCTTGTTCCGGCTTTTTTTATTGTAGGATTCCTCGTGTTGCCTAGAAACTTGCAGTTGAATAACCCGCTTGCTTTAGTCTTGTGCCTGCCTTTGCTGGCTCCAATCCTGTTGCCGCTTTTTCCTGCTCTGGTCATTGATGATTATGACCGCTTGCGTTTCCTGCAATTACTGACTCTAATTTTCGCCGGTTTCTGGGTCAGAAAAGTTGGGCTGGGCTGGCTGGATATGGCCATGCTGGGGCTGGCACTACTTAGTGTATTTCAGGCTCAATATCCGCTGTATGCGGCGCTAGCTTTATTGACTTATTTTATTTTTTATTGCCTGCTCAAGCAGGGCTGGGGCTGGACAAAACGGCAACAGTATTTTTTTCGTCGATGGCTGTGTTATTTTTCGATTGCATTTTTGATTTATTACGGCCTGCTGGCGATTCTGACCATTTTGCATACAGCAGCGCAATTGCCGGCCAATTTGCCTTATGTTTATCTGGTCGAAATTTTGCCATTTTTTGAAAATGCGCGTTATCTGAATTCAGTACAGATTGTATTGCTGTTTTTTTGCTGGCTATTATTAGTTCCCGGTAAAGCTTCCCGTTCCTTACTGTTATTTGCTATTTTTGCATCCAGTTTAAATCTGGCTCTGATTTTTCTCACTGGCGCACGCTCTGCCTTATTGGCGATACTAATCGGTATTTGTCTGATTGCGCTAAATAAAGCTTACCGGCGTGATGTATTGAGCAATGCTTCACTGGTACTGGCGGGGGGATTATTGATTTATTTGAGTTTGTGGTTCTGTGTGGATCAATATTTTGACAAGGTGATGAGTGGCGATATGCTACCTAGATGGCTCAATGCCGGGCAAGTGACTGTGGCCTCCCTGACCAGCGGCCGCTACATCGTCTGGGGTGATGCAATCAGGATGATGCAGGCTCATCCTTGGTTGGGATCGGGCGGATTGCATTTTGCGAGTATGAATTCTATTGCTGCACACCCGCATAATTTATTTTTGATGATCGGCGCCGAATGGGGGGTACCCATGCTGCTGCTGCTGGTTTATCGGCTGGGGCGTTTTAGTCTGTGTGTTTTTAAGCAACGATTCGCTTCCATAGAATTTGGTTTGCTGATGGCAATATTGGTGGAATCGCTTTTTTCGGGCAATCTTGTTTACCCCATGTCTCAATCAGTTATTCTGGCCGCCTTGATCTTGATGCGTCCATTGGAATTGTCTCGACCGATGGAAATTTTTCACCTTGGGAAGGCATATTACTTGGGAATGCTCGGCGGGCTGCTATTGCTCGGCGGGCTGACTTTTATGATTACCCATGATTACCCATCGTTATATGGTGTACCTAAGCCTAATTTCTGGTTTAGGGGTACATTTTAGAATCTACATAAAGGCGTAGATTTGGAGATTGTTGTTTCGGCTACTGCTGCGCGGGTATTGACGATGTCAGTGGGGCTGCCTGTGTTATGCTGCAAACAATCAATTAATCAGTGATACTTGTTATTATAAAGTACGCAATGTACTTGGGTCGTGGGTGGGTACTAAATACCGCTCTAAACAATAAAATTTTATTCGCATCAACTCATACTCCGCCTTGTGCGGGTTTTTTATTTTTTGGATTAAATATGCCGCTACCCCTTGCTACCCTGATCCTGGCTTTTTTTCCTTTTGTTATAGCCTGGGCTTATCGGCCTTCGGCTAGTTGGGTGTCAGAAAGCAGTGCACTTATTCTGGCACTGGGAATGGTTTTGTTTCTAAGCTCGACCATGCTGCGGCAACCCAGACTGCGCATTCCGCTGATTGTTCCTGCCCTGCTGGCTTTGTTTTTATTGTGCTTGATTACATTCAAGGTCAATCAGCCCGCTTATATAGCGGATATGCTGATTTCTTGTTTTTACCTGCTGGTTGCATCGCTATTGTCCATTGTGATTGCCAATTGCGAAAAAGCAGACCATACCCGCTTATTCACTGGGCTTGCTATTGGGTTGTGTTTTGGCGCGCTATTACAATTACCTTTTGTATTGCTGCAAATTGCTGGGCAAGTTGACACATATAATTACTGGGCTAACAGCATTTCAAACTGGCTACCCATTTATGGTAGTGGCACACAACCAACAGGAACTTTATGCCAGAGAAATCAGCTGGGCGATTATCTGTTCTTGGGGGCAATTGCCAGTGTATATTTATTCAGCGAAAACAAAATCACCCGCCTGCCATTTTACCTGATCAGTTTCAGTATTGCGCTGACGCTGGCGCTAGCTGCTTCGCGCAGTATTTTGCTGTATACCTTGTTTGCTTTTGCGCTAGGCTTGTTTTTTTACCGCCAAGCTGCTACGCGCATAATGGCACGAGCCTTACTCATTTTTTGCTCTATTGCGCTGGCTGGTCAGTTGCTCGCCTCCTATCTGCCTTTTATGCAAGGCAATTCTGCGCTGCAAAGGATAGTAAGTGAACCCACGCTGGGTCTGCGCTGGGTCGAATGGCAAAAAGCTTGGGTTGCATTTGGCAGCCACCCTTGGTTTGGCCTCGGCGTGGGTGGCTACGCGCGCTGGAGTTTCGAACAATCGGAGATTTTTCCTTTTGTTTTCAAAAATCAATATGGTGCGGAGCTGTTTACGCATGCACATAATCTGGTTTTGCATTTGCTGGCAGAAGTGGGCATTGGAGCGGGTCTGGTTATGTTGGTCATCATCGGTTTGCTGATCCGGCAATGGCGTAAAACAGAAAAAACGTCAGAATGGCTGTTTGCTTTTGCGGCAATCGGTGTGATGAGTATTCATAGTCTGCTGGAGTATCCGCTGTGGTATGCACAGTTCTTATTGTTGTTTGTTCTGTTGCTGACGCTGATGGACTCTAGCCAGATAATGATACAGCCCAGCAAAAGCGCTAAAATACTGCTATTTGGTTTTGCTCCTGCCGTAGCTTTGATTTTATGCATATTTGTCCTTGGTCAGTATGCAACTTTAGCAATTCATTCCCAGAGACCGCAGAACGTAGCGCAGGCCAAAGAAAATATGGTGCAGTTATCGAGCTTTCGCGCTAATCCGGTGTTATCTGATCGGAGTGATCTTCAATTTCTTTATCAGCTTGATTATTCTGATCGGGATCTGGAGTGGAAACTACAACTCACTTCAGGACTGATGCAATACCGCCCTTATACCGAAGTGGCTTTTAGGCATGCGATTTATTTAGCATACGCTGGGCAGGATGAGGAATCGCTCCGCTTGCTGGCGCAGATTTTCGCCAGCGCACCTGATGCAATCGGTCCTTCTTTGCTCAAGCTGGCTCAAGTGCAGAACGACCCCAGATTGAGCAGAATCAACAGTTATTTGCTGAGTAAAAAGCGCAATCCATAGCCCCGGCATTCTGAATGAGCGAAGCAATACCGGAAGCTTATATTAATTTATCGAGGATTTACCGAGCGAGAGCCGCAGGTTATAAGCCAGCGGTTTTTCTAAACTCAATCACCCGCTGATTCCCCGATCCCCGCCATGGCAAAGTGGTGGGGTTTTCCTTTTCGTATTTCCCGTCAATCACCACATCCACATAGTCAAACACCTCAAGCTCCCGTATTTCCTCGTATAAATAACCCGTCCATAGCCAGATGTTTTTGTCCGGATAGCGTTGCTTGAATTCGCGGCATAGCGTGAGGATGTCGGCGCGGTTGGCCGGATGGAGCGGGTCGCCGCCGGAGAGACTGAGTCCGTCGTGATTTTCGCAGGCGGCTAGCAGCGCTTGCTGTACTGCTGGTGTAAATGGCGAGCCCGATTTTCTATCCCAGGTCGAGCGGTTGTAGCAGCCTTCGCAGGCGTGCAGGCAGCCGGTAACAAACAGCGTCACGCGGATGCCGGGGCCGTTGACCAGATCGTGCGTGTAATAGCGGTCGTAGTTCATTTCATATCCTGATTCGGTAACTATCTCAGCAAATCGTCGTACCGGCGCACTCTGTGTGCCTAAAGGCAAACGCCGGTACCTAGAGCGCAGTTCAAACCAGTATCGCCGGAATGACGAATGAGGGGTGCTGAAGTGGTTCTCTAATCAGGTTTCATATTAAGGGTATTGCCGTTCAGCTCTTTTTGATATTGGGGTTCAGGCATATACCCATGCTTCGCGTAATGCTTCACCCGCCGCATCACTTCTTTTTGCTTGCCGGCGTTAAATGGCCGGGCATTCGGGCTGCCGAGATAGCCGCAGACACGGCGGGTGACCGATAGTGTCGCGCTGTCATCGTTACCGCATTCGGGGCAGGTGAAACCCTTGGCCGTGGCGAGCGTTTCGCCCATGAAACCGCATAAGCCGCAGGCATCAACCGGCGTATTGCTGCCGAAATACGGGACATGCTCGATGGCGTAATCCCAGATTCGTTCCAGCGCCAGCAGATTGTGTTTCATATTCGGCAGCTCGACGTAGCTGATATGTCCGCCGGTCGCCAGCTCGGCGTAGCCGGTTTCAAAGGCTATCTTTTCGAATGGATTGACCTTGTGTTGTACGTCCAGATGGAATGAATTGGTGTAATAGCCCTTCGTAAACAATGCGTTCACGCCGGAAATCTGGCCAAAGCGCGCTTCGTCGAGTTTGCAAAAACGGTGGCATAGCGATTCGCTCGGTGTCGAGTACAGCGAAAAACCAAAGCCGGTCTCGGCTTTCCAGCGCTGTGTGGCTTCGGCCATGGTCGCAACGATCTGTTTCAAAAAAGCCTGCGCTGCCGCATGTTCGGCCGGATGCTGGCCCGCCCGCTTGCAAAAGAGCAGTACGCCGACTTCATGCAGGCCGATGTAGCCGAGCGAGATCGAGCTGCGGCCGTTTTCAAACAGCCTGATGATCTCGTCCTGCGGCTGCAGCCGGAGGCCAAAAGCGCCTTCGGTATACAAAATTGGCGCGACATTGGCTTTGACGCCCTTGAGTCGTTCGATGCGAACCATCAGCGCACGAAAACACAACTCAAGTCTTTGTTGCAGCAACTCATTAAAACGCGCGGTATCGCCAGCGGCCTCGATCGCGATGCGCGGTAGATTCAGGCTGACGACGCCCAGATTATTGCGCCCGTCGAGCACTTCATTACCATTTTCATCTCGCCACGCCGGCAGGAAGCTGCGGCAGCCCATCGGTGAAACGGGAATGCTGGAGCCGGTGATCCGGCGGTTGAGTTTGGCCGAAATGATGTCGGGGTACATGCGTTTGGATGTGCATTCGAGCGCGAGTTGTTTGATGTCGTAATTCGGGTCGGTCGGTTTGAGGTTGATGCCTTCGTCGATGAAGAAAACCAGTTTCGGAAAGACCGGTGTCGTGCCTTCCTTGCCCAGTCCGCGAATCCGCACACGCAATATCGCTTGCTGGATGATGCGCTCGGCCCACGATGTGCCCATGCCGAACGAGAAAGTCACAAACGGTTGCTGGCCGTTCGAGCTGAACAGCGTGTTGATTTCGTATTCGCACGCCTGGATGCCGTCGTAGGCTTCTTTTTCGGTGCGTTCGCGCGCGTAGCGTTCAGCGTCGGCAATTTGGTATTCGGCAGCGACGGCGAGGTTTTTCTCGTACGATTTGAGCACATACGGCGCGAGCGTCTGGTCGATATTCGGAATCGTCGTTCCACCGTATTGATGGCTGGCGACTTGCGCGATGATTTGTGCCGTCACGGCGCAAGCGACGCCGACTGATTTCGGGCTTTCGATTTTGGCGTTACCCAGCCGGAAACCATCACGCAGCATGCCTTTTAGATCAACGAGGCAACAATTGGTAAACGGCAGAAAGGGCGAATAATCGAGGTCGTGAAAATGAATGTCGCCGCTGTTATGCGCATTCAGAATGTCTTTGGGCAGAAAGGTGCTGGCAAACTGCTTCGAGACAATGCCGGCCATCAGATCGCGCATGACCGGAAAAACATTGGCGTCTTTATTGGCATTTTCGGTCGTTGCGTCGATGTCGGTCTTGTTGACCAGCCCCATCAGCTTGGCGTGCAAGGCCGAGCCTTGTTCGCGGATGCGGTCGCGATCGTGCCGGTATTCGATGTAAATCCGCGCGACTTCGGGGTAGTCGTGCATCAGCGCGTCTTCGACCAGTTGCTGGATGGTTGGAATATCGAGCAGCTTGGCCACATGATTGGCAGTGGCGCTGGTCAGCTTGCGGCATTCGTCTTCGACCTGCTCGGTGATGCGTTCGGCTAGCGCATCCGGCTCGGGGTGGTGTGCAACGACGGCGGCACGGCGGCAGGCCTCGTAAATTTTGCTGCTGTCATAAGCGGCCTTGGCTCCGTCGCGTTTGATGACTTTGAGCATTGTCTCCAGTCCTTTAGTGGTATTCAGTTTGAGGTGTTCTGGCGGTGTTTTTTCTATTTAGAAACACAATATATTGTGTTATTTGTTTTTTGAATTCACAAAATATGCTGTTTTTGATCGGGATCAAATTCTGACGGTAACGCTCTGGCGGCCTGTAGCATATAAAGCGCAATCGCGGCTGATTACGTCAGCAAACGGAAAACAGGGCCTTGTGTGGTGTTATGCTCTGCCTGCTAAAACCATCTACCGAGTTCTGATGATGTTGACATACCAAACTGTTTTACCGGGTGTTCTGATGCTAGTGCTGGCTTCTGTAACGCAGGCTGCGGGCATTCTTCAACTGCGTGACAAAGATTCAGCGAAAACTTTTGACCTGAATACTTCGGCGATTCAAAAGCGCGCCGATGGGGTGCTGGCCTTGATGTCGTACTCGGTGATTATTGATCTGGCCAGTAGCAATCTGTCGATTCAGGGATCGGGCAACGACAAAGAAACCTTGGCGATGAGCCAGCTCGGTGGTGGCGCGACGATCAGCAAGGAGACGCCGCTTTATCTGGAGGGCGCGGTGGCTTATAGCCGCTATGATCCGACTTTTGTCGCAACTGATGGTACCGATGAGCGCAAAATTCCACTGAAATGGACGACAGTGTCCGGCTCGGGTGGCATAGGTTGGGATTTTCCAATTAGCGAGAACTGGGTGGTTCGGCCGATTTTTACTTTTTCACTTGGCAAGGTCGCCAGTGATTTGAAGCTGGCTAACTGGTGGATAGAGCGCCAAACCGACCGGGAGCTCAATTTTGCCGACGGCGGCAGTATGAATGCGCTCGGTCTGGGCGGTGCGCTGATGGTCGATTACGAATATGTTTCGCCCGAGTTCGAATACGACCTGGAGCTACGCTATTCGGCGGTTCATCTGCAAGGGTTTGCCAACGGCAATAGCATCGATGGCGAGGCTGATTCGCAAACGGCCAATTTATGGACTCGCTATCGTGCACCGACCGGATTGACCGTTTTCTCGCGGCCATTGCGCTATGTGCTTGAGTTCTCGCATTCGCGCTATTACGGTGATCAGGCCGGGGCTTTGGGCTTTGATTATCTGTCGACACTGGGCGCCGGGATCGAGTTTGACTCGACGGCCTACACCAGCTTCATTACCCGAACCCGGCTCTTGGGACGCTATATGTTTGGGCAGAATGTAGACGGTTTCGGGATCAGTCTGGCGTGCAGTTTCTGACGGGTATTGCTCTGTAGGCCTTTTTTAATAATGGCTACAGAGCAATACCATTGGTCTTACAGCATGTAACGCGCTAGGTCTTCGTTACCTGCCAACCCGCCCAGTTTGTCCTGAACGAAGTTCGCGTCAACCGCTATCGTTCCGCGTTTGGCATCAAATGAAATGTCTTCGAGCAAACGCTCCATAATCGTGTAAAGACGGCGCGCGCCGATGTTTTCGGTGCTTTCGTTCACCGACCACGCCATTTGCGCCATTTCCTTAATCCCGTCATCGGTAAAACTTACCTCGATCTCTTCGGTCGCCAGCAAGGCCTGATATTGCTTGGCAAGACATGCATCGGTGCCGGTCAGAATGGTCGCAAAATCGTCAACGGTCAGCGAATCGAGTTCGACGCGAATCGGGAAGCGCCCTTGCAGCTCGGGAATCAAATCAGACGGTTTGGCCAGATGGAATGCGCCGCTGGCGATAAACAGGATATGGTCGGTTTTGACCATGCCGTATTTGGTACTAACCGTCGTGCCTTCGACTAATGGCAGCAAGTCGCGCTGTACGCCCTGGCGTGATACTTCGCCACCACTGCCTTCTGATCGCGTCGTGACTTTGTCTATCTCGTCAATAAACACAATGCCGTTTTGCTCGACCGCCTTGAGCGCCTCGGCTTTGGCGTCGTCTTCGTTAACGAGCTTGGCGGCTTCTTCCTCGATCAGATGTTTCAGCGCATCGGCCACTTTCATTTTTTGTGTTTTGGTTTTGCCGCCCATCGCGCCTTTGAACATTTGCTGGATCTGGCTGGAAAAGTCTTCCATACCCGGTGGTCCGAATACTTCCATCGTCGGCGCTGCGGCGGCGACTTCGATGTCGATTTCCTTGTCGTCAAATTTGCCCTCGCGCAGCATTTTTCTGAATTTCTGCCGCGTTTCCGACATTGGGTCTTCATTATTGACGCTGCCGTAATTATTGTTGCCCGCCGGTGGTGGTAGCAGGACATCCAGAATGCGGTTCTCGGCGGCGTATTCGGCACGCACGCGATTACGGCTAATCGCCACATCACGCACCTGTTTGATCGCGATTTCCATCAGATCACGGATGATGCTGTCCACATCTTTACCCACGTAGCCGACTTCAGTGAATTTGGTCGCCTCGACCTTGATGAAGGGCGCGTCGGCCAGCTTGGCCAGCCGGCGGGCGATTTCGGTTTTTCCAACGCCGGTCGGACCTATCATCAGGATATTTTTTGGTGTGATTTCATGGCGCAGCGGCTCGGCTACCTGCTGGCGACGCCAGCGGTTGCGCAAGGCAATCGCTACGGCTTTCTTGGCTGAGGCCTGGCCGACAATGTGTTTGTCGAGTTCGTGAACGATTTCCTGCGGCGTCATTTGCGTCATGGCGTATTCCTTGAAAACAGATAAGGCTCAGATCGGGGCAAAGCCGGATTTTTAAAGTGAAGCTATCCCCGATTTGGCTTGTGCCGGACGATTAAAGCCGCAAGCAAAAGCGTAGGGTGCGTTCTACACTGGTACGAACGATGCTGATGCAGCTCAGAATTCAGTGCGCAGCTCGGACCTGTTCGGGGGGAAAATATGAATGTGTTAGATGATGACTGGCTGACCGATGATACGCAGGATGAGACGATCAGCAAGGTGGAGCCCTGGAACGTGCTGGTCGTCGATGACGAGCCCGATATTCACCATGTAACCAAACTGGCGCTGTCCAATATCGATTTTTTGCAGCGGCCGCTCAATATCATGTCGTGTTATTCGGGTAAAGAAGCCATTGCCTTGCTGGCTTCACGCGATGATATTGCGCTGGTGCTGCTGGATGTCGTGATGGAAACCGAAGACGCCGGTTTGACAGTGGCGCGCGAAATCCGTGAGACGCTCAATAATCACCATACCCGGATTATCTTGCGTACCGGCCAGCCCGGCGTTGCACCGGAACGTCAGGTAATTGAAAACTACGACATCAATGATTACAAGGCTAAAACCGAACTAACGCGCGACAAGTTATATACCTCGGTGCTGGGCACATTGCGCTCGTACCGTGACATCATGCTGATCGAGCACCAGCGCGCCCAGCTGGACGCCAACCGCCGTGGCCTGATCAAGGTCGTCGATGCCACGACCAATATTTTCCGTCTGCAATCGATCCAGCAGTTCGCTCAGGGGGTCCTCGAACAACTGCAATCGCTGCTGTTTTTCGAGCAGGACGCCTTATATCTGGTCGTCAACGGCGGCATGACGGCCTTAAGTCATGAAGATGATGTCACCGTCATGTACGCCACTGGCGGATATAGCCAGTATTGCGGTCAAAAACTGGGGCAAACCGAGCTAAGCCGTTTGCAAGGATCGATTGATGAGGCGATTGCCAAGCAGCAAAGTATTTATGCCAGTGATCATTTTGTCGGTTTTTTCCTGTCCCCGCATGGCCCGATTAATTTGCTGATCATTGATGGCCCGGTCGCACTCTCACATCCTGATGCGAATTTGATCGACCTGTTTTGCAAAAATGTGTCGATTGCCTATGAAAACCTGATGCTGAACCGGGAAATCGAAGACACCCAGCGTAGCATCATTTATCAGCTCTCCGAAGTCATCGAAAACCGCTCCAAGGATACCGGCAAGCATATTCACCGGATGGCCGAGTTTTCATATGTGCTGGCGCTTGAGCTGGGGCTGGGCGAAGAAGAGGCACAAATTATCCGCTCAGCGAGCCCTTTGCACGACATCGGCAAAGTCGGGATTCCCGATCTGGTACTGAACAAACCGGGGCCGCTCAATGGTGATGAACGTGCCGTGATGGATACCCATGCCCGGCTTGGTTATGAAATGTTGCGTGAATCCAAACCACGTATTCTGAAAATGGCCGCAACGATTGCCCACGAACATCATGAAAAATGGGACGGGTCGGGTTATCCGCGCAAACTCAAGGGCGAAGAAATCCATATTGCCGGACGAATTATTGCGCTGGCAGATGTGTATGATGCGCTGGCGCACTCCCGCTGTTACAAAGACCCCTGGCCGCGTGACAAGGTGCTCGATACGATACGCGAAGGCACTGGTAAGCACTTTGATCCGAAGGTCGTCGATGCATTTTTCCGGTGCCTGCCGAAAATCGAAGAAATCCGGCAGGCCTTAACCGATCATTGAAACTTTCTTGCGCGCTTTTAAGGTTAAAATGGGGGATTACCTGGGTAATCCCCCATTTTTTGGCTGATCAAAATGACAAAAGACTATCTTGAACGAACCTTGTCCGCCCGCGTTTATGACGTGGCGATTGAATCTCCGCTGGAACTCGCCCCCAACCTGTCGCGCCGGATCGGTAACCATGTTTATTTCAAGCGTGAAGACATGCAGCCGGTTTTTTCGTTCAAGATTCGTGGTGCCTACAACAAAATGGCGCAACTGAGCCGCGCCGAGCTTGAGCGTGGTGTCGTTGCTGCATCGGCTGGCAATCATGCGCAAGGTGTTGCGCTGGCCGCGCAACATCTGCAATGCCGTGCAACCATCGTGATGCCGGCGACCGCGCCGCGAATCAAAGTCGAGGCGGTATCTCGTCGCGGCGCAGAGGTGGTGCTGGTTGGCGAGTCATACTCCGATTGTTATGAGCATGCAGTTCAACTGGCGGCAGAAACGGGAGCGACTTTTGTTCATCCCTACGATGACCCGGATGTGATTGCCGGACAGGGAACCGTCGCAATGGAAATCTTGCGCCAGCACCCGGACCCGTTGCATGCCGTATTTATTCCGGTCGGCGGCGGTGGTCTGATTGCCGGCATGGCCGCGTATATCAAGCGCTTGCGTCCTGATGTCAAAGTCATCGGTGTTGAGCCAACCGACGCCAACGCGATGTATTTGTCACTCAAATTAGGCGAGCGGATCACCTTGCCACAGGTCGGTATTTTTGCCGATGGTGTTGCGGTCAAGCAGGTCGGCGAAGAAACCTTCCGCCTGTCGCAACAGTTTGTCGACGATGTGATTCTGGTCGATACCGACGCGATGTGCGCGGCGATCAAGGATGTGTTCGAAGATAACCGCTCGATTCTGGAGCCGGCAGGCGCCTTGGCGATTGCCGGAATGAAAGCCTGGGCGGCGCGCGAAGGCGTGCAGGGGCAGACCCTGATTGCGATTGCATCGGGTGCGAACATGAATTTCGATCGCCTGCGCTATGTCGCCGAACAGGCCGAAATGGGCGAGCAGCGCGAAGCCATCATGGCTGTTACGGTGCCGGAAAAACCGGGCAGTTTCAGAAAATTTTGCAGCTTGATCGGTGCACGCAATGTGACCGAATTCAATTATCGTTATGGCTCGGATTCCGAAGCGCATGTGTTTGTCGGCTTGTCGATTCAGCATCGCAGCGAAGTCGTTGAGCTGATCGAGAAACTGGCAGCAGAAGGATTGCCCGCGCTGGATCTGACCGACAATGAAATGGCCAAATTGCATATCCGCCATCTGGTCGGCGGGCATGCGCCGCTGGCGGTGAACGAACGCGTGATCCGCTTCGAGTTCCCCGAGCGTCCGGGTGCTTTGCTGAATTTCCTCAACGGCATGAGCGACACCTGGAATATTTCACTGTTCCATTATCGCAATCACGGCGCCGATTATGGCCGGGTACTGGTCGGAATTCAGGTGCCGCCGCAGGATGATGCCCAGTTTCAGGATTTCCTCTCGCGGTTGGGTTATCCATACTGGATTGAAACGCAGAATCAGGCCTACCAGCTCTTTCTGGGAACCGATCAATAAGTAGCAAGCACCACACGCCGCGCCGCACACCTGTAATGGCTCGTGTGTATTGCGTGAAAATCGTGGTGCCATTTTTTGGGGGTGAACTTGCAGCTGATAGGCAGATTTTTCCGGCGCTATGCGGTGTTCTTTTCCGTGCTGCTCATTGGTGCCGCATTGATTCTGGGTGCGCTTTTTCTGTTGCATCAGCAGATGCAGCTGGCAACACAAAACCGGCTGGACCTGATGGCCGCCTCGCAGTCTGCCCAGCTAGAAGAACGGCTGGTTCAGCAGCAGGAAGTGCTACTGGGTTTGCAGGCCGCGCTGACACTCAATCCTACGCTGGATCGGCAGCAGTTTTATAATCTGCTACTGCAAAGCAATGTCATGTATCGGCATCCCGGCTTGCTGGCCGTGGCGCTGGCACGGCCCGTGGCCAAAGAGCAGCTGCCGCAACACATTCAGGCGGTACGTGCTGACAAGCGGATTGCGCCACTGGTTTATCGGCATTACCAGCCATCGCAAGTTGACGGCGCGCAGGAGTTATTGCTTGTCGAACATCTGTATCCGATCAACCGGCAAACTGAAAGTCTGCTGGGCAATAATCTGGCCGCCATGTCGGCATTGAAAGACGGGCTTGCTCTGGCACGTGACAGCGGACGCATGCTGGCCAGCCCGGTTTTCAAGATCGGGCAAGACAATATTTTCTGTTTCTATGCCCCCATTTATCGCGAATTGTCGCGCGAGCCCGCGGTTTCCGAGCGCCGGGCTCAGCATGTAGGCACCATTGTGGCCTATTTGCGTCTGGATGAAGTCATGCGCCCGCTAGTTCGTTCCATTGATGAATACGATCTGAGCTGGCAATTATTCGATCAGGGCTATGCCCAGCAGCAACTGGGAAACCAGCCTCGCGCCAGTCAGGTTATGGGGCAGCATTTTCAGTCTGGTCAGAGTTTAATCAGCAATCAAATTATTCATTTACCCGGTCGCCAGTGGCGACTTGCCTATCAGTCCAAATCGCAGCTCTGGAGCCAGCAGCAAGGCGAGTGGCTGCTGATTATTGGTTTGGTTGGCATGTTGTGTTTGCTGTTATGTGCGGTATTGATGCAGTTCCTGTACTCGTCGCGGCGCTGGTCATTGCAAATGCTGATGCAGGCCCAATTGCGCGAATACGAGCGCAAGGCTAGCGAGCGATTGTTGATTGAAACAATGCAGAAAAGTCATGATGCTCTGATCATCCGTGGCACGGATGGCCAGATTAAATACGCCAATGATGAGTCGCAAAGACTGTTTGCCAGCGATAGCGCGAGCCTGCTGGGCAGGAAGGATGCCATTTTTGACGCCGCCGAGCTTGGCGGCCTGGTGCTGCCGATGACGTTTACTGTGCCTTATTCGGGGGAAAACGGTCATTCGTGCTGGCTTGAAGTGAATTTGCAACCGATACGCAACGAACAACTGGAATACACCGGGACCCTGATGCAGGTGCGTGATGTCTCTACTGCTTATGTGCAGCTGCTTGAACTGAAAGAAGCAAAACATCATTTGCAGGATATGGTCGAGTTGTCGAGTGACTGGTTCTGGGAACAAGATACCGAGGCTCGATTTACGATGGTGACCGGTGGTTTCTTTAACCGTTTCGATCTGCCACAAAGTTACTTTATTGGCAAACGACGCTGGGAGTTGGGGCAGGGTGGCTTGACCCAGGCCGAATGGGATGCGCACCGCGAAGTGCTGGCGGCGCAGCAGCCATACCGGGATTTTGAATACACTTCAACGCTGGGACGCGAAACCATTATTGTCAGCGTTTCGGGTTATCCGGTTTTTGATGAGCAAGGCCAATTCAAAGGCTATCGAGGTATTGGTCGCGATGTGACGGATATCCGTGCTGCTCAGAAAGCCTTGTTGTCAGAGCAGCGACGTGCGCAGGCAACGCTCGACTCGATTGCCGATGGCGTGATTACGACCGATGTGGACGGTCGGGTCGATTATCTCAATCCGGTGGCATCGTCACTGATAGGCTGGGAGTGCGCTGCCGCCAGCGGTCAGATGCTGACGACGATTTATCAGACGGTCGATCACCTTCATCGCCTGCCTATGCCTGATCTGGTCGCGAATATTCTGCGCGAAGGTGCCGAGGCGCATGGCGCACGTCGCAGCGTTTTGCTCAATAAGTTCGGTTTGAATTTTCAGATTGAAGAAACTGCCGCGCGAATCCGTGACGAACACGGCCGGACGATTGGTGCGGTGCTGATTTTCCGTGACATCAGTAACTGGCGCGATCTGGACGACAGGGTGGAGTTGTTATGATGGGTATTGCCGTGCAGCCTTTTATAAATATGGGCTGCACGGCAATACTGTTGGTGGTATTAGTCGGACAAACCTTCAAACAACTTGGTCGACAAATAGCGCTCGCCAAACGATGGAATAATCACAGCGATCAATTTACCCGCATTTTCCGGGCGGCGAGCCACCTGAATTGCAGCCCAGGTTGCTGCACCCGCTGAAATCCCGCACAAAATCCCTTCCTGTGTTGCCATCGCACGTGCCGTGGCAAATGCATCGTCGTTCGTCACGCGAATCACTTCGTCGTAAATGGCCGTATTCAAAACCGCCGGAACAAAGCCAGCGCCAATACCCTGAATCGGATGCGGGCCTTTGGCGCCTCCGCTAAGTACCGGGCTGGCGTCAGGCTCGATGGCAATCGCCTGGAACGATGGTTTTTTCGCTTTGATCACTTCAGCGACACCAGTAA
The DNA here is from genome assembly GCF_046530675.1 of Chitinibacter sp. S2-10. GTDB lineage: Bacteria > Pseudomonadota > Gammaproteobacteria > Burkholderiales > Chitinibacteraceae > Chitinibacter. Next base: position 578,007 of record NZ_CP172558.1, on the reverse strand, counting down.
TTGTGCCGCCGGTGCCGACGCCGGCAATCAGAATATCAATCTGGCCATCGGTGTCTTCCCACAATTCAACCGCGGTGGTGTTGCGGTGAATTTCCGGATTGGCCGGGTTTTCAAATTGCTGCGGCATAAAGTAATTGGCGTGCTCTTCGGTTAGTGCCTTGGCTTTGCCAATCGCGCCGCCCATGCCTTCGGGGCCCGGAGTCAGGATCAGTTCGGCACCATAGCCGCGCAGCAGTGCGCGACGTTCTTTCGACATCGTTTCCGGCATCGTCAGCACCAGCTTGTAGCCGCGCGCCGCGCAGACCATCGCCAGACCAATGCCGGTATTGCCCGACGTTGGCTCGACAATCACCGTGTCCGGGCCGATTTTGCCAGCGGCTTCGGCGGCGTCGATCATGCTGACCGCGATCCGGTCTTTGACCGAATGCGAAGGATTCATGTATTCAAGCTTGGCGACGATGGTCGCGCCGCCGTCGTTAATGCGGTTCAGGCGTACCAGCGGCGTTTTGCCGATCAGTTCGGTGACATCATTGGCGATTTTCATACGTGTCCATCCTTGAGGTGAATTAGGGGATAATCGATAGATTGTAGTCTTACTTGCCAGATCAGTTGAAGTAACTCTTCATTTTAAGGAAAGAATATGCAGGTCTATCGTGTTGGCGGTGCAGTGCGTGATCGTTTATTGGGTTTGCCCGTTAAAGACATTGACTGGGTCGTTGTCGGTGCGACGCCCGAGCAAATGCTCGCGCTAGGCTATCAGGCCGTTGGCAAAGACTTTCCGGTTTTTTTGCATCCAGATACTCATCAGGAGTATGCGCTGGCACGCCTTGAACGTAAAAGCGGCCACGGCTATACCGGCTTTACTGTTCATGCCAGCCCGGTGGTGACGCTGGAGGAGGATTTGTTGCGCCGCGATTTGACGATTAATGCCATGGCGCAGGGTGACGACGGCCAGATTATTGATCCATTCAATGGTCAGGCCGATCTGAAGGCCAAGTTGCTGCGCCATGTTTCGCCGGCGTTTTCTGAGGACCCGGTACGCATTTTGCGCCTCGCCCGATTTGCTGCCAGATTTGGTTTTAGCACCGCACCGGAAACCATGGCGCTGATGCAGCAAATGGTCGCCGACGGTGAAGTCGATCATCTGGTGCCCGAGCGCGTCTGGCAGGAGCTGGCCAAAGGCCTGATGGAAGACCAGCCCAGTCTGATGTTTGCGGCGCTCAGAGAATGCGGCGCGCTGGCGCGCATTGCGCCGGAAATCGACGCACTGTGGGGCGTACCGCAGCGCGCCGACTACCACCCCGAAGTCGATACCGGGCTGCACACGATGCTGGTGCTCGACTACGCCGCAGCGCAGGGCTGGCCACTGGCCGTGCGCTTTGCTGCGCTGTGCCACGATTTGGGCAAGGCGACGACGCCAGCCGATATATTGCCGCAGCACATCATGCACGAATCACGCGGCGTGCCACTCGTTGAGCAACTCTGCCAGCGCTTACGCGTACCCGCCGAATGCCGCGATTTGGCAGTCATGGTCTGCCGTGATCACACGCAGGTGCATACCGCTTTGCAATTACGGCCGGAAACGGTGTTGAAATTATTTGTTCGTTGCGATGCTTTCCGTCGTCCCGAACGCTTTAATCAAATGCTGGACGCGTGTCTGGCCGACGCACGCGGCCGTTACCAGTTTGAAGATTGTGATTATCCGCAGCCCGACTATTTGCGTCGCTTGCTGGCGGCGGCCAATGCGGTGAACGCGGGTGAGATTGCGCAGTCGTGCAGCGATAAAAAACAAATTCCACACGCGGTCGAGCAGGCGCGGATTGCGGCGATTGCCGCTGCGAAATGAAACGGCACAACAGAGCCTAATCATTTGTGCGCGATTGGGGGCTGGTATTGCTGATTTTCCAACCGGCCTTTGAGCCGGTTTCTTTTCGTCTATATGTCAAAAAACTGAATAAATTTTTCAGTATTGTTGCATGCGATAAAAGCCCCTGCGCAGAGGCCATAAGCCCACCTTAAACTGGATTCAAGGTTAGGTGTTAGGGTAAACCCGTATCGCTTAAGTCTTTGAATTACAGATAGAAAAACAGCTATTTTCTTGGGGTTTTGTGCCGGTGAATTTTATTTCCTCATTAGAAATAGTGACTTAGCTCACATGGGCTTTTTCAGCTCAATCGTTTTTTTGCTTTATGGCCTGGGTTTTCAGCGCGGGAAAACGATGTTAATAATGTCGGCATTATGACTTTGGCGTAGAAATCGATGTCGATCTACCAACTTAAATCTGCCTTTCAATCTCTGCTCCGTCCACTGGTGATTCGCTTGGCGGCGGCGGGTGTCACTGCCAATGTGGTGACCATTTTTGCGATGGCAGTTTCCGTGCAGCTGGGGATGGTGTTGTTTTTCTCATCCTTAATGCAAGAGGCTGTGCCGGGGCAATCGATCTGGTTACTTTTACCCATCTGGCTGTTTATTCGCATGGCACTGAACGCCATTGACGGCATGCTGGCGCGTGAACATGGGCAAAAATCGAATTTGGGTGCGATTTTGAACGAGGTCGGTGATGTGATTGCTGATGCGGCTTTAACGATGCCGTTTTTGATCCTGGCTTGGCGTCTTGACGACCCGATCGCTGTCCCTTTGGTTTTTACCGCCTTGATCCTTGCCATGATCACTGAATTTATCGGCGTGCTTGGCCCCATGCTCGGTGCGAGTCGCCGTTATGATGGCCCGTTGGGCAAGAGTGATCGTGCCTTTGTTTTTGGTGCGCTGGCTTTGGTCTATGGCTTGGGGCTGATACCGATGGGCGTACCGGTATTGAGCTGGGTATTTGGCATCGCCTCGCTATTGTTGCTTGCGACCTGCATTAAACGCGCGCGTGCCATGCTGGCCGAGGTAAACAATGCCTGAATTTTTTCGGTCTTTTATTTCGCCAATCGCGCCGCAATTGCAATACGCCTTGCTTGCTGTTTTTGCATTACTCATTATCGCCAGTGTGACGGTGAAAATGCTGGGCTTGCGTTACCCAAGCAAAGATTGGCGCGAGCTGAAAGCGCGGATCAATACCTGGTGGTGGATCGTGCTGGTGTTTTCGCTGACCTTGCTCGGGCATAAATATCTGGCGCTGAGCGTGTTTGCGCTAGTCAGCTTTTTGGCGTTTAAGGAATACCTCACCTTATCTGCGACGCGTGAAGCCGACCATATCGTGTTGTTCTGGGCTTATCTTGCGATTCCGCTGCAATATTTCTGGATCGGTATTTCGTGGTACGGGATGTTTGTACTGTTTATTCCGGTGTATATGTTGCTGCTCTTGCCGATGCGCATGGTACTGATTGGCGAAACCAAAGGTTTTTTAAAGTCAGCGTCGTCCTTGCATTGGGGCTTGATGATTTGTGTGTTCAGCCTGTCGCATCTGGCTGCTTTGCTTGATTTGCCGGGCAAAGCGGGCGAGGGCGCCAAGTTGCTGTTTTTTTTGGTCGCGCTGACGCAGGCGAATGACGTCGCGCAATATCTGTGGGGCAAATCAATCGGTCGGCGCAAAGCCAGCCCAACGGTCAGCCCGAATAAAACCCTGGGTGGTTTGCTCGGCGGCATTGCAACGACGACCTTGCTGGCCTGGCTGATCGCACCGTATCTGACGCCGTTAAGCCCGCTGCATGCGCTGTGCGCGGGTTTGTTGATCGGCACGATGGGCTTTATTGGCGATATTGTCATTTCTGCCGTCAAACGCGATTTGGGCGTTAAAGACTCAGGAACGCTGTTGCCCGGCCACGGCGGTATTCTGGATAGGCTCGATTCGCTGACCTACACCGCGCCGCTATTTTTCCACTTTATCCGTTACCTCTACTTCTAGAAGTTAAGGCAAAAACATGCATGCTGCGTTGTTACGGCCTTGCCGTACTCGATGTACTGTCTACGGCCGTACGCCTTGCCTGCATGCTTTTGGATTTCGAATTAATTTGAATGTCGAACTTCTCAATACTTAGGGGAAGTATGTTCAATTTCAGAACCTTATTTGTCCTGCTGGTTGCTCGTCCGGTGGTGAAGCTGTGGCTGGGGCTGACGGTGCGCAATGCCGATCGCCTGCCGCATAAAGGCCCTGCAATCGTCATCGCCAACCACAATAGCCATCTCGATATTCTCACGCTGTATTCGCTGTTTGATTTAAAAGACATCGCCAATGTCCGCCCGGCAGCGGCGGCGGATTATTTTTTGCGCAATCGTGCGCTGGCGTGGTTTGCCACGCAGGTGATTGGCATTATTCCGGTGCAGCGCGGTGGCGCCAAAAAAGGCAGCGATCCATTAGCGGGCTGCCGCGAAGCCCTGCAGCAAGGCAAGGTGCTGATTTTATTTCCCGAAGGCACGCGCGGCGAGCCTGAGCAGCTCTCCGAAATTAAATCGGGCCTGTGGTATCTGGCGCAGGAGTTCCCCGAAGCGCCAATCGTGCCGGTGTATATGCACGGCCTTGGCCGCGCAATGGGGCGCGGGCAGTGGTTGCCGATTCCGTTTTTTGTCGATGTCGCGATAGGCCGGCCTTTGCCGTGGCTGCCGGAACGCCCGTTGTTTAAGGTGCAAATTGCTGAGCAGTTTCAATATTTACGCAAGAAAGTCGTTCCCACACAGGAGTAATGTTTGATGCGTCAAATCCGTGAATGCCAGGAAAGTCAGTTTTCATCGTTTGATCAACACGGGATTTTTTATCGCCACTGGGCGCCGCTGCAGGTCGGTAGCGCACGGCGGGCGATTGTGCTGCTGCACCGCGGGCACGAACACTCTGGGCGCGTCCAGCACATTGTTGACGAATTGGGTCTGGACGATGCGGCTTTCTTTGCCTGGGACGCGCGCGGCCATGGCCGCAATGAAGGGCTGCGTGGCTATTCGCCGAACTTGGCGAGCACCGTGCGCGATCTGGATTGCTTTATCAAGCACATCACGCATGCACACGGCTACGCGCCGCAAGACATGATCGTCATCGCACAAAGCGTCGGTGCGGTGCTAGCCAGTACGTGGGTGCACGATTACGCGCCGAATATCCGTGCGCTGGTGCTGGCTGCGCCCGCGTTTAAAGTGAAATTGTATGTCCCCGCAGCGCGCACCGGCATTGCCTTGATGCAAAAATTGCGCGGCCAGTTTTTTGTGAATTCCTACGTCAAAGCGCGCTTTCTGAGCCACGATCCCGAACGCATCGCCAGCTATGAGCGCGACCCGCTGATCACTAGGCCGATTGCCTCGCATATTTTGCTGGCGCTGTATGACACCGCCGAGCGCATTATCGACGACGCGGGCGCGATTACTGTGCCGACACAAGTGCTGATCTCAGGCGCGGATTTTGTCGTGCACCACGGCCCACAGCACGAGTTTTTCGAGCGCTTGGGCTCTACTGTGAAAGAAAAACACGTTCTCGACGGTTTTTATCACGATACCTTGGGCGAGCTGGAACGCGAAAAAGCCTTTGCGCTGATCCGCAGTTTTATCGCCAAAGTTGATCAGGGGGTATTGCCTCCAGATTTAAGCCTGGCTGACGTTCAGGGCTATACCTATAATGAGTATCGTGCTCTGCAGCAGCCATTAAGCTTGCTCAGCCCCAAGCGCTGGGAATTTGGCATTACGCGCCGCACCTTGGCCAGCATCGGCAAATTATCGAGCGGCATCCAGCTTGGCTGGCAAACCGGCTTTGATTCTGGATCGACGCTCGATTATGTCTATCGCAATCAGGCGCAAGGCATCACGCCGCTGGGCAAGCTCGGCGATAGAGCCTATCTCGATTCGGTGGGCTGGCGCGGAATCCGCCAGCGCAAAATCCATTTGCAGGAGTTGATAGTCGACGCTGTGCGCAGCCTGCACGCGGCAGGCAAACCGGTGCAGATTGTCGATATTGCCGCCGGTCATGGCCGCTATATTCTCGACGCGATTGATGGCCTGCCTTTTGATGATGTGCTGCTGCGCGATTACAGCGACATCAACGTCAAAGCCGGGCAATCCATGATTGCGCAGCGCGGCCTGAGCGATAAGGCACGCTTTGCGCAAGGCAATGCTTTTGATCGCGAGAGCCTAGCTACGCTGGAGCCGAAACCAACTTTGGCGGTGGTGTCTGGCCTCTACGAGTTATTCCCCGAAAATCAGGGCATACGCGACTCGCTCGCCGGTTTGGCCGCCGCCATTCCCGAAGGCGGCTATCTGGTTTACACCAATCAGCCGTGGCATCCACAGCTGGAAATGATCGCCCGCACGCTGACCAGCCACAAAGACGGCAAAGCCTGGGTGATGCGCCGCCGCACGCAAGCCGAAATGGATCAGCTCGTTGCCGCAGCAGGCTTTGAAAAAATCGGCCAACGCATCGACGAGTGGGGAATTTTTACCGTTTCGCTGGCACAGCGTAAAATCGCGCCAACGGTCGCCAGTTCAAACACTCGCGACGCTCTGGGCGAAGTGATGCCTTAATTTATGAGCCCGCATCAAGGCGGAACGCAGTCCACTGGGGGTTTTGACCTTGGCTTCCCCCTTTGTAAAAGGGGGATTGAGGGGGATTTGGCACTGTTTTAGCGGCAAGCATCGTCCAAATAGTGCAGAAATCCCCCCTAGCCCCCCTTCGTCGAAGGGGGGAATAGGTCCGATTGGCTTAAGTGAATGCTGTTTGGCAGCAAAGTGGGCTTTGCAAAGGATTTTTATGAATCAAAAACACATCAACGAGCTATTTGAAATCATCGCCGATGGCAGCCTCGATGCCGAGGATATTGCAGCGATGAGCGCCGAAGTTATTAAAGCGCACGCTGACCCGGCGGCGTATTTGCAAGCAGATACCGGGTCGCAATACCAGGAATCGTATCCGCTGCCATTGTGGGAATGGGTGCTGCTGGAGCAGTTGGAGGGCGGGCTGATTTTCCATGCAACGACAATCGACGCGCTGTACGCGCAGATTGTTGATGCTTTTGGCGACGATGAACTCGATCTGACGGTGGCCGATCTGGCAGGTTTGGACGCTGTGGTGGCTTTGAGCAAAGTTCAGGAAGAGCTCGCACCGACGTATAGCGTCGTCGATTTCAGTCAGTCAGTGGCCGACGAAAAACAAGTTGTTCTGGTTCGCACCGCCAAGCTGGCGCGCTTTCTTGAGTTGAGCGCAGCCTTGGGCATTCACGCTGCGGCATAAAGTGTGACGGCCAATACCTCTATGGGTATTGGTCTGTAGCTTAATTTCAGATTGAATCTTATCTATATACCCATGGCTTGCTTGTCGATATGAAAAATCAAACTCATCCTGATGGCTTGCCGTGGCGTTCGGCGATGTTGTGGCTGCTGCTCGCAGGCCCGGCTTTTTTCCTGTTTTATGGCAATGCCAATCAATACGCTGCAAGCTTGCCCGCCGAGCAAATCGGCAATCTGGCTTTTGCCTGGGAGCGCGACGCCATTCCGTTCTGGTCGTGGAGCATCGTGCCGTACTGGTCGATCGACCTGATGTTCGGATTTTCGCTGCTGCTGTGCGCCGATCAGCGTGAAGTGCGCACGCAGGCCTTACGCTTGATGCTGGCCACGCTGCTGTCATCGATCTGCTTTGTGCTATGGCCGCTGCGTTTTGGCTGGGACAGGCCAGCGGTCGATGGGGTATTGGGTGCGATGTTTGCGGCGCTGGGGCAGATTGATCAGCCCTTTAATCAGGCACCATCGCTGCATATCAGCCTGCTACTGATTATCTGGCTGCGTTTTGCTGCGTATTTGACGCATCCCTTGGCACGCGGCGTGCTGCATCTCTGGTGTACCCTGATCGGTATATCGGTGCTGACCACGTGGCAGCACCATTTCATCGATATACCCACCGGTTTTGCGCTGGGATTGCTGGTTTGCTACCTGTTGCCGATGTCGCCGCTGAGCTGGCGTGCTAGTCGCGAATGGCGGGCTGGATTAACACCTATCCAAGGCAAACAATCGCAAAAGCTGGCGCTGCACTATGGCTTTGGTGCGGTGATTTTTGCTGCCATCGCGATCTGGTTTCAAGGCTGGGCGTACTTGCTCGCTTGGCCAGCTATCGCGCTGGGCGTTGTTGCTGCGGTCTACGGCGCGCTGGGGCCGACGGCATTGCAGAAAATCGGCGGCGAAACATCGTTCGCCGTGCGTTGGCTGACTGCGCCGTATCGCGCTGCCGCAGCGCTGAGTCGGACTTATTTCCTGCGCAATGTCGATGCCGCGATTGAGATTTGCGACGGTGTCTGGCTTGGCGCGATTACTGCAGCGAGTGATCCGCGCTTTGGCGGTGTGCTCGACCTCTGTGCCGAATATCCGCGCCAAGCGCAGCCTGCCGCGAACTATATCAATCTGCCTTTGCTCGACTTAATCGCGCCCAGCCCGCAAGACATCGCGCAAGGTGTTGCGGCGATTGAGGCGCTACGCGCGCAAACGAATGGCGTTGCTGCACCGATCTTGGTGCATTGCGCCTTGGGATTTTCACGCAGCGCAACGATAGTCGCTGCGTGGCTGGTGCAGAGCGGGCGCGCGGCGAATATTGACGCGGCGATTGCGCTGATACGCCAGCGGCGGCCGGTGCATCTGAACGCTGAACATATTCAGTGGGCGCTGGTATGACGACGGAAATGCAGGCAGATCGCCAACACGCCGCGGTCATGGCCGCGCTGCTTGCGAGTTGCGCTTGGCTGATGTTGCCGACGCTAATCCACCTCGCGATTCATCCATTTGCTGGCACGGCGCAGGCTTGGCTTGCGCTGGCCTTGGCGTTGGGGCAGTTTTTTTACGGTTGGCGGCTCTTGTTTGACGCGAAATTATTCGCTGCCATCGCCCGTGGCGAGCTGCAGGAGGCTGCGCTCGATGACATGTTGTACTGGCTTTTTCGGCGAAAACCCTCAACGCTGCAGCCGAGAACGATGCTGCAAAGGCTGGCTGGCGCACGGCGATTATTAAAATGGTATTTAATTTTGATTGCTGCGTATTGGTTGTGGGTTATTGATTTGATTCAAAAAATTAACCGATAGTCTGCTCAAGCCGGAAAAGTGTCATGTAATCAAAAGCAATTGCAATCACAATAATATTTCTTCATTGGATATATTGTTGGTGTTTTGGTGAAAGCTAGAACGAGTTTTGTAACCAAGATTGTGACGGCTTTTTCTGCCACGGTGCTGGTAGTTGTATTGCTATTGGCTGGCAATTGGAAAGTCACTAACGACGCTACGCAAGCGGCCGACTGGGTGGCGCATACGCATGAAGTGCTCAATGGCCTGTCAAAAATCAAGGCCGATACGCTGCAAATCGAGCTGGCAACGCAAAGCTTTCGTATTTCGGGCGATCAGGCGCATTGGGCCGAGCGTAATACAACGGTACAAGCGCGCGAGCAAACCTTGGCGCGAATTAAAAATCTAACTCGCGATCAATTCTCTCAGCAACAATATTGGCAGCAATTGCGCGCAGTGCTCAATCAGCGGCTCGCCATTTCGCAGCAAGTGCAGCACATCCGTGAAACACAAGGCGCTGACGCGGCCAATGCCTTTATCGCCAAGTCGCCGATACGGGAAACCCGCGTGCGAACGTATCGTATTTTGCGCGAGATGGAAGCAAAAGAGCGGCAATTGCTCGCCGAACGCCAGCAGCAATTGCTGCGCAATCGCCAAATCATGCAAGGCACGGAGTTGCTTGTCGCTTTTTTTCTCACCGCCTTGCTGATCGCCAGCTATATCCTGATCCGGCGACAATTGCGTGAAAAAGAGGCCAGTCAGGCGGCGCTGCGCCAAAGCGAAGAGAGCTTGTCGATTACGCTGCATTCGATTGGCGACGCGGTATTGGCGACCGATACCGCAGGCTGTGTGACCACGATGAATCCGGTGGCCGAGCGGCTCACCGGCTGGACTATCGCCGAGGCGAAAGGGCAGCCCATCGACGACGTGTTTTTCATTATTAATGAATTTACGCAAGCGCTCCAGATTGCGCCAGTCGCCCAAGTGCTCGCAACCGGGCAAACGCAGGAGCTTGCCAATCATACCGTGCTGATTGCGCGCGACGGCAGCCATTGTCCGATTGCCGATAGCGCTGCGCCGATCCGGGATCGTGAAGGACAAATTTGCGGTGTCGTGCTGGTTTTTCGTGATGTCACCGTTGAAAAGCAGATGCAAAGCCTGATTCGTGAGCAAAATGCCTTGCTTGAACAGCGCGTTGAAGAAAAAACCCGGCAATTGCACGAAAGCGAAGGTCATTTGCACGACGTGATGAATAGCGTGCCCGCGCTGATTGCCTTTGTCGATCCTACTCAACACTATGTCTATGTGAATCGGCAATATCATGAACGCTTCGCGCCTTATGCCGACGACATGACCGGAATGAGTGTGCAGCAAGCCTTGGGCGACGAGATGTACGCCATCGCCGCGCCAATGATTGAGCGCGCATTGCAGGGTGAGCCGCAAAATTACGACTTGCAAGTTGCGCCGGGTATCTGGCTCGCCATCACTTACACGCCCAAAAAAGATGCTCAAGGCCGGGTGCTGGGCTATTACGCCACCGGCGTAAATATCAATGCGCGCAAACTCGCCGAAAACAATATTCAGGCGCTCAATACGCAGCTTGAGCAGCATATCCACGAGCTGGAGCACGTCAGCAGGGCGCTGCGAACTTTAAGTGCGGGTAATCATGCGATGTTGCGCGCGAGTAAAGAATCCGATTTGCTCAAAACCATGTGCAAAGTCATCGTCGAAATCGGCGGCTATCGCATGGCCATCGTCTGGTATCGTACCGACGACGCCGAGCTGCGCGCAATGGCCGACTGTGGTGATCTTGCCGCATGGGTCGTGCCTAAAGATCCGCCAACGTATTGGCTGGCCGACGCGCAAGCTGGCGTCGTCGCCAGTGCAATACACACCGGGCAAGTCAGTGTCGCCAGACAGCTAGCGCATGCCGAAACGTCGGCCATCAGCCTGAGCACTTTGGCATGTCCGCTCTTTGTCGATGGCGCAGTCATTGGCGCATTGGCGATTTATGATTTGGGCGAGCAGGTGTTTGACGCTGATGAAATCAAGCTGTTGAGCGAATCAGCCGCCGATCTGGCGTTTGGCGTGAATACATTGCGAGCGCGTGCCGCGCAGCAAAGGACGCAAAGCGCGATGTATCACCTGACGCATTACGACGCCTTGACCGGCTTGCCGAATGAAACGCACTTTACCGAATTACTGACCGCAGCGATTGGCCGCAGCCTGCAATTTAACCAGTCGTTTGCCGTTTTGCAGACCAATATCGAGCGCCTGAGCGAAATCAATGACGCGCTCGGTTTTAGTTACGGCGATCAATTGCTGCAAGAGTTTGGCATGCGAATTTGCAATGCGCTACCGCGTGGCGCGATGGTCGCTCGCTTGCGCGGCGACGAGTTTGCCGTGCTCTTGCCTGATTGCGATGAAGCCGCCGCATTATCGACGGTGCAAGATATTGCCGAAATGACGTCATATCCCTTTGTGGTCGCCGATATTCCAATAGAAATGGCCGCCAAAATCGGTATCACGCTTTGCCCTGAACACGGCGATACGCCGCATGATTTATACCGCCATATGGATATAGCGGTTCATTTGGCCAAGAAAAAAGGCATCGGGCATATTGTTTTTGACCCAGAGAAAAATCAGGGTCAATCGCATCGCAGCCTGGTGATGGCATCGGAATTGCGCCGTGCCATCGAGAATGGCGATCTGCGGCTGTACTTGCAGCCCAAAGTCGATATGGCGAGCGGGCGAGTTTGCGGCGCAGAAGGACTGATCCGCTGGCAACATGCGACACATGGCCTGATCCCGCCGAACGACTTTATTAGCCTGGCCGAAAATACCGGTCTGATTAAGCCGATTACCGAGTGGGTCATCGAAACGGCTTTGCGCCTGAATCACGACTGGGCGGGAAAAGCTTGTGCCTTAGCGCTGGCGGTCAATTTATCCGCACGCAATTTCCGTGAAGACAATCTGCTCGAACGCATTGGCCTGCTACAGGAAAAATGGCCGGTCGCCACCGGGCTGCTTGAATTGGAAATCACCGAAAGCACGGTCATGGACAACGCCGAATTTGCACTTGGCGTCTTGCACCGCTTGCGCGAGCAAGGCATTCCGCTGTGCATCGACGATTTTGGCACCGGCTATTCGTCGCTCAGTTATTTGCAAAAACTGCCGGTCGATTACATCAAAATCGATCAATCGTTTGTTCGCGATATGCTGCAAAATCGGGATGCCGAGCTCATCGTTCGCTCAACCATCGAGCTCGTTCACGCGCTGGGGCGCAAAACCATCGCCGAAGGCGTCGAAACGCAAGAAAGCTGGGATATGCTCGCCCGGCTCGGCTGCGACATCGTGCAAGGTTATTTCATCGCCAAACCGATGCCAGCCGAAGAGTTGCCACGCTGGATCGCACACTATCAGGCCACACACGGCATGGCTGAAAGCCATCAGCACGAAACGGATATACGGCGATAATAGGGGTATTGCTTTGTATGTCGCTTAATGATTGATGTTCAAGCAAATACTATTGTCATGTATGTCTGGCATGGCTTGTGTCTGAATCTGCCAGCCCGCTCCGTATTCATTCAGTGATCCACGAAGTTATTTCTGCGCCACCACCGCGCTCTGTGGTGCAATCAGTTTGACGAGTTCATTGCGCAAATCGTTTTTGATCGGCTGGCCGTCGCGGTAAATGATGATGGGGTCGAGCAGCGGTTTTTCGCTGATGGCCAGTTGTGCGACGTTGTCGGGGCTGATCGTGTAGCGGCCTAGCGTTTTGGCCAGCGGCCACGGCATCTCGGGGAAGACGACGTAGGCGAGCTCGGAGCAGACGATGCGCTCGTGTGTCAGGACGTCAAAATTAAAATCGTACTCCTTGCCGACTTGTTCAATCGCCGTGAGCGCGGCTGTTTTTTTATACGGCGCGCCGATGTCGGCGCTGGCGCGCAGCACGAGCAAGTCGTCAATGTCTAGAAATTGCTGCAAGCTGCTGATCGTGACGCCGCTGCGCAGCGCTTCGACGATGCGCCCGCCATTGCGGATTTTGCCTTGGTATTGCGGCGGAATTTGATCCCACACCCCGATGTCGCGCAGCTCCTGCTCGCTGCCCAGCCAGATGGCGACATGGCCGTAATGACCGGGAATCATTTTATCGCTGAGACGAAATGGTGTTTTCTCCAGCAAAATATCCAGCGGTTTGAGCTGCTTTTCCAGCGCGGCGACGTCGCTGGATTTGAGTTTGGACAGTTTGCCGTCGCGGGTTTTCACCAGCCCTATCATATTGCCAAAGCCCATGCTCAAGCCGTAGCTGAGTGTGTTTTGCAGGTTTTGCTCTTCCTGGCCGACGGTGTTGAACAAGTGGCGCAATGAGCCAGTGATCGCAAATGGGTTGCCCTGTCGCAGCGTGACATACCAGACCGTGCTTTGGCTGAGTGCGTAATAGTCGTTTTCCAGCTCACTCGCGGCGATGCCCTTACTGCGGCGATTACTCATTAACTGATCGACAAATTGCGTCGCGCGTTGCAGGCGAATGCGATATTCCGATGAGTAATAATTATTCGACAGCTCGCGTAGCGTCGTTTGATTGCGCACATCGTAGGTCAGCAAATAGCCGATGGTCGGATTGTCGCGGTAGGGCTCGATGGCGATTTGATAGCTATCCATCAGCACCAGCGCGGCGGCAAGCCCGCGCTGAATATCGTGCAGCAGTTGATCGCCTTTGACGTCATTCGGGTTGACGTAAACGGTGCGCAAACCTTTGTTCAGGCTGGACGGTGCTGTGTTCAGAATTTGGTCGGCGTCGGTAGCGCGCTCGGTGCTCAGGACGAGTTTGACATTGTTTTGAAACAGCGCAGCAACGTTGCTTGCATAAGGCAGTAGCTGGGCGCGCAGCTCGATATAACGCAAAGCCAGCTCGCGCATCTGATTGCTTTGCGCTCGAGTCAGTGCCGGTGTTTTTTGCTCGGTGATTTTATGTTTGACGGCAAATTGATAGGCCTCATTGCGCAGCGCGACCAGATCGGCGACCTGTTTTTGAAACTCGGAGGTTTCGCCTGCTGCTGGTGCAGTCATTGGCCAAATCAGGGTCAAACAAAAAATAAAGCGCCACATACAAGATCTCCGGTGAGCGCAAATGATGGCGTTGCTGGCGAAATCTGTAAAGAATTTGCGCTGTTTCACCGCGGTTTCACCGCTGCTTAGTGGCTGCAATGCTTTGTATAGCGTTATTTCATCTAAAGGGTTTTCCTTGATCACCGAAATGCTTGGGTAAAATGTCGCCCGCATACAAATAAAACACCAACGATGTTGAGATGGCTAAAAAGGATAAAGATGGATCATCAAGACCCTAGCACCGCGCCGCAGCCAGTGAGTTTCTGGCAGGCATTTATATTCTGGCTGAAATTGGGTTTTATCAGCTTTGGCGGGCCCGCAGGGCAGATCGCCATCATGCATCAGGAGCTGGTCGAACGTCGGCGCTGGATTTCCGAGCGACGTTTTCTGCATGCGCTCAATTACTGCATGCTGTTGCCGGGCCCCGAGGCACAGCAGCTGGCGACGTATATTGGCTGGCTGATGCATAAACGCCTTGGGGGTATTGTTGCCGGGGCTTTGTTTGTATTGCCTTCGCTGGTCATACTCGTGGCAGTATCCTGGGTTTATATGACATTTGGCAATCAGCCACTGATTGCCGGACTGTTTTACGGGATCAAACCGGCGGTGACCGCGATTGTATTTCAGGCCGCGCACCGGATCGGTTCGCGTGCGCTGAAAAACCGGGTGCTGTGGGCGATTGCTGCAGCGGCTTTTGTCGCGCTGTTTGCTTTGCAACTGCCATTTCCGCTGATTGTTGCGTTTGCTGCGCTGCTCGGCTGGCTGGGTGGCCGCTATATGCCGCAGTATTTTCAAGTCGGCGGCGGCCATGCTGCAGCGCAGAAGTCGTACGGCGCCGCGCTGATTGATGACGACACGCCGACGCCTGAACATGCCCGCTTTCGCTGGCGTAAGCTCGCGTCGGTGCTGGCCGTCGGACTGTTGCTGTGGGCGTTGCCGATGGCGGCATTGACGGCGTCTTTCGGCTGGCAGCATACGCTGACGCAAATGGGCTGGTTTTTTACCAAGGCTGCGCTGCTGACATTTGGCGGCGCGTACGCCGTGTTGCCCTATGTGTATCAGGGCGCTGTGCTGCACTATGGCTGGCTGACGCCAGTGCAAATGGTCGATGGGCTGGCGCTGGGCGAAACGACACCGGGGCCGCTAATCATGGTCGTGGCTTTTGTCGGCTTTGTCGGTGCTTATGTGCAGGGCTTGTTTGGCCCGGATCAGCTTTTGCTGGCCGGTAGTGTCGCAGCGTGTCTGGTGACGTGGTTTACATTCCTGCCGTCATTCGTTTTCATCCTGGCCGGTGGCCCCTTGGTCGAATCGACGCACGATGACCTGAAATTTACCGCGCCGTTGACGGCAATTACTGCTGCGGTGGTCGGCGTGATTGTCAATCTGGCGCTGTTCTTTGCCGACCATGTGTTCTGGCCTGCGAGTCAGCAAGGCCGGTTTGACTGGGTATCGGCCTTGCTGGCGCTGGCGGCAGCGGTGGCGCTGCTCAAATTCAAGCGCAATGTGATCGAAGTGATTGTGCTGTGCGCACTGGCGGGGATGTTTGTGACCTTGTGACCTTGTGAGCTGGTGTTGCCCGCGATGTGCAATGCTTCGCGGGCACACCGGTGTACCTTGCAGGCGAGCACGCACCTGCAAAAATTCAACGCCAGCAGTTCTGATCAATAAAGCCCGCCCAGGAAAATTAATGCCCTTTATGTCCTTGATGGCCAGAGGGCTTATACATCTGGCTTTCTACTTTGACATCGACTTTCAATTCGCCAGCCTTGGCAAACTTGAGTGTCAGCGGGAATTTTTCACCTTCGAGCAATTGCCGTTTCAGGCCGAACAGCATGATATGGTTGCCGCCCGGCGCGAGTCGGGTTTCGCTGCCCTTGCTCAAATCGAGGCGGGTGAGCTGGCGCATTTTCATCGTGCCATCGGCCATTTTCATTTCGTGAATTTCGATGGTTTGCGCGATGTCGCCACTGACGCTCAGCAGCTGATCGTCGGTCTCGGTCTTGATGTTCATAAATACCGCGCTATTTACTGCGCCAGCGACCGTTGCGCGCGCCCAGGGGTGCTCGATGGTGAGTGTGCCCATCGTGTAGTCGTGCGCCTGTACCAGAGCGGTCGCGCCAAGCAGGGTTGCAGCAATCAGCCATTGTTTGAACATTGTATATCCTTATGGGGTATTGCCTTGAAGGCTAATAATTTATTGGTTTGGGCGGCAATACATGTGTTGGTATGCGCAGAGCCCGAATCTAAGCAATCAGCTTAAAACGATTTTACTGGCTCTGCAGTGCCATCAGCAATTTTCTTTAGGATACGCTGATTTATTCGTCGCCCCGGCGAAAGCCGGGGTCTAGGTGTTTCCTTTAATACGAAAAAAGCCCCCTGCTTTGAGGGGGCTTTGTCTTGTGGCTTATCGTACTTATTGCGGGTAGGTATTGAAATACGCTTTATGACCTTTGGCGAAGTTGTAACCGGTGGTTTTATCCCAGTTAATCGACCAGGTCATTACGCCGCGCAAATCTGGCTGCGCCGCGGCAGGCTTGTAGCTACCGCAGTTTTGCAGTTTCATCAGGCAGTCGAGCGCTTTTTGTGTGTCGGCAACCGAAATAAAACCGCCCGCTGGTGCTGCGCTGGCCGTTGATGGCACGCCAAAGCCGACTTGATCGGCACGCAGTGGTGGGAAGAATTTATTGGGGTCACGACCGACGTTAAAGCCAGTCAGCAACATATCGGTCATGGCGACTTGGAAATCAACCGTACCTTGCGTGTAGTTTTTGTCGTCTTTACCCGAAATGCTACCGGTGTTGTAGTGCTGAACGTGCAACATCGTCAGCTCATTGCGCAAGCCGTGGATGATGCCGAGGTAGCCACCCCAGATACCGCCTGATACGCCGTAGCCGCCTTGAACATAAGCCACTTCAGGCGCCATCGTTACGGTGAAGTTGCTGCCAAAGCGTTGTTTCAGCGCTTTGACACCGGCGACCAGATTCACCACTTGTGGTGTAGTCGGGTTGCGGAAGTCTTCGCCTGCGGCAATCGACAGATTGTTTTCGATATCCACGTCAACGCCGTCAAAGCCGTATTTGGCAATGATGTCGCCCATCGAGCTGATAAAGATATCGCGTGCTGCCGGGCTATCGAGCACGATCACGCCGTTGGCGCCGCCCAGCGACACCTGTACTTTTTTACCGGCAGCCTGTTTGGCTTTGATGTCGGCCAGGAATTCGGCTTCGTTGAATAATTTATCCAAGACAAAGACCGCTTTACCCTTGGTCCAAGGGTCGCCTTCGGCAAACGAGACATTGATGATGTCGTATTCATCCGGTACGTCTTTCAGACGAATCACGCCCGAACCGTTGTCGAAGTTATGCCAGTAGCCGACGACGGCGTGTTTTGGCAAGGTTGGGCAATCGCTCGCGCAAGGCGTTGCAGTTGGTGCTGGCGTGGCAGTCGCGGTAGGAACTGGTGTTGCAGTTGGTACAGGCGTCGCTGTAGCGATTGGCGTAGCAGTCGGAATCGGTGATGGTGTTGGCACGACAGTCGGACTTGGCGTTGGTGTTGAACCACTTACCAGTTTCCACGGACCCCATTGTTCGGTGCCCGGTACATTGTTCTGTGTCCACCATTTGGCTTCGTACACGGCGCCGTTGTAGCTCACGCGCTGGCCGCCGGTATAGACCGCTGTGCTGCTCCAGGCCGGAACGCCAGTGTTGGGGGTTGGCGATGCTGTTGGTAGTACATGAGGTGTTGGAACCGGTGTTGCGCCACCCTCTATGTGACCGGAGCAAGTCGCTAGATCATCCCAGACCCAAGTTCCGTAAGCCAGCGGTGGAATCGGGCACTGCGTTGCTGTTGCCGTCGGTGTTGGCATTGCCGTCGGTACAGGTGTTGCTGTCGCCGTCGGAGCAGGTGTGGCGGTCGGTCCTGGCGTCGGTGTCGCGCTGCTAACGCCGGTTTCTTTCCACAGCGTTGGTGTGCTCGCCGGATTCCAGCCTGCGCCAGCGTAAGCCGTATGCGTCACCAGTGCGGTATAGGTTTTGCCGTTGTAATCAACGACTGTGCCTGCAGTGTAGGTATTGCCTTCCTGCCAGGTCGCAGCGCTGACACCGGCTGCGAGCATCAGGCCAGCCAGCAGGCTGACCAGTCGGGCACGATGCATCAAGGTACTTGATTTCATTACATAGTCTCCATCTCTATCGATTTGTTTTTTTAGTCTGGCCTTGTTGCTGGCTGATCTGAACTCGGCAGCAACGGTCTTAGGCGCTCGTCTGGTTCACCGTTGGCAAACCAGACGTCAACAGAGACTAAAGGAAGGAGGGCGGGCATCGTTATGAAGCAGCCCTCATTCTCGGCGATAAAAATGCCTTGATAGATCGTGGGGGTATGTCTATATGGACGGCATTCACAAAGGCGTATGCGCCGATACATATATCAGTATTTGCTAAATTGCCCGTCGGCGGTACCAGCCGGTCAGCGAAACCCGCTCGCGCGTGGCGGGCAAGACTTCGTGCTCGAAGCGGTTGGCCATAAAGACCACCAGCGTGCCGCCATGCGGTGTGACGTCGACGTGTTGCGCGTCATCCAGATACAACCGCAATTGTCCGCCATCGCTCGCTTGCCATTGCGGGTTCAGGTATTGCACGACGGTCACAACGCGCGTGTCCTGATTGCGGTGCTGGTCAAGATGGCGCTGGTAAAAGGCGCCCGCCGGATAGCTGGCAAAATGCCATTCCAGCTCGGCAAGACCCAGAAACAGCTCGCGGTTGAGCTGTTGCTGCAATGCCGCCATGCGCGCATTGGCGGCGAGCATCGCCGGATCATCGTTGTCGACCCACAGCACCGAATCGCCACGAATATCGTTGTGTACCTGATGACCCGCTTCACGACCCACTCCGGCGCGGTTGAACTGCTCGCGACGTTGTTGCGCCAGCTGGTGCAATTCGCCAACGCTGGTGGCGTCGAGAAAATCGGGAATCACCAGCCAGCCGGGGCCGGTCAGCGCATCGCAAATGGCGTCGAAATGTTGATCAAGCGGCGTCATTCGGTTTCTCGGTTTGCGGTTTGGGCGCAATAAAAAAATCAATCGGACGTTGCCAGAAACGCTTGAAGAGCAGCCCGATCACCGGTTTTAATTCGCGCAAATTGCGTTTGCGCGAGCGCAGCGCGACCCACAGTGCCAAGGTAAAGCTGACGACCAGATTGGTCAGCCCGATCAGCATGACGCCAAAAGCGGCCCAGACAAATAGCCAGATCGGTAGCTGGAAATCATTGGCGGCAAATACGAACGATAAATTGGCCGCCGAAAAGGTGATGTGGCGAATATCAATTGGCAAACCCAGCAACAGACCGATGGTGCCGATTGAGCCGAGCATAAAGCCAAAATAGAAATTCCCCGCCAGCGCACCCAGATTGTGCTCGATGTATTTACCCAGCTTCTGGCTGCGATATTCGCCGATGGTTTTGTGCAGCAGCGGCAGCGCGGCAATGCGCTCGGGGATTTTGTTATACAGCGCCTTGTTATCGTAATAACCGGAAATCAGCCCGGTCAGAAACAGGCAGGCACCGGCAATCGCCGCATGCGGTATGCCCAGACCCGAAATCGGCATCAGATCGTGCAGCATGTGCGCAGCTTTTTCTGGGTTGACGACATGCTCGCCCAGTTGCATCCACCACAGCCAGGCAATCCCGAACGCGACTGGCATTGCCAGCAAGACATTGCCCAGAATGGCGATAAATTGTGTCCGCACGACCTTGACCATCAATTCGACCAGATTATGGTAAGCCTTGCTATTGCCTTCGCTCGGCAGCGCAGCAGCGATATGCGCCGCGGTCATTGCCGGTTGTTTGGTTGCAATCGTGCAATGCAGCAGATGAACCAGAATAAAGCCCAGTGCGTAATTCAGACTGAAAGCAAAAGCTTCGAGCAATAGCGGCAGATGCGCCTTGGCGATCTGGATTTTGAATAGCGCCATAAAGCCGACGATCACACCGGCACCCGCCGCTGATTTAAACATCTGCAGCCATTCGCTGCGCGATTCGCTGGTGTAATGCTCGCCGGTATGGCTGGCGTGTTCGGTGATCTGCAAAGCGAGCAATTCAGTGTTTTCGCTGAAGACATCACGCACACTGTTTTTGCGGTTTTCCGCTTTCACCAGCGCTTTGAACAGCCGGATCAGCGCGTCGCCGTGTGAGACTTGCGGGTCGAGCAATTCAAACAGCAGCTTCATCCGGTCGATATGCTGTTTGAGGCGCAGCAAATGATAAGTCAGGCTGACCGATGCGCCATGCCGGGAAGCGTATTTCCAGACCTTGTTGATAATGACTTCACATTGTTCGAGCAAAACCAACAAATGGCTGTGGTCTTCATCCGGTACGCGCCGCGCGGTCAGATCGTCGCGATAGCGTTCGATATAAGCGAGTACTTCGGCATTGAGGCGAACAAAAGGTGATTCGAAACGCTCGATTTCCGGGTGGTTGCGCACCACTTCGGGTTCAAGACCAATCGCCGAAATCCGGCACGACAGCACCTGGATCGCTTCGAGTTGCTGCAAGCGGATATGCGGCGGCAGCTCGGTCAGCGGCACTTCGTCCATATGCAAGGCCGCGCCGAATTCATGCCATACCTCTGGGGGGAGTGCATCCAGCCACAAGTAATCATGAGGCTTGCAGAAGATTACCCCCAATAGATCGCGGAAATGTTCTTCATTGACCGTCGGCGGCAAGAGCTTGGCACCGATCCGGCGCTTGACCGCAGTCATCATGCTTTCATTGAGCAGAATGCCGGTTTCGGTATACAGATTGACCTGCCGGGTATTATCGAGCAGCGAGAAAAATTCGCGTCGCAGTGTGCTGCGGTAGTCGGGATGTTGCTCGAGCAGATAGCACAGCGCACGGATATTATTGACCGCAGTCACCTGATCAGCAGGCTTGGCCGGGCGCAGTGCGGCAACCAGCTTGGCAAGCATTCTGACCGAATCAGCGTCGGTTTTGCTGTGCTGCATATCGCGTAACAGTTGTTCCATTACTTCATCCTTGTGCTTGGCGGTCTCGCCAGATTTAAAGAGGGTGGGGGATGATTAATTTGCTGCCGGTTGCAAAGCAATAATGGCCATGCCGGACAAGGCAAGGCAAGCGCCGATCAGATCCCAGCGCGAGAGCGCAATGCCATCAACAAACCGCAGCCAGAGCAAGGCGACCACAATATACATGCCACCATACGCTGCATAGGTGCGCCCCGCCGCAGCCGGATGCAAGGTGAGCAGCCAGGCAAACACGGCGAGTGAAGCCGCCGCTGGCACAAGCAGCAACAGGCTCCGCCCTTGCTTTAACACCAGCCAGGGCAGATAGCAGCCGACAATTTCGGCCAGCGCAGTGACAGCAAACAGGACGCTCAGGCGCAGGATTTCCACTAAATTAGTTCCGATTTTGGAATTGCTTATGAAAAGATATTGGCAGGCAATGACTCAATGCAGGCGTTCTTGTAGCTTGGTGCTGAGCTTGCGAAGCCCAACAGGTAAATGTTGGGCTGCATTTCATTTAGCCCGACCTGCCGTGTTTTAGGGATAGAACCATTTCTATTGATTCTGCAGAGATATGCTCTGGCCATCCCAAGGCATCAAAGTGAACATGAAATGAAACACCATTATTTGACATCTCTGCGTCATAAGGGAGGTTTTGTACAAAGTTAGTAAGCGACTCAATTCCGCCGGTTATGTATAAAGTGTCGTCTCTTTTGGATGCTACGAACATGTCATCCGTTTTTTCTAACACAATGGAAGTTAGAACTTCATCATATGGAGATGGATCAAGTTGTGTTTCTGTTTTTAAAAAGAGAAGCTTGTCGTTGCTTTGGCAAAAATCGGTAATTTGCTCAGAAAGGCGTTGAAGCTCGTCATTGCTTCCTGATAATTCGCATTCCATTTTGGAGTAAATGATTTGAATCATCGCGGCTGCACCTTGTGTCTCGGTGCCGTTGCCACCTCAAGCTGCGTCAAATAAAACATCGCCTGTTCCCGATTCTGTCCGCACATTTCAATCCCGGGCTGCAAACCGGCGCACACCGTAGGTCGATCCGGGTGATTGAAAATTTTACACCGCAATTGTTCGTCGAGCTGGATGCACGGCACGCCTGCTGGCTTGCCGTCGGGCATGCCGGGGATGGGGCTGGAAATCGAAGGGGCGGTGCAGCAGGCGCCGCAGTGTGATCTACATTGCATTGCCCGATTATACCCGATGGCTGATGGCATTAATGCGGCAAAGCCTCGTGATTAGTCCGCCTTGCTTTGGTACATTGTCACAACAATTAAAATGATGGAGTTGAGATGTTGCTGCGTTTCTTGGGTGTCATTTTTATGCTGTGCTGCGCATCAGGCTGGGCTCAGTCACAGGCGGTGGTGTATTCCGAGTCGTTCGAAACCGGGACGACTTTGCCCGCGGGTTGGGCTTTGCAGGCCTGGCAGCCTGATGTTTCGCGCGCAGAACTGAGTCACGGTGCACTGCATTTGAGCAGCAGCAAGGCCAATCACGCACGGGTGGTCAAAGCGGTTGCGGTTGAGCCCAATCGGACTTATTTGCTGAGTGCCAAGGTCAAAGCGCGTGGCGCGAACGCCAATAAACTGGCTGCGGTCATTGGTGTTGAAGGGGTGTATGCATCCAGCGATACCGTCCGTGATGATCTGCAGTGGCATACCCTTGAGGTGTATATCAAAAGCAATGATGTCAGCTCGGTCAATTTGCTGCTCGGTTTGGGGCATTTTGGTAACGAAAATCTGGGCGAAGCGTGGTTTGATGAGGTGAACTTGCAGGCTGTGGATGCGATTCCGGCAGGCAGCAAAGTGCTGGATATGCCGCGTACCATAGCGACAGCTGCGCCTGTTGCATTGAGTGCTGCCGAGCAAGGTCGTGCTTCGCCGTGGTTAATTTTGGCGGGGAGTGCGCTGGTACTGGCTGTGCTGGTGATGGCGGGGGCGGTCTGGTTGATGCGCCGTCAGGGGGCCGCAGCATGAGCGAGCAGATGAATCCACACGCACCGACCGCCCTGCACATCGCCGTCGTCGATGGCTTGCGCGGCCTGGCGATTTTGCTGGTGATTTTATTTCATTACTGGCAAATCACCTGGTGGGCGATTCCGTTGCCGTTGACCGACGGGCGGATCAATTTTGAATTTATCCAGCACGCAGGCGCAATCGGCGTCGAACTGTTTTTCTTTCTGAGCGCGTTTTGCCTGACTTATCCGCACGCCAAAGCGATGTTGCAGCAAGGCAGTTTGCCGAGTCTGGTACATTACACCTATCGCCGTGCGATCAAAATTTTGCCGTCGTATTGGCTGGCGATGCTTTTGCTGTTGGTGCTGCTGCCCGAGATGTACCCGACCAGCGGCCAGCGTGGGCACGTAGAAGACATCCTGATGCACTTGGGTTTTGTGCATAATTTATTTCACGATACGCACGGCAGCATTAATGGTGTTTTCTGGTCGCTCGGTGTTGAAGTGCAGTTTTACGTGATTTTCCCGCTGCTGGCTTGGGGCTTCCGGCGCAAACCGTGGCTGGTGTTTGCGTTGATGTGCGCCGCTGCGATGCTGTATCGCCACTGGACACGCACTTTGCCGGTCGGCGAATTTACACATTTAAATAATCAATTGCCGGGCTTTCTCGACCTTTTTGCTGGCGGTATGCTGAGTGCGTATTTGCTGGTTTGGCTGCGCGAACAAGGTACGGCGATGCTGGACGTGCTCAAGCGCGGAATGAGCGTGATTGTGGCGCTCGCGCTGCTGACTTTGCAGCTGATGTTCGATCAGTTGTACCAAGGTCGTTTCGCCGCCGACGCTTATCCGATCTGGCAATCACAGCATCGTGAATATCTGACGTTTATTTTTGTCACACTGACCGTCGCAACGACGTTTGCACACGCGGGCTGCCGCGTCATCCTCGCCAATCGCGCCTTGGTGTTTTTATCGCTGATTTCCTACAACCTGTATCTGTGGCATCAGGTCATCGCACGTGTGATCAAAGAACACGGCTACTGGAGCGCAGCGACCGCAACGCCAACCGACGATCCAACGTGGCGCTGGAGCATGTTTGTTATCTCGCTCGTCGTCTCGATTGCATTCGCCAGCCTGATTACCTACTGCTTCGAGCGACCTTTGTTGCAGCATGGTGTGAAGGGCTGCTATCAAAAACTCAAAGAAAAGCTAAATGGGTATGTGGCTGAAGGCAATGACAGAGCTGATGTTCCGGTCAATACCTGATGATGTATCTGTGATGTATGTGGATGTGTAGGGTGGGACGAGCGTAGCGATTCCCACCGATGTATGCAAGAAGGATTCTTGATGATTGCACCAGAACCCTATTTGAACGCTTATTTACTGGTTGTTCATGAAGCTGTTTTGGCTTCGCGTTTCTTGGCATCTAAAGCTCTGCACGTTGATGCTGTTGAGCGAGCACTTTATCTTGAGCAAATTGCTGATTTACAAGATGCTATTCACGTCGTTGTTGAGCTGCTTAATAAATGGGAAGATTGTGATGAGCCCGCTTTGCGGAAAATTTATCTTAAAGGTTTCGATGCCAAGTGGCGCAATCAAACGCAGCCTTTTCCTATTTCTTTGATGACCATTTTTCAACAAGGATTGCTTGCCAAAAGCAATGATGCTCAGACTGTGGAAAAAGAAAAAATAGGCTTTTGGGCAAAATTCTGGAAATAAATGACACAAAAAAGGCCGCATCAAACGGCCTTTTGTTATTGCTGCTGCGGTGGGAATCGCTACGCTCGTCCCACCCTACACTAATTGCGGCGCTGCATCGCTCGCTTTGACGTCGCGAGTACCTGCACCTGCCCATTATCAAAAATCACCGGATATTGTGCGAGCAAGCTGCTAAATCCCGGATAGTTGGCGCGCTCAAAATCGCTCAGATAGATGTAATCGACTTTATATTGCGCAATCAGCGCTGCGCGCTCGGTGGGGTTCTGGTAGATTTTTTTCACGTCTTCGTGGCGCTGGCTGGTGTTCAGACCGTGGAAAAACAGGAAAGTATCGGTACCGACGACGATATTGCGACCGGTCAGCGCGGCGACGGTGTTGTTGTGATTGTCGGCGGTGACAAACATCGCGTCAGTCGGCGTATTGCGGTCGATAAATTGCGCCGCAGCAACGTGGAATGGATTGTAGGCGGTATACGTTGAGACCCATTCGCGCGCAATCGTGAGCGCACCAGAGACGCAGCCGATCACGACGCTGAGCACCAGCAAAGCCGACGCTGCAACATACTGGCCGCGCGCCTGCCAATAGCGGAACAGGCTCATAATCACGCACGCTGCGGTGATCGTTGCAAACGCGTACCAGATATAAAACAGCTTGTTGTTGTCGTAGAGGTTGGGCTGGAAAATCACCAGCTCGGCGACGATGTAAATCATCAGCGGGCCAAACTGTAGCAAGGCCAGATCGCGATCCAGCAGGCTTGTTGCACCCAAAGTATGGCGCCACTTGCTACGCATCAATAGGGCCAGTCCAGCCAGCCAGGCCAGATAAACGACGCCCATATTTTTCAGGTAGAACCAGAGATACGGGTCGATTTCGAGTTTATTGACCCAGTTCAGATGAAAATGAACAAAGCCGCCACCGGCGGTTGCTTGCGGGAAAGTCCAGTACAGCAGTTGACCAATCGCCAGTCCAATCGCGGGCAGACCATACCAGCACCAGTCGATAATCACTTGAATGAACGTATGACGGCGCAAGACGAGGTCAACGCCGAGCCAGCCGAGCGAAATCAGACCAATCGCCATAAAAGAGTGGGTATGGATCATCGGCAGCAATCCTACCAAGGCTCCGGCGAGCATACCCCAGCCCCGCTTGCTCTCACTGCGGGTAAAGCGCAGCAAAGCCCATAGCGCAAACAACGCAACCGACCAGCCCGCCATCGTCGTCCGCTGCGGAATGATCATATCGGCGATGACATTGCTCCAGCGCACGTTCATTTCGTTGTAATTGGTCGGTGTTTTGTAGAACTCGGTCAAGATTTGCGCGAAGGTGTATTCGTGCCAGCCAAAGAAATAAATAAAGCCGAGGCCACCGTTGAAGAAAAACAGTAGCGTTGCCAATTGCGTCGCGCGCTTGTCTTTGCTGACCTCGAACGCGAGCAGCATAAAGCTGAAAATAATCATCGCGCACATCAGCAGTGACGGCAGCAACAGCGCCCAGCGCAAACCCAGCCCCAATTGATATAAAGACGACGAAACCAGATTGACCAGGAAGGGGTAGCTCAGGCGTTGGCCGGGCAGAATGCTGTATTCGGGCGGGAAAATCTGCTGGCGCGCGAGTGACGTGACCATGCCCATATGCATTTGCAAATCGCCAAAAGTCGCTTGGCCGACGTCATAGCCATTGGCGGTCGGCAAAATCAGATGCGTGTGCAGCAAATACGCCATGATCAGAAAAATCGGCAAACCCAGCCACAGCAGTGTTTTTTGCATTGCGCTGTAGTTAATCGTGCTGGAGGGTAGCGGGTTGGCTTTGGCGTACATCGCACCTGCCAGTGAACACGATAGCGCCAAACCTAGCCCATGACTGAGCGGACTAAATTCAAAAAAGAAAGCAAACGGCACCGGTGTCCACATCAGCGCTGTCGCTGCAAACACACCACCTGCGCCAAGACGCACCCATTGCGGGTGTGCAGCAAACAGTTTTTGCGCCGCATAGCCCCAGGCGGCCAGATGCAAAACAAAATAAATCAGAGCAAAAAACATGACCTTATCCTAATTACTTCGCCGTTGCGGTGTCAGAGGCGGGGTGACGAAATGCCCACCAGCGGCTGCCGGCGAAATTCCAGACCAGACCAATCGCCGTCGTCACCAGCTGTGCTGGCCAGTAAGGCAGCGCCAGATATTCGACAAACAGCACCATCAGGCCGGTATTGAGCAACCAGCCCAGACCGGCAATGGTATAAAACTTGGCTGCCGCTTCACGATGCGATTTTTGGCCGTGCTGATCTTTGAAAGTGAAAAAGTAGTTCAGCAGGTAATTGGCGACCGAGCCGAGCAGATAACCGATGCCTGATGCGGTTGCAGCCTTGATTGCCAGCCATTCGACACCCAGCCACAGCACCAGATATTGAATTGCTGTACCGCACAGGCCGACTGCGGCAAAAGTAATAAATTGTTTGAATAATTTGGGCATGGAATCACATCAATTAAAAAGCCCCGGTTCCGGGGCTTGGGGGCTTACTCCTGGTCTGGAAAGCCCAGTCTGTCCTGTACCACATACAGCGGACGGCGTTTGATTTCGTTGTAAGTGCGGCCGACATACTCGCCCAGAATCCCGATGCACAGCAATTGCACTCCGCCGAGGAACAGAATCGCGACCATGATTTCGGCCCAGCCAGCGACCCAGTGTTCGGTCGTCAGACGAACGACCAGCGTATTGATAATGCCGAGCAGCGCGATAAACGACGATAGCAGACCCAAGGTGACAGCCAGACGCAACGGTTTGGTCGAAAACGACATAATGCCGTCAGTGGCGAAACGCACCATTTTGCGTAGCGGATATTTGCTCTCGCCGGCAAAACGCTCGGCGCGGCGGTAAGGCAGTGCGACCTGCTTGAAGCCAACCCAGCTGACCATGCCGCGGATAAAGCGGTCACGTTCGGGCATACCTTTGAGTACATCGACGACCTTGCGGTCCATCAGACGGAAGTCGCCGGTATCGAGTGGAATCGGCACGTCAGACAGGCGATTGAGTACGCGATAGAAAGCGCGGGCGGTAACGAGTTTGAACGCCGATTCACCCGGACGATCAACACGCGTGCCGTAAACGACATGGTAGCCGTTGCGCCACAGCGCGATCATTTCGCCGATGACTTCAGGCGGGTCTTGCAGGTCGGCGTCGATCAGCACGACAGCGTCGCCGCTGGCGGCGTCGATCCCGGCGGTAACGGCAATCTGATGGCCAAAATTGCGCGCAAAGCCGACGACGCGAATTTCAGGGTTGGCTTGTTGTGCTGCAGTGAGCAATTCACGCGTGCGGTCTTTGCTGCCGTCGTCGACGAAAATGAATTCGACTTCCAGGTCGGTGACAGTGGCACGAAATTCGCCCAGGCGTTTGAGCGTTTCACCAATCACTTCTTCTTCGTTGTAACACGGGATTACCACTGAAAGGCGCTGCATATTCCATCCATCCTTCGTTGAAAGAAGTCGCCGATTTTGTTTTAAATTTTGTGCGACTACACGTTGAGATCCGTGCAACCTTACATGATCAAACCCGCCTTGAAAACCCTGCCGTCCAGGCTGTGTGCTTTAGTTCTCGAAGCGGCTGATTTTCGCCATAAAACAACAGTCTGAAGGGCGCGGAAACTAGGCGTCAGGATGGAGAGTCGTTATAGTGCTCGCTCCCCTTATAGGTTGAAACTAGGTCGGGTATGACGATGCGATTGAGCAAGGTTTTAAGCAAGGTGTTTCAAAAAATTCTGTGGTTGTGCGCTTTGCTGATGCTGGTGCTGCCTGTTTATGCCGCCGAGCTGGCACGCAATGCGGGCGCTGAAGAAACCAGCCCGTCAGGCAGTGCGGCAGGCTGGACTTTCGATCACTGGACGCAGGGCGAGCCCAAAAGCATCGGCGTGCGCGATGATCGCATTTTTCATGGCGGCAGCGCCTCGGTCAAAATCGAGCTGGGTCAGGCTGACGACGGTAAGCTGACGCAGACGATCAAGGTCAAGCCCGATACCTGGTACCGGGTATCGGCCTGGGTCAAAACGGTGGGAATCCCCCTTGATGCCAAAGTCGGCGCCAATATCAGCATTGTCGATGCGATGGATCATTCGCCTGATCTGAAAGGCGAAAATGACTGGCAACAACTGGTTGTCTGGGGAAAAACCGGCGAAGAGCAAAACGAAATCAAGGTGGCGCTGCGGCTGGGGTTTTACGGCAGTTTGACGAGTGGAACGGCGTGGTTTGACGATATTTCCGTTCAGCAAGCCGAGCCGGGTGCGGGAGCCATAGTAATCAGTTTTACACCACCGCCCGCTGCTGCGCCAGTGACGACCAGCAGCCCGGCTGGGTCGGGGCTGAGCGCCAATGCGGTGATCTGGCTGGTGACGCTCGCTTATCTGGGGTTAACTGCGTGGCTGATTCGTTCGCGTGGTGTGGTATATCAGAAATTTGGCGCGATTGCCGAGGGTATTGCTCCCTTGTCAAGAACTGGCGTGGCTTTGCTGCTTATACTGGCGGTGGTATTGCTCAAGCTCTACTGGGCCGGCAGCTATCGCGGGCATTCGTATGACATCGGTACATTTAGTGCGTGGGCGCTGGATATGTACCAGCGCGGTTTTGCCGGATTTTATCGCCCCGGCTATTTTGCCGACTATCCGCCCGGCTATATCACGGTGCTGTGGCTGGTTGGCGGCATCGCCAACTGGTTCAATCTGGCGTATGACTCGCCTAGTTTTTTGATGGTACTAAAACTGCCTGCGATGCTGGCCGATATTGCCGGTGCCGTGTTCTTGCTGTGGGTCGGTCGTCATTCGGTCGCGACACGCACGATGGCACTGATTGCCGCGGTATTGTGGCTGCTGAATCCGCTGGCGATTGTGACTTCGGCATTCTGGGGGCAGGTCGATAGCATTTTTACGCTGATTCTGGCCGCTTCATTGCTGATGCTTGAGCGCGGCCGCGTCGTGCTGGCTGCTGCGCTGTACTCGGCTGCGGTGATTTTCAAGCCGCAAGCTTTGCTGGTCGGGCCGATTGCGCTGATCGGTTTGCTGACATTATCAAATAGTCATGGGCGCGATCTGCCGCTGCAACTCAAAGCGGCTGGCGCGGCAATCGGGACTTTTTTCCTGCTGTCGCTGCCATTTACGATTTCGCGTGAACCGCTGTGGATTTTCAGCCTGTACGGCGGCACGCTGGCCAGTTATGACTACCTGACGATCAACGCCTTTAATCTGTATGCGCTGTTTAATGGTAACTGGCTGGCCAATAGCACCTTGTTCCTTGGTTTGCCGGTTGGTAAATGGGCGTGGATTCTGACTTTGTCGGCGCTGGCGAGCGTGATTTACGGCGTGATCAAAGGCAAGGGTGAAGGGCGCTATCTGTTTGGTGCGTTTGCAATTTACCTGCTGTTTTTTGTTCTCGGCCCGAAAATGCACGAACGCTATCTGTTCCCGGCGGCTTTTGTCGGGCTGACTGCATTTATGGTGATCGGTGACAAGCGCGTGCTGTGGCTGGCCATCGGCGCAAGTTTGACGACGTTTATTAATACACTAGTGACGCTTGATATTCTGACCCGCCTCAACAGCACCGGCGTGCCCAATGACAATTTCTTTATGATTGCCTGCTCGCTGGCGAATGTGGCTTTGCTGGTGCAGACCTTCCGCATTGGCTACGATATTTTCTTGCGCGGCAATCGTCAGGCTCTGGTTTTAAACGATACATCGTCAGGTATTGAGCGCGGTAGCAATGTAGAAGCTGAATATGTGGCTATACCCCCAGTTGAGCAGCCGCTTGCACCAATCAGCCGCCGTGCGT
This sequence comes from Chitinibacter sp. S2-10, assembly GCF_046530675.1. GTDB lineage: Bacteria > Pseudomonadota > Gammaproteobacteria > Burkholderiales > Chitinibacteraceae > Chitinibacter. The sequence continues at coordinate 547,441 of NZ_CP172558.1, read as the reverse complement.
GGGCTGCGCTGGTCATGATCTGTGCCGTGTACAGCGTGGCAGCGTTTACCTATCTGGGTAATGGCCAGTCACCACAGAAATTCTGGAACCCGCCGGCAGCGAGCGAATGGGCGGTGTTTGATCTGGGTAAAGTCGAGCAGGTGAGCCAACTGCAATATCATCACGGCCTGGGCGAGGGCGAGTACGCCCTGCAATGGTCGGCAGATGGCCAGAACTGGATTGTTGGTAAAGGTATTGTGATCAGCAACCGCTTTTCCGAATTCCGCTGGCGTGTGCTGGATGTGAATCTGCCGGCACGCTATTTCAAAATCGGTCTGAGCACTGGCGCATTGCAGATGAATGAAATCGCCGTGCGCGATGCCAGCCATCGCCAGTTAAGCCCTGCGCTGGTTGGCGGCCCGGCTGATGCTGCGGCGCTGATTGACGAACAGGATAAAACCGTGGCGCTGTCGACCGCTTACAACGGCATGTATTTTGACGAGGTTTACCATGCACGCAGTGCGTGGGAGATTCTGCAAGGCATAGACGCGACCGAAAATACGCACCCACCGCTGGGTAAAATCCTGATCGCGTTTGGCGTGTGGCTGTTTGGCATGAATCCGTTTGGCTGGCGTTTTACTGGCGTGATGTTCGGGATTGCGATGTTGCCGGTATTCTTTGGCCTATCGCGCCGCGTGTTCCGTTCGGAAAACTTTGCGCTGCTGGCCACCGGCTTGCTGGCGCTCGATTTCATGCATTTCACGCAAACGCGGATTGCAACAATTGATACCTACGGCGTGTTCTTTATTCTGGCCAGCTCGTACTGGATGCTGCGCTGGATGCAGCAAGAACCGGCGACGCAGGACTGGAAAACCGACATCAAATCACTGCTGCTGTGCGGCACGATGTTTGGCCTGGGGGCTGCGAGCAAATGGATTGTGCTGTATCACGGCGTCGGTCTGGCGTTTTTGTATTGCTGGAATTTGTGGCGTCAATATAAGGTCGCGCAAAGCTTGCCGCCCAAGTTGCCGGGACAGCGCACTTACGGCGATTGGGTGACGCAAAGTGTGCTGTGGTCGGTACTGGGCTTTGTTGTGATCCCTGCACTGATTTATACCGCGGCGTATATCCCGCTGATGGAAGTGACCGGGCAGGGCATTTCGGGCATGCTGGCTAACCAGACCGGCATGTACCAATATCACAGCCAGTTGAAAGCGACGCATCCGTTTAGCTCGATGTGGTACGAGTGGCCGACGATGCTCAAACCGATGTGGTACTACTCTGGGGCAGAGTGGACTGGCCCGCTGAAAGTGTCGTCGATCAGCGCGTTTGGTAATCCGGTGACCTGGTATCTGGGGACGCTGGCCTTCCTGATCGCGATGGGCTGGCGGCTGACTATGGCAAGTTCAAAAGCCATGGTGCAGCGTTTTGCGGTCAGCCAGAGCCAGATTTTTGCGCTGGGCTTTATTGTTGCAGTCGGCTTGATCCAGTTCCTGCCGTGGGCGCTGATCCCGCGTAAATTGGTGTTCATCTATCATTTCTTTGCGTCAGTGCCATTTATTATTCTGGCGCTGGTGTGGCTTCTTCAACAGTTGCAGCGAATTGCACTCGATAATCCGTTGCGTGTCTGGGCGAAATACCTGCCATGGGCGGTGGTGGCGGTTGCTGCGGTGCTGTTTATTGCCTACTTCCCGGTGATCAGCGGCTATCCAGTGCCTCGTGGTTGGGTCGAGTTCATCAATAAAGGACCGGTGACCTTGTATTTCTAAATTCAGGCCTAGCGCATAAAAAGACCCCGTTTTCAAAGACGGGGTTTTTTTATGCCTTGCGTATTTGTAAAAGATGACGATTTGATTGCAGTGTCAGCAATAGGATTGATCGTGTTCTAAACTGAAGCAGAAATCTTGCAATGACATTAAGAAATGGGCGCAAAGCTTGTGTTGTTAGGGTATTGAATGGTGTTTATTTTGCTTAATCAGTAGTGGCTCCAAGGAATTGACATGCCGGACAATATGGAAAAACGTATTTTAGTGATTGATAACGATGCGTCCCGCTTTGAATCTTTAAGCTCGGTATTGCGCGATCTCGGTGTTTTACAGCAGGCGCGAATCGCTGAAGCGTTATCCCTTGCTGCCAATTTCAAGCCGCATATTGTTTTGCTTAGTACTGATACAGCAGCGGATTTTGAGCTTTGCCGTGAATTGACGATGGCACAAGCCGATTGCCGAGTCGTCGTGTTGACTCAGGACGACCAAATAGCCCATCGCGATGCTGCGTATGCAGCGGGAGCCGATGATTTTATCGCCGATCCTTTGCACTTTGCCGGATTTCGTTATCAGATCGAACGGCTGTGCAAGGTGGTTGGCGATTCGGAGCAGCTCAAACAATCACTCAAAGACGCCACCGACATTGCCATGATGGCGATTTCAAACAGTGGAGAAATGGGCGGTGTTATCGAGTTTATGAAACGCACCAGTGATTGCCATGATGTTGACGCTTTACTGACTGCGCTGGTTTCGAGTTGTGCCGGACATTTTCAGCTGAAAGTCTCGGCGCAAATTCGTACCGAGACCGAGCAAAAAACACTCAATAGCGAAGGAAGATCGAGCCCGCTGGAGTCCGAGATGCTGCTGCGACTGACCGAAGGGGCAAGGATTTACCAGTATGGGCATCGACTGGTGATCAATTATCCCAAAGTGATTTTACAGATTAAAGATCTGAATTGGGAAAACAGCGACTATATCGGGCGAATTCGTGATCATTTGGCCATCATGGTCGAGGCCGCGGCACATCGGGTCGATGGGATTGTGCTGGAACAAAAAATGGCGGCGCAAAGCCGAAAGATCCGCGAATCCCTGGTGACAATAGGCGAAGTTCTGCAGCAATTTGATGCCGAATATAAATATCAGCAGAGTGCATCGCGTGAATTGTTTGAAGGTTTGCGAATCCAGTTTTCTTCGTCTTTGACCCGCTTTGGTCTGACCGATGCGCAGGAAGACGACTTGCTGTATATGATCGAAGCCAGCTCGAAATATGCCGACAAATTGTATGAAGATGGTTTCTCGCTGAATCAGAAATTTGCCGGAGTCACCGCCGTTTTGAATGATCTGGTCGTTGAGGATGCTCATCTGGATTCATTGCGCCCGTCCGAGCTGGATGATTCTGTCATTCTGTTTTAGGGTCTGGCGCTGAGCCGGAGTCAACAAATACAACATCGTCCTGATCCGGTTGTTGCAGTTTGCCAAGTACAAGCCATGGTTTCTGGAGCATTTCATGTTTGCCTCTGCCGAGTTAGGTCACGGTCTTGATAAGACACAGTACAAGCTGGCTGCCGATGAGTTGCGGCAGAGCCTGCTGAATATTCAATATCAACTCAAGGAGCGCGGCGATTTTCCCGTCATCATTTTGTTGGGCGGTGTGCCTACAGCCGGGCGCGGACAAGTTGCCAATTTATTACTGGAGTGGATGGATCCCCGGCATATTGCGACGCATACCTTTTCCTCCCCCAATGATGAAGAACGAGCCCGGCCGCCTTTTTGGCGCTATTGGCGGATCTTGCCACCCAAAGGAAAAATGGCAATTTTATTTGGCGGCTGGTATAGCGGTCCGATGTGGGAGCAGCTTACTGCGCGTCCGGGTTCGGTTGCTTACGAGCATGAATTGGCCAAAATCATTCACTTCGAGAAAATGCTGGCCGATGAAGGGGCGTTGATTCTTAAATTCTGGTTGCATTTGTCCAAAGAGCAGCTGAAAAAGCGTTTGAAGAAATTTGCTGCTGACCCATTACTGGCCTGGCGCTTTGACGAGTCGGACACCTGGTTTCTGGATCACTACGACGAAGTGATGCGCTCGCAACATGATCTGTTACAGCGAAGCAATCTGGCCGACGCCCCCTGGCGCGTGATTGAAAGCACTGATGAGCGTTATCGCGATATCACGATAGGCAAGCATATTGTTGAGGCCATTAGCCACCATCTTGAGCGGCAGTCCGTCAGGCAAAACCGTATTGATGCTGCGCCGTTGATGCCGTCAATTGATGGTTTGCGCTTGCTGGATAAGCTGGTGCTTGATGCTCACGTCAGTAAAACCAGTTATAACCAGCAACTTGCCCAATTACAGGAGCGCTTGAATGCGTTAACCCGTCTGCCCGAATTTAAAAAGCATTCAGTGGTGTGTGTTTTTGAGGGAATGGACGCTGCCGGCAAAGGCGGTGCAATCCGCCGGATCACGGCCGCGCTCGATGCTCGACAATACCGTACGATTCCGATTGCCGCGCCCAGCGAGGAAGAGCGTGCGCAGCCTTATTTATGGCGATTTTGGCGTCATCTGCCACCACTGGGGCAAATTACGTTGTTTGACCGTTCCTGGTATGGCCGGGTTTTGGTTGAGCGGGTCGAAGGCTTTGCCAGCCGAGCCGACTGGATGCGTGCGTACGGAGAAATCAATGATTTTGAGGCACAAATCAGCTCGGCCAATGTGATTGTTGTGAAGTTCTGGCTGGCGATCAGCAGTGAAGAGCAATTACGCCGCTTTAAAGAGCGTGAAGCCATCGAATATAAACGCTTTAAAATCACCGAAGAAGATTGGCGTAATCGCGATCAATGGGATGCTTATATCGAGGCCGGGAGTGATTTGATCGAACGCACCGGTTCGGCAATTGCGCCGTGGCATTTGATCGGTGCAAATAATAAATACCACGCCCGGCTCGAAGTCTTGCGCCATTTATGCGAACGCATTGAAGCCGCCTTGGCGATCCCAGTTAAAAAACGTAAAGCCTGATGACATTGATTGGTTCGAATAGCACACCTGCCGCGATTCCTTACCGTTTGGCTGGCTTCAACGGTAAAATGGCAAGGCTAAAAGGAGTGCATTGTGGCTGACTGGAGTATCTGGAAAACCTTGGAAGATTGGCGGAGCAAGCGACATGAGCTTGATCCGATTTTTTCTTATGCGGGTGTTTCCCCAGAGCTTGAATCGCTGGCCAGCGGGATTGCTACCGATTTGCGTCGCTCTCCCCCAACCAAGCCGCTGGTGACGGGTAACCACGAGCGTGATGATCGTGAGACAACGGCTTATTACGAAGCTTTTTACCAGCACTTTGACGACTCGCTCAATAAAGTCGAAAGCCTGATTCGTCTCCCCTGGGTGCCTGAGGCCGCTTCCACTGGGCAGGCTGTTTTGGCCGAAGTAGAAAATCTGCGCCGCTTTATGCGAGCCAATAAAGGCGTTCGCCCTGAGTTTGACCGCCTTGATCAACTGATCGAGCAATATATCCATTTGTCAGACCCTAATCTCAACATTCCTCCGGAACTGTTGCAGCAGCGACGTGAAAAGTTGGTTGTTTTGGCTGGGTATCCGTTGACCGTGCAGCATTCATTGCGAAATCCATACGATAGTGCTCACTCGCCTTTGGGGAGTGATGACTTTCGGCAGGAGCTCGATGAAAAAATTCAGCAATACATCAGCGCCGAATGGTTGCATTGCCGGATCATCACCAATTGGTATGTGAGTCTGGTGCTCGACTCGGCGCTGATGGCACAAAAACGCGATGCGGCTAATGACGAGCGGATTCGTGCGATGATCAAGCGACGCTGGCCGACCTTATCATTGGTGATGCCCGGATTCGAACATATTGATCAGGTTTGGTATATGGCATTGTCGCTCGGTGCGATTGCCGGCCTGCTGGCCGAATTATGGCTGGTTGCCGTGCCAATTGTGCTCTGGCTGAATTTATCGGTCGCCGGACACCGGCGTGAGCGCAAGGAGCTGGATATTCGCCGGGGTAAATTGGCGACGCGCGCTCAAAATCTAAAATCAGTACGTGACCGTTTTGCCCAAGGACAGCTTGAATTGTCCCGGCTGGGCCCGTTAATTCGTCAACTTGATGAAAAGGGTGAATACTTTGATGAAAGTGTTTTTTCCCTGATTAATTTGCACCAGTTCAAGTCTTCGTGATGGGTATTGCTCTGCAGGGCAATATAGATATTGCCTTCATGTGTATACCCTTAGCTTTCCGGGCTCCCGTCAATAAACATCAGTAGTTCTCCGTTTTGCATCGCAATCCAGTTTTCATTGTCAGTGAGTGGCTCGGTGGCAATGATGGCAACCCGGTCCTTGGGCGTGGTTTCGAGCGAAAAATCAACGGCCATATCCGTATCACTCAAATGAGCACGACAAAAAGGAGCCTGTCGGATCAGGTAGTTGAGCTTGGTGCTGCAATGGGCAAAGAGCGCCTGTCCATTGGAGAGCAGAAAATTGAATGTCCCCAGAGTCGCCAATTGTGGAACAAGTTTGCTGAGTGCCTCGTGCAGCTGGGGGAGGTCAGGACGGGTTTTAAATTGCTGAGCCAGCTGATTGAGTATCCAGCAAAATGCATGTTCGCTGTCGGTGCTTCCGACGGGTAAAAACCGGCTGTGTTCCAGTGCGGGTAAATTGCTCAGGTTGCCGTTATGGGCAAAAATCCACTGCTGTCCCCATAATTCCCGACCAAATGGATGGGTATTGGCCAGATTGATCTGGCCTTGCGTTGCTTTGCGGATGTGCGCAATGACATTCTTGCTTTTGATCGGGTAAGCCCTTACCAGATCGGCGACCGGACTGGAAATTGAAGGTAGATAATCCAGAAATAAGCGGCAACCGTTGCCTTCAAAAAAAGCGATTCCCCAACCATCCGAGTGTTCGTCGGTGAGCCCCCCGCGACGATGGAATCCCTCAAATGAAAAAATAATATCGGTCGGGGTATTGCAATTCATGCCGAGTAGCTGGCACATGATCGTTTAACCTATTGTTTTTAAAATATTTTGGCGTAAAATCAAAGCTGGCGCTTGATGGCTGATTGCTTGGCTGAGTGAGCGTTAGCAGGTGAAAATCATGCTCAATAGTATATCTGGTCGCAATGACTTTTACGGTAAATATGGCGGGACTCAGTCGCTGTATGGTCAGAATACGGGCATTGTTTCTGCAGGATTGTCATCTAAAACGCTGGACAGTATTTATCAGCTGAGTGCAATTGAGCAAGTCGGCGCTTCCAATTTTCGCCTTACCCCACTTAATGCGGCATCATTCAATCAGTTTTCCAGTGATTTTTTTCAGCGACGAGTCGAAACCGTTTCCGGTTCAACTGCTGTTTCTTTGTCGGCTTCCGCTAGAGTCCAATCTGTTCTGAGTAATTTTGACTCCGATCTAAAACCGCTTTCTGGATCGGATGCCCGAAACCCGTTGCGCGCCAGTTTGAGTGACAACACGATAATTAGCGCCAAAGTGCTAAGTTCAGGAGAACTCAGGGCTCCGCAAAAAATCCAGGTACAGCAATTGGCGCAAGGTCAGTCAAGCCAGAGTGATAATTTTACAAGCAAAGACGAAGTGCTCGATCGGGGCTATCTGACCATTCAGTTTGGCGCAATTAATCAGGCCGGCAATCAGCAGCCGGAAGGCCAAGCAAAACTGATCGAAATTAATACGGGTGAGACTTTGAGTGATTTGGCGAGAAAAATCAATCAACTACAAACAAATCTGCTGGCAAACGTGGTCAGTGATCCGGATGGTGCAAGGCTGCAGCTGGATGGCGTGAAAACGGGGGCAGCTCAGGCTTTTACGGTTACAGCCAAACCTGAAAATGGTTTATCCAGCAGCAATTTGAACCGGCTTTCTATCAATGCGGCGCAGGCAGCGGCAGCAAATCGTGTAGCGCAGGATGCCAAATTGCAGATTGACGAGCGTGTGCTGAGTAATCCCGAAAATAATGTAGCCGACAAGGGTAGCAATCTGCAGCTTCAGTTACTTCAGCCGGGGGATGTGAATGTCACGATCGAGAGGGATTCAGCTCAGCTAGAGAAAAACATCACACAATTTGTCGAGCGGGTGAATCAGGCTCGTGAGCAATTACTCACCATTATTGAGAATTCAACAAGCGAATTGGGCGATGGGTTGGCACGACGGGAAATTGAGAGATTTAATTCGACTTTGTCGGCTGTTGAGAGTGGGCAGGGACGAGAGCGTGTATCACTCAGTGATCTTGGCGTAACAGCAAACGCGGAGGGGCAATTAAGCGTGAATGACGCCCGGTTGAGGCAGCAGATACAGGATAAACCCGATGCCATTAATGATTTGTTTAATCAGGCATTAGATAAACTGGGTGAAGCAATCGGTGACGCACAAAAAGAGGCCGCGATGCTGAATAATCCATTTCAAATGACTCGCAGTAGTGCGGACAGTTCGGTGTTGAGTAGTGCCATAGGGCGATTACCGGGCAATTCTTTTTCCCTGTTGCAGGGGGAAGGTATGAATTGGCGTAGTTTATATGGCATTGCCCAATATCTTCAGGTCGCGCAGTTTGCCTGATCATCGCATAAAAAACAAAGCCCGCATTTGCGGGCTTTGTTTTTTGTCACTGGATTTATTCTGCGCTGGCCAGTGCGCCGGCACCAATAAAGAAGCCCACATCGACGTGTAAAATTTCACCGGTCATGCCAGAACACAAATCAGACAGCAGGAATGCGGTCACATTACCTACTTCTTCTTGGGTTACGTTGCGTTTAAACGGTGTTGCATCCGCAGCGCCTTTGAGCAGCTTGCCAAAGTTGGCGATGCCGGCTGCTGCGAGTGTTTTGATTGGGCCCGCTGAAACGCCGTTAACACGGATTTCTTTGCTGGTGCCCAGTGCTGCAGCCATATAACGAACATTAGCTTCCAGACTGGCTTTGGCCAAACCCATCACATTGTAGTTTGGGATTGCGCGCTCAGCGCCAAGATAGGACATGGTGACCAGCGAGGCACGTTCGTTGAGCATAGGACGAGCTGCTTTTGCCAGTGCCGCGAAGCTATATGAGCTGATGTCGTGGGCAATCGCGAAATTTTCACGTGTCACGGCATCCAGATAATCGCCCTTTAATGCATCACGCGGCGCAAAGCCGATTGAATGTACAAAGCCGTCAAACGTCGGCCAGTGTTTTGCCAAAGCAGGGAACAGCGCGTCGATTTGTTCATCGCTGCCTACGTCGCACGGCAAGACAATGGTCGAGTTAAAATCTGCAGCCAGTTTGGTCACGCGATCTTTCAGTTCTTCACTGACATAGGTAAATGCCAGCTCTGCGCCTTCCCGGTGACATGCTTGCGCTACGCCGTAAGCAATAGAGCGATCAGACAAAAGGCCAGTGATCAAAATTTTCTTATTAGCGAGAAACCCCATCGGGCAACATCCTCGAGATTAAATAATCAGTAATCGGGCGATTATAAGCTTAAAAATCAATTCATGGCATAGGGTAATGGCAAGTTGTGCAGCAGTGGGCCATTTAGATTGGCCAAATGCAGGCCATGCTCCAGGCTGGCTATCTGCGCAACAAGCAGTAACTCCATACCGCCTTGCGGAGCTGGCGCGGCCTGCACGATTTTTCCGCTGGGTTGACCGTTCATTTCCGGGCTGTAGACATCCTGGCCTGCTGCGGCATCGATGCTGTCGACGAACATCCGGTACATGCGGCGTTTTAATTTGCCCAGATATTGAGTCCGAGCCACGATTTCCTGTCCTGGGTAGCAACCTTTGGTGAAACTCACTCCGCCGATCAAATCCAAATTCACCATTTGAGGGACAAATTCATCCTGTGTTGCTGCGGTAATCCACGGTGAACCTGCCTGAATTTCGCCAAGGCGCCATAGTGGCTCGCCTGCGGGTATTGCACCGCAGGCGATGAGTTTTTGCCAGAGGTCTGGTGCAAGATCATGGTTGGTCAAGATTTGATAACGCTCGTTGCTCAGGCCGATAAGTTGTGTTTGACCTTGCGAGATAACCTGCATGGCTTCAGGCACAGTTCCGAAGGCTTGGGTGATAATCGTTTTGGCTGTTTTTCCTGCGACACCCAGTGAAACCCATTCATTACTGGCGTCGCTTGCTTTGGTTTTGCTGCGCAGGATGAACATCGACAGACGTTTTTGTATGGCAGGCTGAATTGCACGATCTATTTGCAATAAATAATCCTCGCCTTGTCGGACGATCAGAAAACTGGCTTGAATTCGCCCTTTCGGAGTCGAGTAGCTGGAGTACTGTGCTGTTTCGGGTTGCAGAGCTCGAATGTCGCTAGATAGCTGCCCCTGCAAGAAGGGTTGGCTTTCTTCGCCACTAAACCGGATAAGACCATATTGAGTGAGTGGACAGACGATGGCCTGTTCGGCGTAGGCTTTTTTCTCAGCGCTTGGGTTACCAAAGGACGTAATTACAGAGGTGTCGGAAAAAGTCGCGCCAATCGATTCTAGCCAAGTCATATTGCGGCTTCCTGCTGGGGGTGAAGTAGGTTGGATATTATAACGCCCCGACAGGCGGGGCGGGTTTGCTTATTGGGGTGTTTCGGTCGTGCTTTCGGGAGGGGGGCCATTGGTCTTTGGATTTAACTCGGGGCGATAGGCTCCTCCGCTGCGCAATTCAGGTGCATTCAAAGTTCCGGCGACATTCAGCTGATTGCTTATTGTTACAACGCCTGCTGCCAATTGCGACGCAATGCTTCCGGTTAGTGCGCCAGCCTTGATGTTGACGTTTCCTCTTGATCGGAATTTGCCTGCATCTAACGTCAGGCTATGCAATTGAACAAGGTTGCCATCAATCTTAAGTCCGCCAACCAGTGTATTGAAGTTGGTCTGGCCGCCGCGGCTTTGTACGGTTGGGTTTTGTGATTTTAAGGGGGTTACCAGATCAAAATTGCTCAGCATGCCGTCTTGAATGATAAAACGGCCATTGATCTGGGGGCGTTTGAAAAGATCGCTATAGTTTTTTGCCTCGAAACGGAAAATGGCATCGCCATTCATGCGGCCACTCGAGCGGGTGATTGGACTGAAAACTTGGATGAGCGGCTCGGCTTGCAGGTTTTTGCTAAATAGCTGACCTGAAAGTATCCAGTGATCGTCGCCCCATTGAAGTTGCGCGTTGCCTGTGGCTAGACCGCCATACAGATCCGCGCGAATGTCAGCTATTTCAATGCCTTGTTTATGCGCGGTTCCAATTAATTTCAGATATTCAAAGTGCACCGGGTAGCCTAGTGGTGAATCCCAGCCTTTTGCATTGAACTGCACTTTAAAGGTATCCCCTTGAGATGGCTGGACTTGAAGTTCTGCACGCCCCTCGTCGGAGCTGATTAGTAAGTCGTCAATGCTACCGTCGCTTTTGAAGCGAAGTAATCCGTTTACTGGGCCGACTTTGCCCTGCTCAAGCTTGACCGCTACTTGTTCAAGATTCAGTCGGCCAATTTTTAACTGATTCTCAATGTTAGGTTGTAGCTTATTTGGTAAATCGATTGCGAACGGCAATGAAAATTCCGCTTGTTTGAGCGTAATGTCGCGCAAATAGGTATTCCAATTCATGACATTGTGTAATGTAACAGGAATGGAAATGGTGCCGATTTGGGCTGTGTCCGCAGAGTCGAGAATGATCCGTTCAAGAATAAACTCGGGGGCAGGGTTGTAATGGAACTTGATTGAGCCTATTGCCGCCCTGGTTCCAGATAATTTAGAGAGCGTTGATTCTGCACTGTTTTTGAATAAAGAATACGGAAAAACAAGAGGCGTCGCAGCAATGATGCCGCCGGTTGCCAATAGACCAAGCAGAAATTTTTTAGCCATAGCTTCTATTTTTGTCGATAAATTTATACGGTTTTTCTTGACTGCAGACGAGAGGCTGACTATTATACGCCCCATACCAATTCCCCGATAGCTCAGTTGGTAGAGCAACGGACTGTTAATCCGTGTGTCCCTGGTTCGAGCCCAGGTCGGGGAGCCAAATTACCGAGTTAAGTTAATTGTTTAACTTAGCTGTTTTGATTGTAAAGATCAATTCCCCGATAGCTCAGTCGGTAGAGCAACGGACTGTTAATCCGTGTGTCCCTGGTTCGAGCCCAGGTCGGGGAGCCAAATAAAAAAGGCTAGCTTATTCAAGCTAGCCTTTTTTATTTTGTCCGTGCTATTTTGATGCTTAGCATCGCCGTCATTGTGCTGGCGAACACATAATCTACAGAGGGATACTCGCATGTCGGACGAAGTTATCGAAGCGCTGGATGCTGATCCCCCTCCCCGCGCAGTACCTCCTGTTGAACCTGGCTTTTTTCAGCGCTATCGCTTGCCATTCATCTGGGCGGGTTCCTTGTTCTTACTGATTTTTTTCTTGTTGCTGGGTATCGCCGTCGGAATGAGCAAGCGCAGCTTCGAGAAAAAATTTTACGTCGAGCAAATTGTTAAGCTGAAGACAACAATACTGCAGCAAATTGAAGCGCACGATGCGCAAGATGAAGAGCTCAAGCAACTGCGGATAGATCTCCGGGCCAAGAGTGATCGTGTTGATGAGCTGGAGAAGAAATTGGCGGAACTGGGGGGGCATTCGCGTACGAGCAGTGCATCTCGTTCCAGTACGACCCAAGAGTTGTCGTCTGCAACGGGCGATCCGGGCGTGGACTATTTGCATCTGAAAACTGGCGATTGTGTCGTTGATGGTCAAGCTGCCGCCACAGCACAGCAGTGGAAAGCTTGCCTGCAAAATGCCAAGAAAACACCTGGAGCAAAAAACTAGACCAGATAAATGGAGATATCAAATTCGTCGATTTGCGCTGCCTGCAGGTAGCGTTCCGCGTAGGTGCGATATACCCCGGATGTCAAAAATAATGAAAAAAGATCAGCGTCAATATGCTGGTCTTTTTTCATTAGACTCATGATTTTGATTGCTTCCGAGAGGAGTTTGCCTTTTTTATAGGGTCTGTCGATTGCGGTGAGTGCTTCGAAAATGTCGGCGATTGCCATCATTCGGGCTGGTAGACTCATTTCATTGCGAGTTAAGCGTTTTGGATAGCCGCTGCCATCCATTTTTTCATGGTGCCCGCCTGCGATTTCCGGAACTCGCGACAGATGGCGAGGGAAGGGGAGTTTTTCCAGCATGATAATGGTCTGGACGATGTGCTCATTGATCTTGTAACGCTCTTCCTCCGATAGGGTGCCGCGGCCAACACATAAATTGTAAAGCTCTCCCCGGTTGTATAAATACTCCGGCACATTTAGCTTGAAGCCCCAGGGGTTGTCGGGCGCGATTTTATCGCGCTCCTTGCGAATAAAACGATGCTCTGGCTTATCGGCAATTAATGGTTCTGGGGTGGGTAATGGGGCTTCGGGAGTGCCTGCCTTGCGCTGCCTTTCTTCGTACGAAATGCCGAGGCGATCAGAAAGAGTTCGTAGCCAGGTCTGGCTGGCGATGTTGGTGAGCCTTTCTATTTTGTCCTGCGCCATAAATTCGCCGCCTTCATTGCAGTGGGCGACAAAGGCAAAATCATCGTCTAGGCGTTGTAATTCCTGCTCTCTGATATTGTTCAATTGTTTCTGATCGCCACCACTGGCCAGATTTTCCCAGTATCGAATATGAACGTCGCGCTTCATGACTTCAAAACGCATCCGGATTTCATGAATTCGGTCGTACAAGGTTTCTAGTTTGGTCGCCTTGTCGACGACATATTCCGGTGTAGTGACTTTGCCGCAGTCGTGTAACCATGCTGCGATATGCAGTTCTTCCCATTCGCTTTCATTTAAATTGAATTCGGCAAATGGCCCTTGGCTTTGTTCGCATGCCGCTTGAGCCAGCATTTTGGTTAATTCCGGTACGCGCTGGCAGTGTCCGCCGGTGTAAGGGCTTTTGGCATCAATCGCGCCGGCAATCAGCTGGATGAACGCTTCAAGCAGTGTTTTCTGTTCCTGGATCAGGCGTTGATTTTCAATAGCGACTGCCGCATTGCCGGAAATCGCCTCAATCATCGCTTGCTGGCCGGGGTCGACCGATTCATTGGCCAATTGCATTGCAATAACGCCAGCTAGTGTCCCATTACGCTCCTTGAGTGGTAATGCAATTACTGTGGCATTGCCACTGGACTCCTGGCCAAACAGTTGGTCGAGCCGGGCTTCATCGAGCTGTTCGATAATGGTGCCGTTATGCGCCGCTTTGACGATTGGATTAGTTAACTCATCAAGGCTGAGCGTCGCAATTTGTCCGACGTTGACTGGTGTGAGATTACTCAGGTGCGAGTGGGCGGGGATCAGTGTCCGTAGTTTGGGGTCATGCAGATAAATGACCCCGCCTTGTGCATCGGCAATCTCGGCCAACTCGCTCAGGATACGGGCAAGCAATCGTTCGAAGTTCGTTTCGGACGCTAGGCTGGTCGACAGTTCCAGAAAAGATCGTATTGTCGATTTCATGTCGTTCATCGAATCGGCCAGTTCGATGATTTCGGTAATGTTCGATCGGATTGAAATGGATTCGCTGAAATCGAAATGCTGGATCTTGATCGTCTCGTCGCTCAATTGATTCATCGGGCGAGAGGCTAGTCTGGAGACGAAAAAGGCCAGCGCAATAACGCCCAGCAACAGGATGCCAGCCAGAAGCATGCCTTGGTTACGCAGTGCCCGGGCGTTGGCGAGTAATTCGTCGTGCGGGCTGGCAATCAGCAGGGTGAGTGGTTTTCCGCCCGGAATTTGCAGGCGCAAATTGAGCCCTTCCCAATCATCCTGATTGAGGGTGAAGGATCGGCTGTGCTTCATTTCGCCGAGTGCGTAAAGTTGATTGAGAATGGGATCTTGCACTTCCTTGATCATCGGTAAGCGAAGTCTTCCATCAGGCAAGGTGACGAGTTTGGGGATATAGACTTGAGCGCTGCCATTTTGCAGGGCAATGACCTGTCCGCTGTTGTTCAGCAAGGCGATGCGGCTTTTTGACGTGTTTTTTTCCTGGCTCAGGCTGTTTTGCAAATCGGTCAGCAGGATGTCGGTGCCGATAACGGCCTCGGCTTTGGGGGATCGGGTTGAATAAGTGAAGCCCACTGCGCCAGACGAAGCAAAATAATAGGCGTCTGTGGCACGGGAATTACTGTCATTGTGTGCCAAAGCATTTTGATACCAAGGGCGAGTGCGCGGGTCGAATTGATAGGCAACGCCGCCGCGCAATGCAATCAGTTTGAGTTGTTGATCGAAATAGAAAAAATCACCAACCATGTTGCCGTGTTTCAGACTCAGGCTCTGAATGACCCAGGCTGTACCAGGGGGCGGAGACAGCAGGGCGCGTAACTGGGGCGTGTCCTGCCATTTTCGCAGCATAAAGAATTCGCCATTCGGATACCCTATATAGGTAGCGTTTGATAGCTCATTATTGGCAATGCTTGCAACCATATACCCTATATATTCAAGTCGTTGCTCCAGCGTCTTGGCTTGGGTGATTGGCGATTTGGCCAGTGTTTCAACCTGATTTTTGATCGGCTTGGCCATCGTCAGAATGCTTCTGGCGGTTTGCTCGCCGATCAGGTCGTAGCGTGCGCTGACGTCAGTCAGGATCATCTGATTAACGCGATGAAGTAGCGCCAATCCGAGAATCAGTGAAAATACCAGAATCAGTCCGGTGAACAGGTAGGAGAGATGAAGGTGAAACGGGATGGCTTTTTTGAGATTCATTTTTTGACCACTCGCATTTGAATTGATACGGTAGGCAGATGGTCAAAATATAAACAGTGGGCAATAAAAAAGCCTGCGTTAAGCAGGCTTTTTATGATTAATGGTGCGGAACAAGGTATTAAAGTACTTTTGCGATCGAATCAGCAACGTAGTCGATGTTGTTGACGTTCAGCGCAGCCAGACAGATACGGCCAGTTGATACCGCGTAAATGCCATAGTCGGCGCGCAGTTTTTCAACTTGCTCGGCAGTCAGGCCGGTGTACGAGAACATGCCGCGCTGTTGCGTCACGAACGAGAAGTCTTGTGCCACGCCACGAGCGGCCAGTTTTTCAACCAGACCAGAGCGCATTGCGCGGATGCGAACGCGCATGCCGCCGAGTTCTTCTTCCCACATCGCGCGCAATTCCGGGCTCGCCAGCACTGCAGCAACCACTGCACCGCCGTGGATCGGTGGGTTAGAGTAGTTGGTGCGGATGACGCGTTTCAGTTGGCTCAATACGCGGCCAGATTCTTCTTTGCTCGACGTGATGATAGACAGCGCGCCAACGCGTTCGCCGTACAAAGAGAAGCTTTTCGAGAACGAGCTAGAGATAAAGAATTGCAGGCCAGATGCGGCGAAGGCTTTCACTGCAACCGAGTCAGCATCGATGCCTTCAGCAAAGCCTTGGTAAGCCATGTCAAGGAATGGCACCAGACCACGCTCGCGACAAACTTCAACCACTTCGCCCCATTGCGCGTCGCTCATGTCCGCGCCAGTTGGGTTGTGGCAGCAAGCGTGCAAGATAATCACTGAGCCCGCTTCCAGCGTCAGCAGGAAGGCTTTCATCGCAGCAAAGTCAACGCCGCGAGTGCTTGCGTCATAGTACGGATAGTCGCCTACCTTGAAACCCGCAGATTCGAAAATCGCGCGGTGGTTTTCCCAGCTTGGGTTGCTGATGTAAACGGTCGCATTCGGGTTCAGACGTTGCAGGAAGTCGCCGCCGATTTTCAGTGCGCCAGTGCCGCCCAAAGCTTGTGCAGTAACAACACGGCCAGCTGCGATCAATTCGCTTTCAACGCCGAACAGCAGGTTTTGTACACCCGCGTTGTAAGCCGGATTACCCTCAATGGCCTGGTAGCCGCGCGGTGGTTGCGTCGCCAGACGTGCTTTTTCCGCTTCTTTCACCGCAGCGAGCAAAGGAATTTTGCCTTCGTCATTGTAGTAAACGCCTACGCCCAAATTCACTTTGGTGCTGCGAGTGTCGGCGTTAAACGCTTCGTTCAGGCCCAAAATCGGGTCGCGTGGGGCCATTTCTACGGCGGCAAAAATCGAGGATGTCATCCTGAGCTCCATTTATTGAATGTATTCGGGCAAGGCTGCGCTTGCCACGGCGAGAGAAAATTAATCGCGTGATTTTATCACGACTGAGCAGGACTGGCTGCAGGCGATGGCATCACAGGCTGTTTCTGAAGGTGGTGCCGACTGGTCTGTTGGGGTATTGCTCTGTAAAAGGCTATCTATTTGATACTGGTGGCAATACATGCGCCATGTATTTAGTTGCTGCGGCGTGAAAAATGGCGAGGTCTAAAACCCAGCAAACCCAGCGTCGCAAAATAGGCCGCAATGCCTGCCAGAACCAGGCCAGTGAGGCGCAACAAACGCATCGACATATTGCCGTCCGACCACGCTGGCATCAGCTGCAGCATGCCGATCAGCGTAGCCGCCATTACACTCACGGCGAGTAATAATTTGAATACAAAAACCGCCCAGCCTGCTTGCGGCGTGAAAATCTGCTGCTTGCGCAATTGATAAAACAGCAATCCGGCATTGGTCAGTGCGCCCAAGCTGATCGCCAGCGCCAAACCTGCATGTTTCAAATGGCCGATGAGCAACAAGTTAAATATCTGTGTGACTGCTAGTGTAAATAAAGCGATTTTGACCGGTGTTTTAATATTTTGCCGCGCGTAAAACCCCGGCGCCAGAATCTTGATCAAAATCAGCCCTACCAAGCCAACGGCGTAGGCGCAGAGAGCCTGCTGTGTCATTTGTGCATCGTGTGCGGTGAATTTGCCGTACTGGAACATGGCGACAGTCAGCGGCTCGGCAATCAGTGCCAAGGCGACGGCCGATGGAATTGCCAGTAACAGCGCCAAACGCAAACCCCAGTCGAGCAGGCGTGAATACTCGGTGGTGTCGTCGTTGGCATAGGTCTTTGATAGTGAAGGCAGCAAAATTGTGCCGAGCGCGACGCCGAGCAAGCCGGTTGGAAATTCCATCAAACGATCCGCGTAATACATCCACGACACCGAACCGGAGATCAGGAAGGAGGCGAAAATCGTATTGATAATCAGCGAAATCTGACTGACTGAAACCCCCAAAATCGCTGGCCCCATTTGTTTGATGACGCGCCAGACGCCGGCGTCGTGAAAATTAAGTTTGGGTCGGGTCAACATGCCGATTTTGCGCAAATGCGGCAATTGATAAGCCAGTTGCGCCACGCCACCAACGACGACAGCAACGGCCATTGCCAGAATCGGCGGGTCGAAATACGGCGTCAGAAACAGCGCAAAAACAATAAACGAGACATTTAGTAACGTCGGTACAAAGGCCGGAACCGAGAATTTATTCCAGGTATTGAGTACAGCGCCAGCCAAGGACGACAAGGAAATCAGCAAAATATATGGAAAGGTGATGCGCAACAAATCTGTCGTTAGCGCAAATTTATCCGGGTTTTGGGCAAAGCCCGGTGCCGAAACCCAAATGATCCATGGTGCGGCGATCACGCCAATTGCAGTGACGATGGCGAGGATCAACGTCAACATGCCCGACACGTCGGCGATAAACTCACGCGCCGCCTCGTCGCCCTGTTTGTTTTTGTATTCAGCCAATATCGGTACGAAAGCCTGACTGAATGCCCCTTCGGCGAAGATGCGTCGCAGCAGATTGGGGAGTTTGAAGGCGACGTTAAAGGCGTCGGTGGCAAGGCTGGCCCCAAAGATCCGCGCCATGATTGCGTCGCGGGCAAACCCTAAAACGCGTGAGATCAAGGTCATTGAGCTGACTGCTGCGACTGCTTTTAAGAGATTCATATTTCCACGGGCTTAATTTGCTTTGTGCGCATGATACGCCGCTCTTGCATATGTCGTGAAGAACGAATAAAATCGTCGCCTTTCTAGGGTTTGTGTGTGCTGCCGAAAGTCCGTGTCTCCGGCCAAGCAGTAGACCCGTTACACCTCAGGAGCATTACAACATGGCAAATACCGCACAAGCACGCAAGCGCGCTCGTCAAGCAACTGCAGCACGTGAACACAATGGCGCTCAGCGTTCAGAATTCCGTACTGCAGTTAAAAAAGTAATCAAAGCGATTGCTGCTGGCGATAAAGCTGCTGCTACTGCTGTTTACCAGCAATCAGTAAGCACAATCGACCGTATCGCTGATAAAAAGATTTACCACAAAAACAAGGCTGCTCGTCACAAGAGCCGTCTGGCTGCTGCGATCAAGGCAATGGCTTAAGTTTTTGCCTGCATGAAGAAAAAGCCCACTTTCGAGTGGGCTTTTTTTCGGCTGCGTTTTTTGTGGTCTCATGATGATTGCAGTTCTCGGTAGCGCCGGATTCGTTAATACGGGTGCGACAGCCGGAAGCTTTCCATGATGCGCCAGTAAGATGCTTCTTCCAGAATAAACACGCGGCCATCGGGGGCTTCGTGCGGCGCGATGTCGATGACGACTCGGACAAAGCGGCCGATTTCCTGCCATAGCGCAGCAGCAAGGCGTTCGACAAACCAGTCGGCGCTCTCACCCGGTTTGAGTGCTGCTTCATGGCGTACTTCCAGTAGAAACACGCCGTCGCCGATATGCTGCTTGCGTACCCATGATGGCATGCACCACACCCTGCGAATGGTTGATAGCGCGATGTCGGCCTCTTGGGGGGCAAGGGGCGATAAACCGATTTGTAAACGATAGGTGCTGGCCATCAGGTTTACCTTATGCAAATGCAGGGCAATGATTTTTCTTTATGGCATGCAGCGCCCCTTGTTGTCTAGTGATTGTCATATTATGGGGGAGTTTCATACGTTTCTGTGCGTGATATGCTAGGCTAGAGGTTCGTCTCAAAGTACAGATCACTTCTATGAACGACAGCACAGAATTAGCCAAACGTCCCCGTATTTTGGTGGTGGATGACTCCAGAATTGTCCGCGCGACCATCAAGAAGCATTTGTCTGAAATGTATGATCTGGTTGAAGAGGGGGATGGCGAAGCAGGCTGGCGCCGTTTGATGAGCGACGAGAGCATAGACCTGCTGTTGTCCGACCTGACCATGCCTGAGCTTGATGGCTTGGGTTTGCTGGCGAGAGTGCGCGCTTCGGGTGAGGCCCGCTTGCATTATCTGCCCATCATTATTATTTCCGGTGAAGAAGACGAAGCGACCAAAGCGCATTGCGTCGAGTGTGGCGCGAACGATTTTGTCACCAAATCGACAGACCGCAGCGAAATGCTGGCGCGGGTTAAAGCCAATCTGGAGCTGGCAGCTACACGGCGCGAACTGGCCGAGTCGCGCTCGGTGCAGGTGCAAACTGGGATGACCGATGCACTGACCGGCGTTGGCAGTTCGCATTTACTCAATTTGCAGCTGGAACAGGCGCTGGCTTTTGCGTTTCGACATAACAGCGAAGTCACTGTCATGTTGCTTGATCTCAATCACAGTCAGGCTTTGCAGCATAAACTGGGCGAACGAATGCACGGGCAATTGCTGGGCTTGCTGGCCAAGTTGCTTGAGGCCAAACTGCGTAAAGAAGACACACTGGCACGCCTGAGTGATTCGATGTTTGTTGTGGTGTCCCCGTCCGCTCCGCTGACTGAGGCAAGAGTGATTGCCGAGCGCTTGCGTCAGACAATCGCCAATGCCAGAGTGAATTTCCGTAGCGAACAGTTGCGAGTGACCGCGTCGATTTCAGTGGCGAATTCTTGGCATGATGATGTGCATTCGGTTGACCGGATGATGGCGATTCTACGGGATCGTTTGTATGCCGAACCAATGGATAATCATGTCTTTATGCCGGATCCGGCGATGAGTCAAATGCCGACGCCGTTAATTTCAGAGGCTTTGGTGATGCTGCATAAAGGCAAAGTCGACGAGTTGCGCCCGCATCTGAAAGCATTGATGCTCAATCTCAAACCGCTGCTTGAGCTGGCCACTGCCGAGCTCAATCTAGATTGGGATTTGCTGCCGCTGGAAGAGTAAAGCCCGGTCTGAATTTTGCTGACTGTCCCAAGAGTAAGCCGATACGAATCGCAGATGGTCGTGGGCTTACTCGGTTTTTTGATATATCCCTGCCTGCACCAATTTCAAATTGTGATGCACCCCGGTAATGGTTTCCGAATGGCTGATAATCAGATAGCCGCCAACGTGCAAGCGCTGAATGCAGCGCTGGACAACGTGTTTCTTGGTTTCTGCATTGAAATAAATCAGCACATTGCGCAGGAAAATCACGTCAAAGGACTGCATGCTGGGCAGATCCTGATTGAGATTGATGACCTGAAACTCGACCCGATGACGTAATTCGCGGCTGATCAGCAGCGTATCGAGATGAGAGCCCTGACCTTTGAGGCAATAGCTTTTCAGGTAATTCAGCGGGATGCCTTCGCAGCGCTGCATCGGGTAATGCCCGGCGCGGGCTTTATCCAGAACGGGCTGGCTGATGTCGCTGCCCATCAAATACCAAGTGCCATGTATTCCCATTACATCGGCAAGCATCATGGCGATGCTCCAGACCTCTTCGCCACTCGATGCGGCTGCGCTCCAGACTCTGAGCATGTGGTTGCTGCTGTGTGGGCGGCTTAAATAAGCTTTGAACCAGTCAAAATGTTTGGGTTCGCGAAAGAAAAAAGTCTCGTGCGTGGTCAGCAAATCCAGCGCGAGCTGTCGTTCGGCATCTTCTTTCTGATCATTGATAAGTTTGAAATAAGCCTCGAATGAAGCAATTTTTCTAGCTTCAAGTCGTTTATTCAGTCGCTGGCAGACGAGTGTTTTTTTGATTGGTGCAAGATGTACCCCGGTCTGCTCCAGCATCCATTGGCTGTAGCGTTGGAAAGTCAGATCGTTCAATTCCATGATCAAATACCTGTTGCCATCGGTCTGCTCTGGCGATTTTGCCTTTGCTCATCATCGTTTGAGATTGCTGCAAGCGCAAGTTTGTCCGTCAAAATGATCCCGAGTGCCCGATATGAACCGATTTTCGGCACGCACCGAATGAGCCACACTATTGACGTGGTCTGCTCTGGCTAATGACTTGGGTATATGGCGCTATCTACTTCCCAGTCTTTACTTTGAAGATATACCCCGTCATTTTTCTGGCGACGTTCGATAAACAGGGCATTACCCGGCTGGCGTTTGGCCATGCTTTTGGCGTGGCTGGCCAAGCTGGCGACTTCATGATGGCTGGCGTGCTCACGGGCAACCACCCGTGCCGCGCCGAGTGATAAAGACACCAATGGGTGGCTTTGCAACTTTCCTTGCCGGTTGGGGGCTTCATAGCCGGTATTTTGGATTGCCTCGGGCGTAAAAAAATCGCGAATCCTTAGCCGGAATGTCTCGAGCAATTGCTCGCAACGCGATTGCCAGTCATTGCTGCGTAGTAACAAAATAAAGTCATCGCCACCGATATGGCCGATGAAGTCAACTTTTGGATCGCAGTATTCCTGCAGTAATTGCCCCAACAGTTGTAATAATTCATCGCCACGCGCATAGCCATAGACATCGTTATAGGGCTTGAAATGGTCCAGATCGGCGTAGACGACGACAAAATCGAGCTGTTCGGCGAGCAAGCGGCTCATGGTCTGTTGAATTGGCACATTGCCGGGTAAGCCGGTCAGTGGATTGGCGTGCCGGGCTGCAGCCAGTTGTAGCTCGGTCATGGCGCGGATCAATTCCCGACCGGTGCCCATTCCCAGATAGCGACCCTGCTCGGTAATGATGAATCCATCGTCCAGTTGATGGTGTTCGCACGAGGTCATCAGGCGAGCCAGCTCGGTCAGGCTGGTATTACTTTCGATGATCAGGGGTTGGGTGTCCATATGCAAAACGCAGCTGCGCTCGCCGAATAGCTCCCGGCCATAAGGGCGGGCGAGCAACTCCAGAATGGCATTGCGCTTAACGAGGCCGATCGGCAAGTCATTATCGATCACCGCAATCGCGCGTAGATCGGGTTGGGATTGGAAGCGCTGCCAGAGTTTGTTGTGACTGTCCTTTGACGATGCTGCGGGGAGGGGCTGCAACAACGACAGCGCCATGCTTTGCTGCAAATGACTCAGGTTTTCGCGTTCCAGCTGAGGAACACTGATTTGCGGATCGGGTCTGGCTTGTGGTCTGGCAAATAAATAGCCCTGAGCAAAATGGATTCCCATGCGGCTGATGACTTCGAGCTCGTCGGTCGTTTCAATACCTTCTGCGATGACTTTCGTATGCGTACCCAGCGCAATATGTTGCAGCGAGCGGACAAATTGGCGCTTTTGTGCATCAAGATGGATGCCCTGAATGAAATATTTATCGATTTTGACAAAATCGGGTTTCAATTCGGACCACAGTCGCAAGCCGGAAAATCCTTCGCCCAGATCGTCCAGCGCGATTTTGAAACCCATCTGGCGATAATGCCGGATTGCTTCTGCGAGCAGTTTGTAATCGTGAATGGCCTGGGTTTCGGTCAGTTCGATGACGATGCGTTGCGGCTCCAGATCCACTGATTTGAGGTATTCAAGTGTCGCGCCGGAGCGAAAGCCGGGTAGCGTCAGGCTGCTTGGGCAAACGTTCAGAAACAATTTGCCGGGCAAACCGCTGTTCACAAAAGCACGAATGATGGCTTTTCGGCAGGCGATATCCAGTTCTGCCAACAGGCCACAACGCTCGGCGGCTTGAAAAAGCTGAATCGGAGAATGGAGTTCATGCCCGGCCGGACCGCGGATTAATCCTTCAAAACCGTATGCCCGGCCTTCCTTGAGCGTGGCAATTGGCTGGAAGAGCGCACTCAGTTGCCGCGTCTGGATAATCTGTAAAACTTGTTCATATTGCTGCTGGATCAGACCAAGGGGAGGCATGCTGGGGGTGGGGGCTAGTCAATCATTCTTGTAAGGTAGCAGTACAAGATTGCAATGATGTGACTGAACCCCGCGGATTCGCAGGCTTCGCTGTCTCGATGAAGCGATCAGAGCGTAAAGCGTTGCGTGATCGGCATGCGCCAGTCTTTGCCAAACGAGCGCTCGGTAATGCGCGGCCCCACCGGCGCTTGACGGCGCTTGTACTCGTTGATTTTGAGCAGGCGAACGACTTTGTTGACATCGGCCTCGACATAGCCGCGCGCGATAATGTCAGCAATGCTGAGGTTTTCTTCGACATAAGCCGCCAGAATCGCGTCGAGCACCTCGTATTCGGGCAGGCTGTCTTGATCTTTCTGATCGGGGCGCAACTCGGCCGACGGCGGACGTGTGATAATGCGCTCTGGAATCGGCGCGCTCTGACCTTGGGCAATCGCCTGCTGATTGCGCCAGTTCGATAATCGATACACCATCGTTTTGGCGACGTCTTTCAGCACAGCAAAACCGCCCGCCATATCGCCGTATAGCGTCGCGTAGCCCGTTGTCATTTCGGATTTATTACCAGTCGTCAAAACCAATTTTCCAGTCTTATTGGATAGAGACATCAGCAGCATACCCCGGATACGGCTTTGCAGATTCTCTTCGGTCGTGTCCATCTCACGGCCAGCAAATTCATCGGCCAGACCGGCCATCATCGCTTCGTACATAGGCCAGATTTCGATTTCGGAATATTTGCAGCCCAGAATTTCGATCATTTCGCGTGAATCATTAACCGAAATATCGGCGGTGTAGCGCGACGGCATCATGACTGCGTGGCAACGCTCGGCACCGAGTGCATCGGCGGCAATCGCCAGCGTCAGCGCCGAATCGATACCACCGGATAATCCCAGCAAAATGCCGGGGAAACGGTTTTTGCCTATGTAATCTTTAACGCCTTGCACCAGCGCACCGTAAATGCTTTCTTCTATCGGGGTATCGGCTGCTATATCAGACTGGATAAGGTCTCCATTGAGATACTCACAGCAGGTAATCTGATTGCTAAACGCCGGTAATTGCAGCGCCAGCTCGCCCGATTTATTGAGCGCGAATGAATGGCCATCGAACACCAGCTCGTCCTGACCGCCGACCAAGTTGCAATACACCAGCGGAATGCCGTTTTCTTCAACGCGTTGGCGCGCCACTTCGCGGCGGGTTTTCTGCTTGGCCTGATGGAAAGGCGAGGCGTTGAGTACCAGTAAAATCTCTGCACCTTCGTCGCGCGCGGCAGCGGCTGGCTCGGTATCCCAGATGTCTTCGCAAATCGCGATGCCAACTTGTACGCCGTCCTGCTCGAAAACAAAGGGCGAAAAACCGGGCGTAAAGTAGCGAACTTCGTCGAAAACTGCATTATTAGGCAGCAGCAATTTATCGTAGCGGCCCAGCACATTGCCATCGCGAATCACGCTGGCCGAGTTGAATACTTCATCGCCCGCTACGCCGCTGGGGTGGCCGACGATCAGCGTAATGCCGTCGAGTTCGTCGATAAAGCGCGCCAGCATCTGTTTGCATTGCTTGAGAAAAGCCGGACGCAGCAGCAGATCTTCCGGTGGATAGCCGGTCAGCGCGAGTTCAGGCGTGAGCAAAATATCAGCGCCCGCCGCCATTGCTTCGCGGGCTGCAGCGAAAATCAGCTCGGTATTACCAGCAAGGTCACCAACAATCGGGTTGATCTGGGCGAGGGCGATTTTCATGGTTGTAGGCTCTGTTGACGTTTGGTTTGCGAGTCGCGTTTGTGCTGGTTTTGGCCTGAAACAAGGCGCAAAACCTGATGCATAGTCATTCTATGTGAAGGCTTTGCAACGCAGTGTCAGGCCAAAAACAGCCAAACCCGCCGGGCTGGGCGCTTTTTGCGACGACTCTGCGTTATTGCCTGCTCACATAGAATGACTATGCCTCGCAGTCAATGCCTTGATTCGTCGCAAAAATCGCGCCAGCGCGACCGTAAACCAAGCGTCAACAGAGCCTAAGTCACACGCGAAATAAAAAACGCTATTTTAACGGTTTGCCATGCAACGTTGTGAGTTGTTTCTGCTGCAATGAAAAGGCCGCACATCTAGCGCGGCCTTTTCATGTGCTTGTAGGACAGACTTCAGGGCGAAGTTATTTGCAGGCCTGTTCGCGCACGACCGACCCTCTGAATTGCAGGCTTAATTTATTGAGTCTGGCCAGTTGTTCGTCGCTCAGTTGTTTGAAATTGAAAGTCGCTTGCTTGAGCGTGTCGTCCCGGTCGCGAACCACAGCAGACTTGACGCCTTGCGCTTGCAGCTCGGCCAGATGACGCTCACCGGCTTCG
The DNA here is from genome assembly GCF_046530675.1 of Chitinibacter sp. S2-10. Lineage (GTDB taxonomy): Bacteria > Pseudomonadota > Gammaproteobacteria > Burkholderiales > Chitinibacteraceae > Chitinibacter. The sequence goes on along the minus strand of NZ_CP172558.1, from coordinate 521,608 downwards.
CGCGTACTGAAGACGCCCAATGAAATGGCATTTTGCCAGCGTCCGCCATTGTTGACGACAAAATAATCTTTCAAACCCAGCTCTGCCAGTTGGGCGGCCTTGCTTTTGGCGATTTCCAGGCTGTCTTGCGGCGGAATGTAAACCCAGACCTTGGTCGATTCACCGCTGCTGGTTTCGGTCATGGTCATTTTCAAAGCGGACAATCTGTCGCGTGCCAGCTGGATTTGATCACCGGTTACGCCGGTCCAGCGCGCGCAATGCTGTGCCAGCGTGACCGGAGTCGGTGCGGCGCTTGCAGTCGGAATAGGCGTCGTTGGTGTGGGTTCGGTCGGCGCGGCTGCCGTTGCGCTGGCTTCGCCGGCGTTTTCGCCCAGCGTGCCAGTGACAATTTTGACCGCCGAGGCGTTTTTCTCGCGGGTTTGCAGCGTAATGCTCATTGGTGCGCTGTCGAGCTGAAACCAGCCATAAACCAGCAAATTGGCCAGCAATAGCAAGGCAAAAAACAATTTCATTGCGTGAAGACTCCGTCGGCAGCAAGGTGGAGGGCGTAAAGGCCATCGAGCACCAGATTATCTACTGTCTGGCTGTTTGCGTTAAGCAACGTTTGCAAGCGTGCGGCATCACCGCCAAACAAAATGATTTTATCAATGGGTATTGCCTTCTGACTTAATTGCAGTATGGCTTCCGAGATAATACCCCTGATGGCACGTAGACAGCCGGTTTCAATGGCGTCGTGCGTATTGCACGGAAAATCGACTTCGCTACCCTGCGCCAGCGGCAATTGCGCAGTACCCTGAAATAACGCTTGCTTCATCAAACCGAATCCGGGGCTGATGGTTCCGCCGAGAAACTGGCCGTCGCGGGTCAGTGTATCGACGACCAGCGCGGTGCCAGCCGAAATAATGAGCAGCGTTTGCTGTGGAAAGCGGCTGGCCGCACCCAGTACCGCAGCCCAGCGGTCGGCGCCTTGCTGGCTTAAATCCTGATAATGATTGCTCACGCCCAGCGCTTGCCGGCTGACGACCAGACGGCGCGGCGCAATGCTCCAGCGCTGCAGACAGAACGCATACAAAGCCTGATAACGTTGTTCGTCGCCGACGACACAGGCCAGAATCTGTACGGGAGGCTGTGAATCACGGCTTTGTTCGGCAAATTCATCGACGTCGCTGGCGGTCTGTACCGTGCCAGCGTCAAAACGCCATTTGATCCGGGTATTGCCCAGATCGATCAGCAACACTTTGCTCATTGCGTCCGTCTCAAATACGCTCATTGACTCGCCTCAGGTGCTTGCTTAACCCGCCTAAGGCTCAGGTCGCCAGTGTGGATCAGTTGCTCGCGGCTTGTTGCTGCGCCGTCGGTTATTTTGAGCCTTAATGAACCGTCTGCGGCAAGGCCGAGCAGCTCGCCGCTCTGGATTTTGCCGTCGGGGGCGATGATATTGACTTGCTGGTGCTGCCAGACGCTCAGGCTTTCCCATTGAGGCAGAAATGGCGAAAAACCCTGTTCGGCAAAGCGATTGAGCCCCAATTCCAGCGCCGCCAACAGCTGTCCAAGCAATTGATTGCGCGAGCAGTTGAGCCCGGCCGGCTGAAGGCTGGCTGCCGACGTATCGAGCTCGGGTTGCCAATGTTCGGGAAAAGCCAGATTCAGGCCGATGCCGATGACGACCTGAGCTGGCCCCAAGGCGTCGCCCTGCATTTCGATCAGAATCCCGCCGACTTTGGCGTAATCCGTTTCCTTGTTTTCGTCATAGTTTTGCAGTAGCAAATCATTGGGCCATTTGAGTCCGATCCGGCTGATACCGTGATCACGCAAGGTCTGGGCGATGATGGCGCCCACAGCCAGCGACAGGCCGGCCAGTTGCGTCGGGCCACCGGAAAATTGCCAGGCGAGCGAAAACATCAGGCTGCCGCCAAGCGAGCCCAGCCAGCGCCGACCTAGCCGGCCACGGCCGCCGGTTTGCCATTCGCAGGCGAGCGCCAGGCCATGCTGCGGATTTTTGAGTAATTGTCGATTGCTCGAATCAAGGGTATCAGCCACCGAGACAGTTACAGCGGAGTCTGCAGGCAAATACTGCCTGATGGTATCTGGATTGAGCCAGTCTATCGCTTGCGCCAGCCGGTAACCCGCGCCGCTACGCCGTTCAAGCACAATGCCATACTGTTCGGCTTGCGAGAGCGCATTGGAAACGCTGGCACGGGAAATTCCCAGTCGGTCGGCAATGGACGTGCCTGAGGTGAAATGCTGCGCATCAAGTTCGCGCAAGAGGCGGATTGGATCTGTCATGACGTCATTTTACGAGAAACGATCATGGATTGGGGAAGTCGACGATTTAGCAGGCCGTTGAAAAAGATAGCGAGAGGCTCAAAGACAAGGAAAAAATGGCGAAAAACCGGAGTTTACAGGTAGTAAATGAGGATTTTGAGCCATTTTTTAACGAAGAATTTGAGTCTTGGAGTCGTTTTTCAACAGCCTGTTAGGCGGTGATGAGGTCAATTGATCTTTCCATTTCCGGCAACTACAGTGCATAAGCTGACTCACTCCAATGCGATGCCAATGTATTTCACGATTGAAATCGTATTTCAGAAACCAAAGGGCGTTGTGACATGTTTAAAATCAATACGATTAAAGCGCAATTAATTGTGGTGACTTCATTGGTCGTCATCGCCATTCTGGCAGTATCGGCACTGACCTTTTACACCAATACCAATGAATTTATTAATAACCGGATTCAAAATTCGGAAATGCCCGCGACCGTAGCCAGTATTCGTAATGAAATTGAACGGCAAATTGCCGGCCCATTATCCGCCTCGCGAACCATGGTGAGTGATCCCTTTTTGCTCGACTGGGCGGCCAGTGGTGAAACGCCTGAAAAAATGGCGCTCTGGAAAGAATATGCCCAGAAGGTCATCGCACTGAATCAAGCCGATTCGGCGACATTTATTCCGGTCGCGAGCGGCCATTATTATAATCAGCACCAGTTGGCGCGAACCTTGAATAAAGATGATCCGGGGGCTGCGTGGTTTTTTGCCTTCTTGAGTAAAAATATCGATTACGAGCTCAATCTCGATACGGATCAAAGTAATCCGACCGAAATGATGCTGTTTATCAATACCCGGGGCAAAAATGCACAAGGTGTTGAGGCGGTTGGCGGGCTGGGTTTGAAAGTGTCTCGCCTTGCAGCAAAAATTCGCGAGCTCAAGGTCGGTGAGCAAGGGCAGGCGATGCTGGTGAAGGCTGATGGCCAGATCATGGTGCATCGTGATAGCACACTGATTGCCAAGAAAAAAATCGCCGAGTTGCCAGGAATGGCAGACGTGGCGCCAGTGTTGCTCAAACAGGGCGAGTTTAATTTTGGCCGTTACTCCGCTGCGGATGGTTCCCGGCTGGTGGCTTCATCGTATATTCCCACGCTTAATAGTTATGTCATGATCGAGTTGCCCGAGTCCGAAATCGCTGAGCCTGTGCAGGCGATGCTGGCCAAAATTATCGGCTTTATGGTGCTGATGGGGGTTATCGGTTTGCTGGTGATGATCTGGATTGCACGCAGTATTGCCGGTCCGATCAGCGAAATTGCCAAAACACTCGATTGTCTCTCGACGGGTGATTTGACGCAGGAGGTTCGCATTACCGCCAAAGCGGGCGAGTTATATATTCTCCAGACTGCAATGCAACGCATGGCAACTCGCTTGTCGGCGATTATTCGCGAGATCAAGCTTGCGAGTGATGAAATCACTTTTGCCTCCAAAGAAGTCAATTCTTCGGCGCATTCTTTAAGCTCGTCAGCCAGCGAGCAGGCCGCCAGTGTCGAGCAGACCAGCGCCTCGATGGAGGAAATTTCAGCGTCGGTGACCGCCAATAGCAGCAACGCACAAACGACCAGCCGCATTGCCACGGAAGCGGCGCAGTATGCCGAGGAGAGTGGTAGGGCAACCAAAGATACCGAGGTGGCCATGCGGCAGATTGCCAAGAAAATTGGCATCGTTGATGAAATTGCTTACCAGACCAATCTGCTGGCGCTTAATGCCGCAATCGAGGCGGCCAGAGCCGGTGAGCATGGACGCGGTTTTGCGGTGGTCGCCGCTGAAGTACGTCGCCTGGCCGGACGAAGTCAGGAAGCTTCGCAGGAAATTGGTGCTTTGGCGGCCAATAGTCTGCTCTTGGCCAATCAGGCTGGCCAGCAGCTAGACACCATGCGGCCGGCCATTCAGCAAACGGTTTCTTTGATTCGACAAATCTCTGAAGCTTCTAGAGAACAGGATATGGGTATTTCACAGGTGAACTCGGCCATTGCCCAGATTACCTCGTCAACCTCATTAAATGCGTCGTCGTCCGAAGAGCTGTCTGCTACATCATCCCTGCTGGCCGAGCAGGCGGAAACTTTGAATGAACAGGTGTCATTCTTTAAATTGAAAACATAGTTGTTGCGCTGTTCATTGGAAATGAAAAAAGCCGACGGTGTGCAATCGACATCGCCGGCTTTTTGTCGCAAGGCCTGATTACTCGCCCATACTTTCGATCACATGGTTCTGATTGGTGTAAATACACAGATCACCCGCGATTTCGAGCGCTTTTTTGACGCAAACTTCGGGTGGGTAATCGGTGTTTTCGAGCAGTGCGCGCGCTGCGGCCTGAGCATAAGCGCCGCCTGAGCCAATCGCGGCAATGCCGCCTTCGGGTTCGAGGACGTCGCCGTTGCCGGTGATGACCAGTGTTGCTGTCGGGTCAGCGACAATCAGCATGGCCTCCAGTCGGCGCAACATCCGGTCGGTACGCCAGTCTTTGGCCATTTCAACGGCTGCACGGGTCAGGTGGCCCTGATGTTTTTCCAGCTTGGCTTCAAAACGCTCAAACAGTGTGAAGGCATCGGCGGTGCCGCCGGCAAATCCGACGATAACCTGATCACGGTAGAGTTTGCGAACCTTGCGCGCAGTGCCTTTGATAACAATATTGCCCAGCGTGACCTGACCATCACCACCGACTGCGACATGGTTGCCACGACGTACCGAAACGATGGTGGTGCCGTCAAATTGCTCCATGATTGACTCCATTCAAATATGCAATTTTGACTAAATGGCGGCGAACAGGAGCAAATGCAAGTTGTTTGACCGGCTGGGACTGGGTTTATTTGCGGGGTTCGATCGTCAGCATGTCGCTGATGCTCATGACGCGTAGCAAGGCGAAAATCAGTGGATTGACGTTGATGAAGCGGACTTGACGTCCTTCTTGCAACCATTGCATCGCGAGGTTAAGAATTTGTCCGGCCGAATCAAAATCAATGCGGCTGACATAGTGCAAGTCAACTGTCGGAGAAAGGCTTTTTTCAACCAGTTTGCCCAGTTGCGCCAGTTGCTCGGGTTTGTCGGCACTGATCGCGCCGTTGAGCCTATTGCTGGCTTGCTCTTCGGCGTCTCTTTGGGCTTTGGCGGCAGCTTCTTCCTTGGCAATGACTTCGGCTGATTTGGGGACTTGTCGTACATCCCATGACGGCGGGGAGACTTCGTAAGTGATTGCATAATCGACCGCGAGGTTTTCAAATTCCTCCTGCAAGCCCATAACTTGATGCAATTCGATCAGCAAGAGCCAGAATGGTGCCTCTGCCGGATGACGTCGTCCCACTTCGATTTGGTTTTTCAACAAGCTGATCAGATGCTGGCTGTCAATCAGTTGCAAGCTATTGGGTTTTTTATGGCTTTGTTGTAGCGCGGTCAGAATTTCGGCTGCGGCAATGGTGTCGATGGCAGTGACTTTGCCCAGATCCAGCCGGACGTGATTATTTTTTTCCAGTAGGCGATAAAAATTTTGCAGTGGCTTGTCGATGGTATTGTGCGCGAGATGTCCCGTAAAAACACAATAGGCGCTGGCGGCTGGCTGGTTTTTGTTGTTGTGTAATGGTTCTTGCCAGGTGGGCGGCGTTTTCTCGAATTCAACGACGAAATCGAGTCCCAGCGCTTCAAATGCGTCGCGCTGATGATGCTGCTGCAGCAATTCAAATAACATCAACCAGGATTCAAGACGACGTTTGCCGGCAAAGTGTGGTTTGTCATGCAGCAATACTTTAATGGCTTCGCCGGTCTGGCCATTGGCGTGCAGCATCGCGGCCTGTTCTTCGGCCGGGCTGAGATTGTCGCTGCTGCTGGAAACTTCAATCGATAATTGTGACAGATCATAATGATTGTCGGGCGCGGCTGTTTCGGCGCGCGTGTCTGTCGAAGCACTTTGTTCGGTCTGTTCAGTTTGTTCGCGGCGCGGCTGGGTTGCAGTGCCAAGCTGGGTATTTGGCGCCGTTTGTGTCAGGACGTCTTGTCCGTCGGAATCTTTTTTGCGGAAGAACGAAAACACTGCGGTAATCCTGAGTCGTTGAGACAAAAAGACACTATCGGGTGTCGCTGCCTATTTTACTGCGTATATGAGCCTGCCGTCTTGTTAACTTGTCTTGCTAGCAGCCTGTCGGTGCTTGGGTTACGTTCTGTGCTGGCATGCTGAGCCGCCTCAATTACAATGATAAAACGATAGTCCGGAAAAATACTTTCAATATGCTTTTATCTTATCGATCAATTGCGATGAAAAAATACCTGATTCGCTTGGCATCTGTGCTGGGCGGCATATTGTTGCTGGGGGTGATCGGCATTTTTGCCTTGCCGCCCTTACTCAAACCCTATCTGGAGCAGGAAATCGGCCGAGCCTTGAAGCGTGACGTCCGCTTGGGGCATCTGGCAGTCAACCCGTTTCTGTTCAAGCTGACACTGGATGATCTGAGCATCCGTGATCGTTATGGCGAATTTGTCGCGATTAAAACGCTGGTTCTGGATGCAGAGTTGATGTCGCTGGTGCGCGGCGGCGTTGTCCTGCGGGAGCTGACGCTGCAGGCACCGAAAATCAATATCGTCCGACTGGACGATAAAACCTTCAATTACTCCGATTTATTGCCGTCTAAGTCGTCAGCCACGTCATCGAGTGAAGCTTTGCGCTTCGCACTTAACAATATTCGGATCACGCAGGGGCAGCTGGTGCTGGATGACCAAGTCAAAGGCGTCAAACAGACGCTGGATCAGTTCAATCTGGCATTGCCTTTTTTGTCTAACCTGCCGCAAAGGATTGACGACTATATCGCGCCGGCTTTGTCGGGTCGGATTAATGGCAAGATTTTTGCATTAAAAGGGCAGAGCAAACCGTTCAAGAACAGTCTTGATACCTCCCTGAGGTTTAGTCTTGTAGGTCTTGACCTGACTAAATTTGCTGAATATACCCCGATGCCTGATGCAGTGGATTTGCGGAGTGGATTACTTGATGCCGAGGTAGATCTGGTTTTCCGGCAGGAAAAAACGCAAGCGAGCCTGTTGCTCAATGGGCAATTGGCGCTCAATGACACCCGTGTGCAGCTGGAGCAGCAAGATGCTTTGCGCTTTAACAAATTGTCGATTGGGCTGAATGGGCTCAAACCGTTGGTCGGTGACTGGCACTTTGGCAAAATTGCGCTAGACGGGCTGGATCTTCAGCTGGTTCGCAATGCACAGGCACGTTTGAACTGGCAGGTGCTGCTCCCGGCTCCCGCCACACCCGCCAGTCCAACATCTGCCGTGCCGCGTATCACCGTGGACGAATTTGCGCTGAATGGCGGCAAAATAGCTTGGCGAGATCAGGCGGTATCGCCTGCCATCGAGCAGCAAATCACTGATTTTTCGCTGGTCGGCAAGGATTGGTCAACCACTGCGAAAAAAACGTTCCCGCTTCGGCTGAATGCAAAAACGGCCGATGGCGCACAGTTGCAGCTGGATTTGCAAGCGAGTGCACAACCTTTGCAGCTGAGCGGCAAGGCTCAGCTTGATGCCTTGCAGTTGGGGGCTTTTTCGTCATATTACGCGCCTTATTTCAATGGCCGGCTGGATGCACTGCTGAGCAGCAAATTCGATCTGGGCTGGCAATCTCAGATCGGGCAATTCCAGATTAAGGCGGCTGATCTCAGCTTGGCGCAGCTTGCGGTCAAATTACCGCAACAAAAGCAAAATGCCATCAGCATCGACACGCTGGAAGTGAACGGGCTTGAGCTCGACAGCGCGACACAATTGATTGACATTGCCCGGCTACAGAGCCAGAACGCCAAATTTGATGTGCAGCTCTTGCCCGGGCAGCGCATCAATCTGATGAGCTTGCTGGTGGCCGCTCAGCAGGCTGCGGGTAAACGCCCGGCCAGTAAGCCGCTTGCGGTTTCGGCGACTGAGGCGCCGTGGCGGCTGCGGCTCAAGGAGGCTCAGCTCGACCAGTACGCTGTCCGGCTGGAGGATCGTACGCTGGAGAAACCCACTCCGCTGGAACTGCGCCAAATTACGGTCAATCTGCAAAATCTGGATACCCAGACCGGCAGTAGCGCGCAACTTGATGTGTCTGCGCTGAGTGGGCGCAAGTCCAGTCTGAAACTGAGCGGTCCTTTTGTTCTTCAGCCTTTTTCAGGGCAATGGCAGCTTGATTTTCGCGGGCTTGATGCGGCTTATGGCCAGCCGTATTTCAACCGCCTACTGAATATTTCGCTGGCCAGCGGTTTTGTTGATCTGAAAGGGCGACTGACGCTGGCAACTCACCCGCAATTTTCCGGTTCGTATCAAGGTTATTTCGGCGTTCGACAGTTTTACGCGCTGGACAAGTTAACGGGCGACGATTTCCTGAAATGGAAAACACTGGCGATCAATGGTTTGAAAGCCAATTTTGTACCACCCAAAGTCGATATTGCCGAGGTGAAGCTGGATAATTTCTTTTCACGGCTGATTCTGTCGCCCAACGGCAGGATGAACCTGCAGGACATCATGGTCGGTGAAGGCGGGGAAGCGTCGGTTACGCGCGAGTCGACGGCCACGCAGGGCGTCAAGCCGGCAACAGCCAGTGCCGTGTCACCAGCGCCGGTGCCGATCCGGATTGGCAAGATTGTGCTCAGCGGCGGCAATATCCGTTACAGCGATTTGCTGATCAAGCCCAATTACACGGCCAATCTGACGGGCATGGGCGGGCAGATTGCCGGCATTTCCAGTCAAAATGACACGCGTGCCAGCCTTGATCTGAAAGGCAGTGTCGACAATATTGCGCCGGTGCAAATCCAGGGCGCACTCAATCCGCTGTCCAGTCCGCCGTTTTTCGATCTGAAAGGCGGTGTCAAAGGGTATGAGCTGACCTCGGCATCGACCTATGCCGAGAAATACGCGGGTTATGGCATTAGCAAAGGCAAAATGTCGATGGATATGGCCTATTTCATCGAGAATGGCCAGTTGAAGGCGAGTAATCAGTTGTTCTTGGATCAATTGACGCTGAGCGATGAAAAAACCGATAGTCCGGAGGCGACCAAGCTACCCGTGAAATTTGTGCTCTCGCTGCTGACCGACCGTCGCGGACAGATCAAGCTGAATCTGCCGATCGAGGGCTCGCTAAATGATCCGCAATTTAAAGTTGGCGCCGTGATCTGGCAGGTGATCGGCAATTTGCTGGAAAAAATCGTGACTTCGCCTTTTGATGCGCTGGCCAGCGCTTTTTCCGATGGCCCCAGCCTGTCTTATATTGCCTTCGAGCCCGGCTCGGCGCGCTTGGGTGATGAAGCGAAAAAATCGATCACGCAGTTGGCCGCCGTGCTTGATGACCGACCCGGCTTGCGACTGGAAGTGGCTGGCTGGGCGAGTTTGAGCGACGACGGTGACGGTATCCGCCAGCGCTTGTTGCGCCAGAAGATGCGGGCGATCAAGGCGGAGAAAATCAGCGAATCCAGCGAATCGGTGCAATCGGATGATGAAATCAAAATCAGCGAAGAAGAAAAACCGGCATTGATTGCGGCGGTGTACAAGCAAAGCAAGTTCGACAAGCCGACCAATATTTTGGGGATAAATAAAAAGTTGCCGGTCGATGAAATGCAGGCGCTGATTCTGAAAAATACGCTTGTTACTGATCAGGATTTGCTTGCGCTGGCCAATTTCCGTGCCAGACAGGTTGATGCCGCGTTGAAAGCGGCTGGGCTGGCTGCGGAGCGGATTTTTATCGTTCAGCCGCAAATCAATCCTGAACCGCCAGACTCCGATAAGGGAACGGTTTCGCGGGTTCAGTTTAAACTGCAGTAGGGGTATATGGCTGTAGCTATTTTTTATTAATGGCTATAGCAACATACCCTTGGTATGTGCTTTAGGTGGGTGGCGCGTGTTTGCGGCGGAAGTAGGCGGTATTGGCGTAAAAAGCATCGTCTTGCAGCGCAAACCAGCCGGGAATGCCCAGATAGGGTAGCGCGGGTAATTGACGTGGTTTTTGTAGCCAGTCGGCATTGATCAATGTGCTGAGGTGCTCATCCAGATAGGTATATTGCGCCAGCGGATCGAGCTGGAAAAAAGTCGTTTCGACCTTGACCGGCCAGCATTTGCCGGTCAATCCAATAAAAGGCGCGAGCAGGTTTTCAAAATTGGCGTGTCCAAATGACAGCGCTGAAATTTGCTGACCCCAGCTCTGACGATGCTGAACAAATAATTCGTGCCAGCGGTGATCGATCAATAGCTGTAGCAAACCTTCGTCGCAGTAGGGTAAAACCAGCCCGCATTCGTCAAAAAGGGTCGCCGCATCGCGCGCCGTGCCGCGTACTTTGCTGTCAGGGTTGGCGTTAATAATGCGTTGGTGCATGGCATTGAGTGCGGATTTGCTACGTGGAAATGCATGCCAGATCATGGCATTGAAGGTGTCATGCCAGTTCAGCCGCGTCGCGACGTGACCATGACGATAGATGGCCAGTTCATAATATTCGGTGATTTGCTCGCTGGGGACAAAGCGAATCGGTGCGCCACCGGCGCTGTGTGCCACGATGGGGAGTTGTTGCCAGTCTGTGTAATCGGGCGGAGCGGAAAATTGCGCCAGATGCGTTCGAATCGGCGCAAAAGCAGGGTGTTGTTCAAACAGCGTGGTGGGCCAGTCAGTCATTGTGACTATCATCATATAAAAACAAATACCGCCCTAAGCGACGGTATTTGTTGGTTATTGCAATTGAATCCGGAAGTTTAAGCCAGTACGGCCAGTGCTGCGTCGTAGTTTGGCTCATCCTTGATTTCTGCGACCAGTTCACTGTGCAGAACCTTGTCATTGGCGTCCAGCACCACGACAGCGCGAGCTGCAACACCAACGAGTGGTCCGCTGCCGATTTCTACGCCGTAGTTTTTCAGAAACTCATTGCCGCGCATCGTCGACAAGTTCACGACATTTTCCAGACCTTCAGCGCCGCAGAAACGGCTTTGCGCGAAGGGCAGGTCGGCAGAAATGCACAATACCACTGCGTTTTCCAGGCTGGCGGCCAGTTCGTTAAAACGGCGAACCGAAGCGGCGCAAGTGCCGGTGTCAACGCTAGGGAAAATGTTCAGGATTTTGCGCTTGCCAGCCAGGCTCGCCAGCGTGACGTCGGATAGATCTTTGGCGACGAGTGAAAAAGCCGGCGCGGCGCTGCCAACGGCCGGGAATGTACCGTTCACACTGATTGTGTTGCCGCCTAAAGTAACTGTAGACATGGGATGGGTTCTCCAATGGATGTGAAAATATTATTGATTTTTACGTGCTGCCCAAAACAGATGGGGGCTGGAACGCATAAAAAAAGCCGGGAGACCGGCTTTTTTTATGCGTGTGATCAGCAAATCATTTTGCCTATTCTGCTTCGGGCTCTGCTGCTGGCGGATTGAGGATGTCCAGTGCTTCCTGGTACTGAGGCTCATTCATCAATTCGGGAACCAGCTCAGCGTAGAGTACGGTGTCATTGGTGTCGAGTACCAGCAAGGCCGTGGTCATGAGCCCGGATAAGGGGACATCGGTAATCATCACGCCATAGTCTTTGTGAAAATCTCGACCACGCAAGGTGGAAAACAATTGAACCTTGCGAAAATTTTCGGCTTCGGCGATGCGGGACAGGGCATAGGGGGTGTCGACTGAAACCGTCATAACGACTGTGTTGCTCAGCTCGTACGCGAGTTTTTCCAGCTGGCGGGTAATGGTCAGGCCGATGGCTGCGTCAAGGCTGGGAACGACTGCAATCAGTTTGCGCTGCCCCCAGAATTTGGATAGCGCCACATCCTGCAAATTGGTGTCGACGAGCATAAAGCTATGTGCGGTATCGCCCGCATGTGGAAAGCGCCCGCCAATACTGATTGGTGCGCCGTTAAGCATGACTGTGGACATGTGTTTTCCCCGGAAAAATTCTCTCTCCAGTATGGCTGGTGGCAGGGGAAATACAAGTTGTGAAAACAGTGGTGTAGCGGGTTTTAGTCGTAAAACCAGAACAGCGAGTAGCCGGTTGAGTTGAGTTCGCCAAGGTCGAGCTGCAAGAAAGCGTGCAGTTCGTTATTGGGTAATATCGAGGTCAGTTGCGCTTCGTCCTCGGTGAGATATTCCTTGGCGGAAAAGACTTTCTTGGCAACGATTCGCTCGTGCTCGTCGGTGAGCGTGAGTTCTAGTTTGGGGAGCGCCTGCTCGTAAGGAGCCAGATTGCGTAGCGTAGCCTTTACTTGGATCAGTGTTGGGTGCTCCGGAATATAAGTCAGCTCCGACCATTCCGAGCGCAGCATGTCGCCTTGACGTGGCAAGGGCATCTCGCAATGCAAATGAGTGCACAGCGCAATCCATTTGGGGCGCAGAGCCGGGAACTCGCGGCTGAGTTCAAGTCGCAGGTTGTAAACCAGTTGCAGAGCCAGCGCGACAAAAGCGATAAAACAGCCTAAGGACCAGAGCCAATTGAAACGACTGGTTTTTGGCGCCAAAAACAAAGGATCACTTTCGTCGAGGATGGGGCGGTATTCGCTTTCGTCCTTGAGTGCGGCTTGTTGTGCGCTAACCTGTGATTCGTCCGTTTCTGGCAATTCAATGCTTTCTGGTGCAGCTATTTCTGTGTGTTGCCGCATTTTGCGCTGTTTGCGGATTTTTTCGCGTTGCGTCTTTTGCTGTAATCGAGCCAGCGATATTTTGAGCTCGGATTGATCCGGTTCGACAAGCTGCTGTTGAGCTGTTGTTGGCTCTGGCGCGGGATTTGGTGCTGCCAGCTCTACCTGAGGTTTGCTGACTGGGGCTATCGTGGCTTTTTGCTCTGTGCCTATCGGTTTTTCCTGGGGTATTGCTTGTTGTTGCTCTGCCTTATTGATTTCTGGAGATATACCTTGCTCGGTATTACTGGCTTCTGTTTGCTTGTTTGGGCGTGGTGTTGTTGAGGCTTGCTGTAAAAAATCACGCGCGTTAAAAATGAAAGCACAACGACCGCAGCGCACCTTGCCTTGGTGTGCTGCGAGTTGTTCGTCGGTGACGCGAAATGAGGTGCTGCAATTAGGACAGCGCGTGATTTGGTTCATGGCTCGATTTTAACCGATAAACGGCGATTATTTACGTATGCCTGATAGGCAGACCCAGCCTTCATGTTCGTTTGGCGCAACAAAATCAAACCATTCACCATAAATGGCGGTGATTTCATGGGCCTGTTCGGACAGAATGCCCGATAGCACAATCCGGCCACCTGCACGGCAACGGCCTGCCAGCAGAGGCGCCAGTGCTTTGAGTGGATTGGTCAGAATGTTGGCGACGACGACATCGTATTTTTGTGCTGGCGCAGCATCAGGCAGGAAGAAGCGGCCACTAACGCTGTTTTGTGCGGCATTTTGTTCGGAAGCAATCATGGCTTGTTGATCAATATCGACGCCGTCAGTTGAACCTGCACCCAATTTGAGCGCTGCAATCGCCAAAATGCCGCTGCCACAACCATAATCCAGCACGGTTTCGCCACCTTGGATATTGGCATCAAGCCATTGCAGGCAAAGTCGCGTTGTCGGATGGCTGCCGGTACCAAAGGCCAGACCCGGGTCGAGTTGGATATTAACCGCCTTGGGGTCGGGGCATTCGTGCCAGGTCGGCGTAATCCATAAGCGTGGCGAAATTGGAATCGGATCAAATTGCGATTGCGTCAAGCGTACCCAATCTTGCTCTTCGACTGTAATGACTTCGAATTGAGGTTGAGTTTGGCCTAATTGATTGGCCGCGGCCGCAACGATCAGTGGTAGCTCCACATCAGCTTCAAATAATGCAATAACTATACTGGTGTCCCAGAGTTGATCCACCGGTTCACCGGGTTCGCCAAAAATCGGCCTCTCGGCGCTGGTGCCGGCGGCGGCATCTTCAATTGAAACCGAAAGTGCGCCCAAATCAAATAGCGCATCGGAATAACCCTCTGCATGGGTTGAGTCAGTGGTCAGGCGGAGTTCTTGCCAAGGCATATTGCGTCCTAAATAGATCATGGTTCTATTGAATGGGGCGAATTGTCGCACCTATTCATTATCAATGAATAGTAATTCAGCAGATTTAATCGATGCCCGGGTGATGTCGAGGAGGCTTGCCTATAACCCAATAAGATTAAGCTGCATTGCTAAGCTAAGAATTGCTGGTTAATAAAATCAATTACTTAACGCCTTTGTGGCATTTTCTTGCTCGATAGCAGTTGACGGGTTCCGGTCCGATGGGTATAGTTCGGCCTCTCTGCTGATGACGCAACGAAACGAAGTGTGTTTCTTGGTTGTTCAGCCCGATCTTTAACAATCTACAGCCGATGAGTGTGAGCCCTTGATTCGTAAGTCAAATCAAGTGCTTGCACTCAATTGAAAAGAAAATTGAAAGACGAACTCTTTAGAGTTTATCTCGCAGTTTCTTTGAGTATTGAAGTACAAGCCAAGTAGTAAAAATAGCATAGCGATTAAACGAAAGAGTTTGATCCTGGCTCAGATTGAACGCTGGCGGCATGCTTTACACATGCAAGTCGAACGGCAGCACGGACTTCGGTCTGGTGGCGAGTGGCGAACGGGTGAGTAATACATCGGAACGTACCCAGTAATGGGGGATAACTATCCGAAAGGATAGCTAATACCGCATACGCCCTACGGGGGAAAGAGGGGGATCGCAAGACCTCTTGTTATTGGAGCGGCCGATGGCTGATTAGCTAGTTGGTGAGGTAAAGGCTCACCAAGGCGACGATCAGTAGCGGGTCTTAGAGGACGATCCGCCACACTGGAACTGAGACACGGTCCAGACTCCTACGGGAGGCAGCAGTGGGGAATCTTGGACAATGGGCGCAAGCCTGATCCAGCAATGCCGCGTGCGTGAAGAAGGCCTTCGGGTTGTAAAGCGCTTTTGTCTGGGAGCAAATCCTTGTGGCTAATACCCACCGGGGATGAGAGTACCAGAAGAATAAGGACCGGCTAACTACGTGCCAGCAGCCGCGGTAATACGTAGGGTCCAAGCGTTAATCGGAATTACTGGGCGTAAAGCGTGCGCAGGTGGTTTGTTAAGCGCGATGTGAAATCCCCGAGCTCAACTTGGGAATTGCATTGCGAACTGGCTAACTAGAGTACGGCAGAGGGGGGTGGAATTCCACGTGTAGCAGTGAAATGCGTAGAGATGTGGAGGAACACCGATGGCGAAGGCAACCCCCTGGGCTGATACTGACACTCATGCACGAAAGCGTGGGGAGCAAACAGGATTAGATACCCTGGTAGTCCACGCCCTAAACGATGTCAACTAGTTGTTGGGCTTTTCGGAGCTTAGTAACGCAGCTAACGCGTGAAGTTGACCGCCTGGGGAGTACGGTCGCAAGACTAAAACTCAAAGGAATTGACGGGGGCCCGCACAAGCGGTGGAT
Organism: Chitinibacter sp. S2-10; assembly: GCF_046530675.1. Taxonomy (GTDB): domain Bacteria; phylum Pseudomonadota; class Gammaproteobacteria; order Burkholderiales; family Chitinibacteraceae; genus Chitinibacter. The sequence goes on along the minus strand of NZ_CP172558.1, from coordinate 505,944 downwards.
GATGTGGATTAATTCGATGCAACGCGAAAAACCTTACCTGGTCTTGACATGTACGGAATCCTTGAGAGATCGAGGAGTGCCTTCGGGAGCCGTAACACAGGTGCTGCATGGCTGTCGTCAGCTCGTGTCGTGAGATGTTGGGTTAAGTCCCGCAACGAGCGCAACCCTTGCCATTAGTTGCCAGCATTCAGTTGGGCACTTTAATGGGACTGCCGGTGACAAACCGGAGGAAGGTGGGGATGACGTCAAGTCCTCATGGCCCTTATGACCAGGGCTTCACACGTCATACAATGGTCGGTACAGAGGGTCGCTAACCCGCGAGGGGGTGCCAATCTCACAAAACCGATCGTAGTCCGGATTGCACTCTGCAACTCGAGTGCATGAAGTCGGAATCGCTAGTAATCGCGGATCAGCATGTCGCGGTGAATACGTTCCCGGGCCTTGTACACACCGCCCGTCACACCATGGGAGTGGGTTTCACCAGAAGTAGGTAGGCTAACCGCAAGGAGGCCGCTTACCACGGTGGGATTCATGACTGGGGTGAAGTCGTAACAAGGTAGCCGTAGGGGAACCTGCGGCTGGATCACCTCCTTTCAAGAGCAAGACCTGCGGGTCAAGGACTCACACTCATCGGCTGTAAATTTGAAGATACAGAGACGACTTCATTCATAAATGAAAGAAGTTGTTGAGTTGGAAGCTGGGTCAGTAGCTCAGTCGGTTAGAGCACCGTGTTGATAACGCGGGGGTCATAGGTTCGATTCCTATCTGACCCACCATTGACGAGTCAATGGAAACAGCTTAGTCATGCCAGATTGGGGGATTAGCTCAGTTGGGAGAGCACCTGCTTTGCAAGCAGGGGGTCGTCGGTTCGATCCCGTCATCCTCCACCACGCCTTGCGGCGAGCACTGTGCAAGCGGTGGCGCAGCAAACAAGAGTTCAGAATTCAGTCAGTAGACGAATCAGAAATAATGATTCGGTCTGGTGATTTTGTTCTGGTTTCTTAAATCAGACCCACACAGGAATGTGTGACTGTATCGTTCTTTAACAAAATAGAAGAAGTAATATCTCCTAATTAAACAATGTGAAAACAGGGTAACTTGTTTTTACAGTAATAAATTGGGTTGATTGTATCTGCTGATCGAAAGATCAGCCGTTGTAGGACCTGAGAAACCCTACAACAAGTCGTAAATACGAAACTCTGACCAAGAGTACGGTAAAACGTGTTTGAGGTTATAGGATCAAGCGAATAAGTGCATCTGGTGGATGCCTTGGCGATGATAGGCGACGAAGGACGTGATAGCCTGCGATAAGCGTGGGGGAGCTGGCAAAGCGCTTTGATCCCACGATTTCCGAATGGGGAAACCCGGCCCTTTTGGGTCACTCATCACTGAATACATAGGTGATGTAGAGCGAACGCGGTGAACTGAAACATCTAAGTAACCGCAGGAAAAGAAATCAACCGAGATTCCCAAAGTAGTGGCGAGCGAAATGGGAAGAGCCTGTACGTGATAACTCAAAGCTTAATAGAAGGCAATGGAAAGTGCCGCCATAGTGGGTGATAGCCCCGTATATGAAAAGCATTGGGTGGTACTAAGCGTACGAGAAGTAGGGCGGGACACGAGAAATCCTGTTTGAAGATGGGGGGACCATCCTCCAAGGCTAAATACTCATCATCGACCGATAGTGAACCAGTACCGTGAGGGAAAGGCGAAAAGAACCCCGGGAGGGGAGTGAAATAGAACCTGAAACCGGATGCATACAAACAGTGGGAGCCCACAAGTTGGGTGACTGCGTACCTTTTGTATAATGGGTCAGCGACTTACGTTCAGTAGCAAGCTTAACCAAATAGGGGAGGCGTAGGGAAACCGAGTCCGAATAGGGCGCACAGTTGCTGGGCGTAGACCCGAAACCAAGTGATCTAGCCATGGCCAGGATGAAGGTGCGGTAACACGCACTGGAGGTCCGAACCCACTAACGTTGCAAAGTTAGGGGATGAGCTGTGGCTAGGGGTGAAAGGCTAAACAAACTTGGAAATAGCTGGTTCTCCTCGAAAACTATTTAGGTAGTGCCTCATGTATCACTGACGGGGGTAAAGCACTGTTATGGCTAGGGGGTCATCGCGACTTACCAAACCATGGCAAACTCTGAATACCGTCAAGTGCGAGCATGGGAGACAGTCCTGGGGTGCTAACGTCCTGGGACAAGAGGGAAACAACCCAGACCGCCGTCTAAGGTCCCAAATGATCAATTAAGTGGAAAACGAGGTGGGAAGGCACAGACAGCCAGGATGTTGGCTTAGAAGCAGCCATCATTTAAAGAAAGCGTAATAGCTCACTGGTCGAGTCGTCCTGCGCGGAAGATGTAACGGGGCTCAAATTGATAACCGAAGACGCGGATATGTACGATGTACATATGGTAGAGGAGCGTTCTGTAAGCCTGTGAAGGTGTCTTGAGAAGGATGCTGGAGGTATCAGAAGTGCGAATGCTGACATGAGTAGCGATAAAGGGGGTGAAAAGCCCCCTCACCGAAAACCCCAGGTTTCCTGCGCAACGTTCATCGGCGCAGGGTGAGTCGGCCCCTAAGGCGAGGCAGAAATGCGTAGTCGATGGGAAACAGGTTAATATTCCTGTACTTGGTATTAGTGCGATGTGGGGACGGAGAAGGTTACCTCAGCCAACGGTTGGAAGAGTTGGTTTAAGCGTGTAGGCGTGTAGCTTAGGCAAATCCGGGCTACTTTAACGCTGAGGCGTGATGACGAGTCGACTTGTCGACGAAGTGAGCGATACCCTGCTTCCAAGAAAAGCCACTAAGCTTCAGCTAATATCGAACCGTACCGCAAACCGACACAGGTGGGTAGGAAGAGTATTCTAAGGTGCTTGAGAGAACTCGGGAGAAGGAACTCGGCAAATTGACACCGTAACTTCGGGAGAAGGTGTGCCTCTAGTAGGTGAAGGTGTACAACTGGAGCCCAATGAGGCCGCAGAGAAATGAGGGCTGCGACTGTTTATCAAAAACACAGCACTGTGCTAACACGAAAGTGGATGTATACGGTGTGACGCCTGCCCGGTGCTGGAAGATTAAATGATGGGGTGCAAGCTCTTGATTGAAGTCCCAGTAAACGGCGGCCGTAACTATAACGGTCCTAAGGTAGCGAAATTCCTTGTCGGGTAAGTTCCGACCCGCACGAATGGCGTAACGATGGCCCTACTGTCTCCTCCCGAGACTCAGCGAAGTTGAAGTGTTTGTGAAGATGCAATCTCCCCGCTGCTAGACGGAAAGACCCCGTGAACCTTTACTGTAGCTTTGCATTGGACTTTGAAGTGGTTTGTGTAGGATAGGTGGGAGGCTTTGAAGCTGGAACGCTAGTTTCAGTGGAGCCGTCCTTGAAATACCACCCTGACCCCTTTGAGGTTCTAACCTTGGTCCGTTATCCGGATCGGGGACCGTGCATGGTAGGCAGTTTGACTGGGGCGGTCTCCTCCCAAATTGTAACGGAGGAGCTCGAAGGTCGCCTAGGTACGGTCGGACATCGTACTGATAGTGTAATGGCAAAAGGCGGCTTAACTGCGAGACCGACAAGTCGAGCAGGTGCGAAAGCAGGACATAGTGATCCGGTGGTTCTGAATGGAAGGGCCATCGCTCAACGGATAAAAGGTACTCCGGGGATAACAGGCTGATTCCGCCCAAGAGTTCACATCGACGGCGGAGTTTGGCACCTCGATGTCGGCTCATCACATCCTGGGGCTGTAGCCGGTCCCAAGGGTATGGCTGTTCGCCATTTAAAGTGGTACGTGAGCTGGGTTCAAAACGTCGTGAGACAGTTTGGTCCCTATCTGCAGTGGGCGTTGGAAGTTTGAGGGGGGCTGCTCCTAGTACGAGAGGACCGGAGTGGACTGACCTCTGGTGTACCGGTTGTCACGCCAGTGGCATTGCCGGGTAGCTAAGTCGGGAATAGATAAGCGCTGAAAGCATCTAAGCGCGAAACTAGCCTCAAGATGAGACTTCCCTAGGTCTTTAAGACCTCTAAAGGATCGTTCGAGACCAGGACGTTGATAGGTCGGGTGTGGAAGCGTAGTAATACGTTAAGCTAACCGATACTAATAGCCCGTGAGGCTTGATCCTATAACCTGAGACGCGTTGTTGCGATGAAGGTGCAATTGACCCGATTGCGAATTGAATAAGATAAAGAGAGACCGGTGAAGCGAAAGCTGAGCTGATGAAAGATTACTTCTTCTATTGATTTCGAGTGGTTGCAAAGGTAAAAGCCTAAGCAGTCAACTCACCCAGTTTTGTCTGGTGACCATAGCGAGGTGGTCCCACTCCTTCCCATCCCGAACAGGACAGTGAAACGCCTCAGCGCCGATGATAGTGCGGATTGCCCGTGTGAAAGTAGGACATTGCCAGACTCCCTAAAAGAAAAGCCCAGCTCAACCGAGCTGGGCTTTTTGTTGGGCGCGAGATAGGTAACGGCTAGAGGGGGTATCTACCTGCAGGCTAATTCAAGACTAAGCTGCAGAAAGATACCCTGTGCTGATAGCCCTCGTTTAGCTCAATACTTGAGTTTTGGCCAGATTACGTGGCGTATCAATCACATTGCCTCGCAGCATGGCACTGTAATAGGCTAATAACTGGAGTGCGACGATGTAACAGATCGGCGCGAGTTCCTTGAGTCCGCCCGGCATGTGAATGACATTAAAGCGTTCGCTGGATGCCAGATTGCCATCTGACAGGACGTAAAGATTTCCGCGATTGCTTCGAATGTCGTGCAGATTGCTTAACATCCGTTCAGCATGTTCATTCCAGGGAAGGCAGGCGATGACGGGCAGATTTTCGTCGATCAGAGCAATTGGTCCGTGTTTGAGTTCGCCGGCGGCATAGCCAAGGGCATATTGATAAGCAACTTCCTTGAATTTGAAAGCGCCTTCCAGTGCCACCGGATACATGGCATGGCGGCCAATGACAAATAGATTGGTCTGAGTATGAATTTCACCAGCCCAGCGGCGCAGCGCTTTCGTCTGTTCCAGTGTGCTTTGAATGCAGGCACCCAGTCGGCGCATTTCTTCTTCTGCGCTGGCCAGTCGATTGGCGGGCGTCAGTTTGTTGGATTTGCCGATCGTTAATGCCAGTTGAAAGAGCAGCAGCAATTGAGCGGTAAATGATTTGGTTGAGCTGACCGAGAGCTCTTCGCCAATATTGGTCAGAATGCAAAAATCGGTAATGGTTGTCAGCGTGCTCGCTGGCGTATTGCACAGCGCCAGGCTATGCGGGCTGCCTTTTTGTTGGGCATGTCGTATAGCTTCCACAGTGTCAGCTGTTTCGCCGGACTGCGAAATGGCAATAATTAATTCCTGATGATGTGGATGAATATCGCGGAAACGGTATTCGCTGGCCAGTTCGACTTGAGTTTTCAAGCCAGCCAAGGATTCAAACCAGTAACTGGCGATCATTGCAGCATGAAAGCTGGAGCCACTCGCGAGTAGCGTAATGCTTTGCAGTGCCGACAGTTTGGCCAGCAGGGGGGCAGGAAATACGGTGCCGGCAAAATATTTGTCGACCTGAGCTGGCAAGGTCAACGCCTGATTCTGGATTTCTTCCAGCATGTGATGGGGTACATGCAAGCCGCTATTGGGCGCCATCGATAATGGACTTGGATCAGCCTGGGGATGGCAAAGTACCGGTGAGCTTAAACCGAAGCGTACAATTTCGCCGCGGGTGATTTCATGTACCGGATTGGCTCGCTGACGGATCAGTTGTGCACTGCTGGAGCAAATCTGCCGTAAGCCGGGTTCCAGCCCCAGGTACAGCGGGATGCCGAGATTGACCGCATAAACGTGCTGTGGCTGCTGATGATTCTGACAAATGAAAGCAATGTCCCCGGCAAATTTGCCGCTAATGGCTGTAATTGCATCGCTCAGTGCGACATCGCCCTGTTGTGCCAGCATTGCACCGATTAAATTTGACAATGAGCATCCGGGTGAAAGCTGGTATTCCTGCGCCAGTTGCTGATGGTTATTGCAGGCACCGAGTGCACAAATACTGAGTTTGCCCTGATACAGAAAAGGTACGATTGCGCCGCTATTGGAAAACGCCGCCATTAACCAGCGGCTGGCTTCCTTGAAAGTGATTTTCTGGACTGGCGCTTCCAGGCTCAGTCGCTGGATTTTGGTTTCGTCACCACTGCAATGGACAATCGCTAGCTGGCTGTCATGCGCACCGAGGACGGGGAGCGTTTCAGCCAGGGTGGGCATGACGTTTTGCGGGGCGATCAGGGCAATGATTTCAGGCATGGTGTTCAATCCGGAATTGACACCACTTTGGGCGTCCACCGTGCCATATTAAGTTAATTCTGGCGATTGGCTGTCAATAATCTGGCTTTGACATCTAGGGTTGACGCAATTTAACGACGGCTATTTTTCTGATTCTCTGCTAGCCAGCTTAAACAATGCCAAGGCCGCTTCTCTTTGCTCGGCGTGATCGACAATCGGAGGAAAATAATCCGTGTCCTGCAAGAAATTGGCCGAGCGGCGGGTGCTTGCTTTGGCTTCCCACGGCGCATGAATCGCATCGTCGGGTAGCTCGGCCAGTTCCGGGCAATAGCGACGAATAAAACGCCCTTGCGGGTCGAATTTTTCCGATTGCGACACCGGGTTGAAAATGCGGAAGTAAGGTTGTGCATCACAGCCTGTCGACGCCGCCCACTGCCAGCCGCCGTTATTGCTCGCCAGATCAAAATCAAGCAAATGCTCGGCAAAAAATTGCTCGCCCCAGCGCCAGTCGATCAACAGATCCTTGACGAGGAAACTGGCGGTAATCATACGCAGCCGGTTGTGCATATAGCCGGTTTGCGTGAGTTGGCGCATCGCTGCATCAACGAGCGGATAGCCCGTTTCGCCGCGACACCAGGCATCGAATAATTCCGGATGGTTAGGAAATGGCAGCGCATCGTACTCTGGCTTGAACGTATGCTCGACGACATCCGGGCGATGCCATAGAATTTGTTGATAAAACTCGCGCCAGATCAGCTCGGATAGCCAGGTTTCTGCGCCTGCGCCACCGTGGTTGAACGCATAGCTAACCAGCTCACGAATCGACACGGTACCAAAACGCAAATGTACCGACAAATAAGAAACCCCTTTGACCGCCGGAAAATCGCGTGCTTCCTTGTAATCATCAATGCGGTTTTTGAAATCCTCAAACAGCTTTTCGCCGCCACTCATTCCCAGTGGTACTTTCAGCTCGGTCAGGTTGGTTTTGGCAAACCCCAGCTCTTTGAGCGATGGAAAATACTGCGCTTTCATCGGCAGCAATTTATGAATGAACTTCTGCACCGGCCATGGTTTCATTGCCTTGCCATCGAGCTTGGCGAGCCATGCGCGCTTATAGGGCGAAAAAACGCTATACATTGTTCCGGCTTGGGACAGGACTTCATCCTGCTCGAAGATGACCTGATCCTTATAGGTATTGAAATAGCGGCCTTGCTGTTTAAGGGCTGCAGCTACATGCCCATCCCGGGTAATTGCGGCGGGTTCGTAATCGCGGTTACAGTAAACCGCACTCGCGCCATATTGTTCGGCCACAGCCGGAATTTCGACGACCGGGTCACCGTGGCGGATCACAATATCAGTGTTGTACGCGCGTAGCGCCGTTTTGATGTCTTTCAGTGCTTCCCAGATAAACTCGACGCGCCGATCATACTTGGGCAAGCCCGCCAGAATCGTCGTGTCAAACACAAAAGCCAGCACCACCTGATCGGCATTTTTTAGTGCGGTATACAGTGCGGCGTTATCAAAAATACGCAAATCACGGCGCAGCCAAACAATCGCGGTGGTGGTCATGGTGTGTCCTTGTTTTACTCAGACCCGAATGGTAACGCATTGTGTAACGATGCTGGTGGCGTATAAGCAATTCGCGCTAAACAAAAGGCTGGGCTTGGGTGCGGGAGGGCGGCATGAAGGGCAAAGCTATGCAATAATCACGGCTATGGAAAATACCGCTGAAATGAATCTCGCGCGTCACTTTCTGGTGGCGATGCCCAATCTGACCGACCCGATTTTTTCGCGTTCGCTGATTCTGATTTGCGAACATAATGCGGCCGGGGCGATGGGCGTGATGCTTAATCGTCCGCTGGGAATGACGGTCGAGGCCTTGTTCGAACAACTCGATCTGGAGCTGCATCGCCCGGATGTCCGCGATCTGACGGTGTATTTTGGCGGGCCGGTGCAAACCGAACGTGGTTTTATTCTGCACTCCCCGTTGGAAAGCTGGCAGGCATCGCTGGCGGTCGGCGACGAGCTTGGGCTGACGACTTCACGCGATATTTTGAATGCGGTGAGCGAGGGGAGTGGACCTGCGCAAATGTTTGTTGCGCTGGGTTTTACCGGCTGGGAAGCGGGGCAGCTCGAAAAAGAAATTGCCGAGAACTCCTGGCTGACCGTGCCGATGAGCGATATGAGAATCCTGTTCGATGTGCCGTCCGAAGGGCGTTATGATGCAGCATTGGCTTTGCTCGGGATTGATGCAGCGATGCTGTCCAAGGATGCGGGTCACGCATGAAATTGGGGCTCTTTGCTACTACGCCAGCGCTAGACTTTGCCGTGCGCTGCTCGAGCTCCTCATGGGCATTAGCCCATTCCGGGCTCTGTGCTGCTACGTCGCGTCTATCACTGGCTCGCTACGCAAATCGCTCCCAATTTCGTCTTTCTTGGACTGCATTCTAATGAGCACGATCCTCGGTTTTGATTTTGGCGAAGTTCGCATTGGCGTCGCGATGGGCTCGACCGAGCTGGGGATCGCGCACCCACTCGAAACCATTGCTTTGGAAGGGAATGACAAAAAATTTGCGCGCATCGAATCTTTGATCAAGGAATGGCAGCCTTCTGCGCTGGTTGTTGGTTTACCGGCCTATCTGGATGGTAGCGAACATGAAATCAGCCGTCTCGCGCGCAAATTTGCCCATCGTTTAAATGGCCGTTTTAGCTTGCCAGTTCATCTGGTCGACGAGCGCCTGTCGAGTGCTGCTGCCACGCAGGCGCTCAATGAAACTGGCCTGCGCGGTCGCAAACAAAAACCGGCACTTGATCAGGTTGCCGCGATGCAGATTTTGCAAGCGTATTTTGATGGAATTGGCCTGCTTTCCTGAGTGCTATGCCTGGTATATTGCTGTGGCTGTTTTTGGCTAAGCCTTCTGTGGCTATACCCCTGTCTACTTAAAAGCCTCCACCCCACTTGCGTGCTCGGCTAATCCTTTGCCGTACTCGAATAATCGGGGGCTTTGTGCGACAATCGCGGACAATCTTGATGCGGCGAGGAGTTGACAATGAGCGGTTTTGGTAAGCATTTACTTTCGGTAACCCAGTTCGATCTCGAATCGGTCGAGGCGCTGATGCGGCTGGCCGCGCAAATGGAGCCGATTGCCCAGCGCCGCAAAGTCACCCGCGTGCTCGAAGGCGCTGTACTGGGTAATCTGTTTTTCGAGCCATCGACGCGGACGAGGGTGAGTTTCGCCGCCGCTTTCTGCCGTCTGGGCGGATCAACTTGCGATACGACCGGATTTACTTTCTCGTCGATGGCCAAGGGCGAGTCGATTTACGACACCAGCCGTGTGATGAGTGGTTATGTCGATGCGCTCGTTGTACGCCACCCCGACGCCGGCTCGGTCGCCGAATTTGCCGCAGCGACGAATATTCCAGTCATCAACGCCGGCGATGGCCCGGCCGAACATCCTAGTCAGGCGCTACTCGACCTGTATACGATCAAGCAGGAATTTGTCCGTCTGGGCAAACAGATCGACGGCGCGAATATCGTCATGGCGGGCGACTTGAAATACGGCCGCACTGTACATTCACTCGCCAAATTGCTCTCGCTGTACCGCAATCTGCACTTCACCTTCGTTTCTCCCAAAGCGCTGCAAATGCCGGCCTATGTCCTCGATCTGGTCGAAGACCGTGGCCACAAAATCACCGTTACCGATCAGTTTGATTTCGACACGCACCGCGCCGATGTACTGTACGCAACGCGGATTCAGAAAGAACGCCTGACCGGCGAGCTGATCGAAGGCTACAGCAGTGAGCAGCAAATCAATGCGCGCCTGCTCGATTCGCATTTCTCAAAAAACATGATTGTTATGCATCCGCTGCCGCGCGACAGCCGCGAAGGCGCGAACGATCTGGGTGTTGATCTGAACCGCGACGAGCGGCTGGCGATTTTCCGCCAGACCGACAATGGTATTCCGGTCCGGATGGCGATTTTCGCCTCATTGCTTGGCGTAGAAAACCTGGTGCTCAAAGACATGCGTGACGTGCAATGGCGCGTACCCGATTACTTCGGCCCGGATGACGCGCATTTTCACAATTTGAGTTGAAAACATGTTCATGACATGAATAAAAAATGGCGCCATTTCGGCGCCATTTTTTTTGTATAGCTTGTTGGGTATGTTTATGTAGTGATTGACAGGTGTGGCGTATAGCCACATACCCGCCAGATCTACCGAAGCGCCCTCGCTTAGCCAAACAGTCCTTTCCACCATAGCCGGATCGTATCCCAGGTGCGGCCAAAAATATTGGCTTCTTCGACTGACGTGATCGCCACTAATGGGCGCTCGCTCAATACTTTGCCATCCAGACTGATTTTCAGCGTACCGACTTGCTGGCCGTATTTGATCGGCGCAATCAAGGGGTGAGCGATCAGTTGTTCGATTTTGAGCTTGGCCGCTTCGCCTTTGGGAACGGTCACAAACTGATCGTTGGTAAAGCCCACGGCCAGTTGCGCTTCCTTGCCTTTCCAGAGCTCGGCTTGCTGCACGGCCTGTCTGGCGGCATAGAGCTTGGGCGTTTCAAAAAACTGCGTACCCCAATTGAGCAATTTCGATGATTCATCAGCGCGCACTTCGGGGCCGCTCGTGCCAACAACGACCGAAATGAGCCGGCGGTTGTCACGGCGGGTGCTAGCGACCAGATTGTACCCGGCGCTTTCGGTGTGGCCGGTTTTCATTCCGTCAACGAACGGGTCGCGATACAGCAGCAGGTTGCGGTTCGGCTGATTGATGTTGTTGTACTTGAATTCCTTGATCGAATAGATGTGATAAAAGTCAGGGAAGTCGTTGATGATGGCGGTGGCCAGACGTGCCAGATCGCTGGTTGTTACATGCAGCGCCGGATCGGGCAGCCCGGTCGAATTGGTGAAGTACGAATCGTGCAGACCAAGGCGTTTTCCTTCGGCGTTCATCATCTGCGCAAAAACTTCCTCAGAACCGGCAATCGCTTCGGCCAGCGTCACGCAAGCGTCGTTACCGCTTTGTACGATCATGCCTTTGATCAGATCATCGACGCGCGCCGGTACTTTCGGATCGAGATACATCCGCGAACCTTCGGTGCGCCAGCCTTTTTCCGAAACATATAAAGTCTGATCGAGTTTGAGTTTGCCTTCCTTGACCATTTTGAATGTCAGATACGCGGTCATCAATTTGGTCAGCGAAGCAGGTTCAACGCGCATGTCAGGGTCACGCGCAGCCAAAATTTGTCCGCTTTGCTTGTCATACAGGTAATAGGATTTGGCGGCAATTTCAGGAACCGGCGGGGTAAAAGCGTGTGCAAGCGGGTTGGTAAAAACAGTGGCAATCAGGCTGGCAGTCAGTGCGAGGCGGAGCATATCGGGCATCTTTGAAAAGATTGAACAAGGGGTATTCGAGTGTCGGCAATTATACGGCTAAACCACAGTAATGACCGTATTGACAACGAATTGTTCCCATTGCGCATCCCATATACGCAGGCGTTGTCTGGTGGCTTTTATGTAGGGGAAAGTTCGTAGTTCAATTTGTGGGGCTACAGCATACGATACAGGCAGTTTTTTATCTGATTTTTATCGGTCTGACCGATTTGCCCTGACGGAACAGCGCCCCGCGCGACCGTAAACCAAACGTCAACAGAGCCTAGCCCGATCAATGATCGCTTTGCCCATTTGCTATTGCTGGAAGCGCCAAAATGACCAATATCGCTCAATATGAATCCCATTTTGTAAAATTTGCCGAAACCATCGCCCGGCAAAACCCATTGCGCGCGGCCATTACTGCGGCATACCGGCGCAGCGAATCCGAATGTGTTCGTGCTTTGCTTGATCGTGCCAATCAGCCCAACCCGGCGCAAGCGCAGCAGATTCAATCGCTGGCCAGCCAGCTGGTGAGCGCTTTGCGCGGCAAGAAAAGCGGCGGCGTCGAAGGGCTGATCCAGCAGTTTTCGCTATCGAGTCAGGAAGGCGTCGCGCTGATGTGTCTGGCCGAAGCCTTGTTGCGCATTCCCGATGCCGCGACGCGCGACAATCTGATTCGCGACAAGCTCAGCGGCGGTGATTGGTCGACTTATCTGGGTCAATCCGAATCGCTGTTTGTCAACGCGGTCAGCTGGGGCTTGATGCTGACTGGCAAGCTGGTGACCGTCAGCGATGAAAAATCGCTGGGCGCGACCCTGACTCGGCTGGTCGCGCAAGGCGGTGAGCCCTTGATCCGCAAGGCGATGGATATGGCGATGCGGATGATGGGCGAGCAGTTTGTTTGCGGCGAAACCATTGGTGATGCGCTTAAACACAGCCGCAAATTCGAGCCCAAAGGATTCCGTTATTCCTACGATATGCTCGGCGAAGCGGCAACGACCGACGAAGATGCGCAGCGTTATTACGCCGCTTACGAAATGGCGATCCATGCCATTGGCAAGGCCGCCGCTGGGCGTGGGATTTATGAAGGCCCCGGTATTTCGATCAAATTGTCGGCGCTGCACCCGCGTTATTCACGTGCCAAATATGAACGGGTGATGGCCGAATTGCTGCCGCGGCTGCTAAGTCTGGCGCGGCTGGCGCGTGATTACGATATTGGCCTGAATATCGACGCCGAAGAAGCTGACCGGCTGGAAATTTCGCTCGATCTGCTCGAAGCGATGTGTTTTGACGACGAACTGAAAGGCTGGAATGGCATCGGTTTTGTCGTTCAGGCTTACCAGAAACGCGCGCCATTCGTGCTTGATTTCATCATCGATTTGGCGCGCAGAAGCAAACACCGGCTGATGATACGTCTGGTCAAAGGCGCTTACTGGGATAGTGAAATCAAACGTGCCCAGCTCGATGGACTCGAAGATTATCCCGTCTATACGCGCAAAATTTACACCGACGTCGCGTATCTGGCGTGTGCCAAAAAATTGCTCGCTGCATCGAAGGAGATTTACCCGCAATTTGCGACGCATAACGCGCAGACGCTGGCGAGTATTTACCATCTGGCTGGCGGTGACGTGGCCTATTACCCTGGCCAGTATGAATTTCAGTGTCTGCACGGCATGGGCGAGCCGCTGTACGAAGAAGTTGTGGAGCCGCTTTCCCGTCCTTGCCGCATTTACGCGCCGGTCGGCAGTCATAAAACGCTGCTGGCTTATCTGGTGCGCCGCCTGCTGGAAAACGGCGCCAATAGCTCGTTTGTCAATCGCATCGCCGATGAAAATGTGCCGATTTCATCGCTGACTGCCGATCCGTTTGTCGAGGCGCTGGCGATTGAACCGCTGTATTCGCCGCACGCGCAAATCGGTTTGCCGCGCCAGCTCTTTGGTGCCGAGCGCGCCAATTCGCGCGGACTCGATTTATCGAACGAGCAGCAGCTGGCGAGTCTGGCGCAATCATTGCAAGACAGTGTCGCACTGGAATGGCGCGCCGGGCCGATGCTGTCTGCTGTGCCAGTTGATTCGGTGCCTGATTCGGCGCAGCCGGTACTGAATCCGGCAGATCATGGTGATGTGGTTGGGTATGTGCTTGAAGCCAATGCGCAGCAAGTCTCTCAGGCATATACCTATGCTGTAGCTTCGAGCTGGCCAAATGTCGCCGTGGCCGAGCGCGCCGCTTGCCTGAATCGTGCTGCTGATGCGCTGGAAGAGCGTATGCCGCTGTTGCTCGGTTTGCTGGTACGTGAAGCGGGCAAATCCCTGCCCAATTCGATTGCCGAAGTGCGCGAAGCCGTTGATTTTCTGCGTTATTACGCAGCGCAAATTCAGCAAGATTACCGCAATGAAACGCATTGTGGCGTAGGCCCTGTCGTATGTATCAGCCCGTGGAATTTCCCGCTGGCGATTTTTATCGGTCAAGTCGCCGCCGCGCTGGCGGCGGGTAATCCGGTGCTGGCCAAACCTGCCGAACAAACGCCACTGGTCGCTGCTGAAGCGGTGCGCATCTTGCGCGCAGCCGGTGTTCCAAGCGATGCAGTGCAATTGCTGCCGGGGCTTGGGGAAACTGTCGGCGCTGCGCTGATTGCTGACGTGCGCTGCGCAGCGGTGATGTTTACCGGCTCGACCGAAGTCGCGCGCATTATTGCTGGCGTACTCGCTGCACGTCTTGACGCCGAAGGACGCGCCATTCCATTGATCGCCGAAACCGGCGGGCAGAACTGCATGATTGTCGATTCGTCGGCACTGGCCGAACAGGTCGTCGGTGACGTCATCATGTCGGCCTTCGATTCGGCAGGCCAGCGCTGCTCGGCGCTGCGCGTGCTGTGCTTGCAGGATGATATTGCCGATCATGTGCTCGACATGCTCAAGGGCGCGATGCAGCAATTGCAAATCGGTAATCCGGCGGTGCTGGCTGTCGATGTCGGCCCGGTGATCGATGGTGATGCGCAGGCGCAAATTATTCGTCATATCGCCAATCTGCAAGCGACGGCGAAAAATGTAACGACTTTGCCTTTGCCAGACGCGTGCCAGAATGGCACGTTTGTCCCGCCAACGCTGATCGAAATCAACCATCTTGCCGAGCTCAAGCGCGAAGTATTTGGCCCGGTGCTGCACGTTATCCGCTATCGCCGCGATCAGCTCGACGATTTGCTCGCGCAGATCAATGGCACGGGTTACGGACTGACTTTTGGTCTGCACAGCCGGATCGACGAAACGATAGATTATGTTTTGAGCCGGGTTCATGCGGGCAATATTTATGTCAATCGCAATGTCATTGGCGCGGTCGTTGGCGTTCAGCCTTTTGGTGGTGAAGGGCTGTCGGGTACCGGCCCCAAAGCCGGAGGCCCACTCTATATTCAGCGCCTGCTGGCCAAGCGGATTGATGCCCCTTTGCTCGGCAATGCCAAAGCGCTGGCCGGATTGACCGCCTTGCGCGATCAATTGCACGACAAAAACCCTGATCTTGCTGCGCGTTGCGAGCGCTATGCACGCCAGTTCCAGATCGCGGATTATCGCGATTTGCCAGGTCCGACCGGCGAGCAGAATCGTTACCTGATGCAGCCGCGCGGTGTGGTGCTGTGTCTGAGCGAAACCGCGACCGGCGCGCTAGCGCAATGGGCTGCGGTGCTGGCGACGGGCAATCAGGCCCTCTTTGTCGACCAGCCTTCAACGCAGGCATTGCTTGAAGTCGTGCCGGTCAAATTACTGTCCCGCATCAAGCTGCTCGCTCGCGAACAGCTCGAGCTGGCGCAGTTTGACGCCGTATTGTTCGAAGGCGAAGTCGATGAATTGAAAGCGCTCAATGTACGACTGGCCAAACGCGATGGTGCGATTATGCAGGCACAAGGACTGACGTCGGCGATGCTGGCACAAGGGTGTGATTATGATCTGAGTCGCCTGCTTGCCGAGCGTTCGGTCAGCGTCAATACCGCCGCCGCTGGTGGTAATGCCAGCCTGATGACGTTGGGCTAAATACGGGGCTGGGTATTGCCATGTGAGTTATGTTTTATATTGGCTGTATGCATATACCCGTGTGTTATTGATTACCCCTTTCGAGTTTCAACATTTTAGGAGCGGGCTTGCCCGCGAAGTGCAGATCACGGGCAAGGCCGCTCCTACGACTTAAAACCTCAGAGAGCCGGATTAATCAGTGATGACTGCGTGATTGATTACATTCAGAAGGCAGCATGGTTAAAGGAATTATTTACGGTGCACTGGCTGGCGCGGTCTGGGGCGGCGTTTTTCTTGTTCCGCGCTGGCTGGGCGAATTTAGCCCGCTTGCTTTGATGACCGGGCGCTATGTCGCTTATGGGCTGGTTTCGCTGATCTTGCTGCTGCCGCTGTTGGGGAGGCTGTTACCCCGGCTGGATCAACGCGACTGGCAGGTGCTGTTCTGGCTGAGCTTGTCGGGCAATCTGCTGTATTACTTTTTGCTAGTGATTGCCGTGCAACTCGTTGGCGTCGCGCCGACTTCGCTGATGATCGGCATGGTGCCGGTGCTGGTGACGCTGGTCGGCGTGCGCGAGCATAACGCCATCGGGATCCGCCCGTTGATCTGGCCCTTGATGTCGATTATTGCCGGTGCGCTGTGCATCAGTTACGACGTTTTTGCCAGCGAACTGTCTGCCGATCTGGCGCAAGATTTTTCCAGCAAAGCGCTGGGTCTGCTGGCAGCGTTTGGCGCTTTGCTGGCGTGGAGCTATTACGCGATTGCCAACGCGCGGCATTTGAGCGGACGCCCTGATCTGAGCAGCCATGAATGGTCCTTGCTGACCGGTTTGCTGACCGGCGTAATGGCCTTGCTGATTGCGGTGCTGTGTTTTTTTCCCGGATTGGGTTTGGCTCCGGCAGAAAAATGGTCGCCGCTCTTTTTGCTGTTGATGGCCGCTCTGGCGATTGGCCCTTCGGTACTGGGAACCGGTTTGTGGAATGCGGCAACGCGACGTTTGCCGCTGACGCTCGGTGGGCAGCTGCTGATTTTCGAAACGGTTTTTGCCTTGGTGTATGGCTTTGCCTATGAAGCACGGCTGCCGCGTCTGCTTGAATTGCTCGCGATTGCGCTATTGCTGGGCGGCGTTTTGGCGTCGTCTTGGGTGCACGCGAAGCAGAAATGAGGCACTCCATTTTGTAGTAAGGCGAAACGCCACTACGGAAAGCACTTACAGATAATTTTTTTTCCGTGTTGTAACTTACTCAGCAGATTTGCTGGTGTTTATTTCCTTGCTTATTTGCTTGCAGAAGATAACTCCCGCATTGAATAAAACCGAAATGTTGTAGCTGACAATAGCGGCGGTTTTCGTTGCTGATGTCCAAATTGAACCCAGGAGATACCCATGATGAAGTTGAACAAAAAGCTGTCAGTTGCCGGTGCTTGCGTTGCTGCCTTGTTTAGCGCACAGGCCTATGCGGATTATTCGGTTGCCATCGCAGGCCCGATGACGGGCGCTTATGCATCGGCAGGTGAGCAGATCAAACGTGGCGCAGAAATGGCGATTGCCGACATTAACGCCAAAGGCGGTGTCAATGGGCAAAAACTGAAACTGGAAATCGGTGACGACGCTTGCGATCCGAAACAGGCGGTGTCAGTGGCCAATGCCATGGTCAACAAGAAAATCGTTTTCATGCACGGTCACTGGTGTTCAAGCTCGACGATTCCGGCTTCTGACATCTACAACGAAGCCCAAATCCCGATGGCTACGGTTTCAACCAATCCGCAAGTCACCGAGCGCGGTCTGAAAAACATTTTCCGCATCATGGGTCGTGATGACCAGCAAGGTGGGGTAGCGGGTGCTTATGTTGCAAAACGCTTTGCCGGACAGAAAGTCGCTGTTCTGGATGACAAGAGCGCTTACGGCAAAGGTCTGGCTGATGAAACGGCCAAAGGCATGCAAGCCAAAGGCATGAAACCGGCATTGCGTGAGTCGATTACTGCCGGTGAAAAAGATTACTCGGGCATCGTTTCAAAAATGAAAGCGGCCGGTATTCAAGTGCTGGTTTATGGTGGTTACCACACCGAAGTGGCCTTGATCCTGCGTCAGGCGCAACAGGCTGGCATGAAATTGATGGTGATGGGCGGCGATACGCTGAGCAATAACGAGATCGTCACAGCTGCCGGCGGCAATGCCGACAGCGTGCTGTTTACGTTTGCGCCCGATGCGCGTGCTAATCCGGAAGCGGCTGACGTCGTAAAACGTTTCCGCGACGCCAAAGTTGAGCCGGATGGCTATGTGCTGTACGCCTACGCGGCAATGCAATTGTTCCAGCAAGCTGCTACGAGCGCCAAGGGCGTGAAATACAAAGATCTGCAAAAAGCACTGGCTGGCGGCACTTTCAATACCGTCGTTGGCAAAATGTCCTTTGACGCCAAAGGCGATTTGAAAGTACCGGGCTTTGTGGTTTATCAGTGGAAAGGCAATAAATACGAAACTGTGAAATAAGCCCTGCGGCTCGCCTGAGCGAGCTGGCTGTACTCGGGAGCAGGTGAGGTTCACGTGCTCCCATTCATTCCCGGATGAGATCCGGTTGCTTTCCCCCACAAGAGTCTGGTTTGTTGTCAGGTTTTGGCAGGTCGGCTTTACTTGGTCGGCATTGCTTGGTCGAAAGAGGCGCAGCTTATTTTCTTCCTGTCGCTGCGTCTGCACCTTGACGATGATCATGATTTCTTACGAATTATTGAGAGGAGAACACAGTGGGACAATTTCTTCAGCAGCTGATTAACGGGCTGACACTGGGTTCGGTCTATGGCCTGATTGCGCTGGGCTACACGATGGTGTACGGCATTATCGGGATGATCAATTTTGCTCATGGTGACATTTATATGGTCGCGGCCATTATTTCGGTCACCGTGATTACCTTGCTGGGCGCAATGGGCATCAGTGCAGTGCCGCTGGCGCTGATGGTGACCTTGCTCGTTGTGATGGCGTTTACCGCCGTGTATGGCTGGTCGGTCGAGCGCGTGGCGTATCGCCCATTGCGTACCGCGCCACGACTGGCACCGCTGATTTCAGCCATCGGCATGTCGATTTTTCTGCAAAACATGGTTCAACTGACGCAAGGCGCGCGCGTCAAGCCGATTGCCGAGTTGATGCCCGGCCGCTTTACCTTGGCGACTTTTGGCGAGTTTATTGTGTTTCTGTCGTATACCCAGCTGATGATTATTGTTGTGACCATCGTTTTGCTGGCGGTGTTTACCTACCTCATCACCCGCACCTCATTTGGCCGTCAGCAGCGTGCCTGCGAGCAGGATCAAACGATGACGGCGTTACTGGGGATTAATGTCGATCGAACCATTTCGCTGACCTTTATGCTCGGTGCTGCGCTGGCGGCGATTGCCGGGGTGATGGTGACGGTTTATTACGGTGTGGTTGATTTCTCGATCGGTTTTGTCGCCGGTTTGAAAGCCTTTACCGCCGCGGTCTTGGGCGGGATTGGCTCATTGCCGGGCGCGGTGCTCGGCGGGTTGATTATCGGCATGCTCGAATCATTCTGGAGCGCTTACTACTCGCCTGAATACAAAGACGTTGCCGGTTTTGTCCTGCTGATCCTGGTATTGATGTTCCGCCCTAGTGGTTTGCTGGGCCGTCCGGAAGTGGAGAAAGTGTAATGACAACGTTTACCGCTACTCATCAAGCCAAGTCGATGACTGACCGGCTCAAAGACGCGACGAATGTCGCGCTGGTTTCGCTGTTACTTGGCATCCCGATGATCGGTCTGCATACGGTCGATGCGGGCGGATCGCTTGCCGTTGCGACACGCTGGCCCTGGTTGCTGGCTTTCGTTGCGACGATGTTTTTTGGCCGGCTGGCTATGCAGTTTGCAATTGACCAGTTCAATCTCAAAAAGCTGACTCGTCAGCGTGCTCGTGTACTGGAAGTTGCTGCACCACGCCCCTGGCTCAAATGGGTGGGTTACGGCCTGCTGGGTTTTTCGCTGGTGCTGCCAATTGCATTTTCAGATAACCGTTATGTCGTCGATACCGCAACGACGGTGCTGATTTACGTCATGCTGGGCTGGGGGCTGAATGTCGTCGTCGGTCTGGCCGGTCTGCTTGATCTGGGCTATGTCGCATTTTATGCCGTCGGTGCTTACAGCTACGCCTTGCTCTCGACCTTGTTTGGCTGGGGTTTCTGGGAAACGCTGCCGGTCGCGGGGCTGCTGGCTGCGGGCTTTGGTATTCTTCTTGGTTGGCCGACTTTGCGATTGCGCGGTGATTATCTGGCGATTGTGACGCTGGGTTTTGGTGAAATCATTCGCGTGATTCTGGTGAACTGGACCGAGTTTTCTGGTGGCCCCAACGGTATTGGCTCGATTCCGCGCCCGACTTTTTTCGGTTTACCATTCAAACCTGATAGCGATGATGGCGCGACTTTTTCTTCGTTTTTCGGTCTCGAATATGTCAGCGAACATCGCATTATTTTCCTTTATTACCTCATTCTGGTTCTGGCACTGCTGACCAATGTATTTGTGAACCGCTTGCGCAAATTACCGGTTGGTCTGGCGTGGGAAGCGGTGCGCGAAGATGAAGTCGCTTGCAAGGCGCTCGGCATGAACGTCACCAACGTCAAATTGTCGGCGTTTGCGATTGGCGCGATGCTCGGTGGTTTTGCGGGTGTGTTTTTCGCCGCACGGCAGGGCTTTATTTCGCCGGAAAGCTTTGTTTTCTCCGAGTCGGCGACGATTCTGGCGATTGTTGTGCTTGGCGGTATGGGCAGCCAGATCGGCGTCGTGATTGCCGCGAGCTTGCTGGTGATTCTGCCCGAGCTGGGACGTGATTTCTCCGAATACCGCATGCTGCTGTTCGGCGCTGCAATGATTCTGATTATGGTCTGGAAACCGGGTGGTTTGATTTCGCATCGTGAGCCAACCAAGGTACTCAATGGAGCTGAGAAATGAGTGAAAATGTCCTCGAAGTAAAAAATCTGACGATGCGCTTTGGCGGGCTGACTGCGATCAACGATCTCTCTCTTGGTATCGCCAGTGGCAAGATCACGTCGATCATCGGCCCCAACGGGGCGGGTAAAACGACTTTTTTCAACTGCCTGACCGGTTTTTACAAACCGACCACCGGCAGTGTGCAAATGAATCACCCCGAACATGGCACTTTGCTACTCGAAAAAATGGCATCGCATCATGTTGCGCGCAAAGCGGGGGTGGTTCGCACTTTCCAGAATATCCGGCTGTTTCCGAATATGACGGTGCTCGAAAACCTGATGGTTGCCCAGCACAACGCCCTGCAACAGGCGTCAAAATTTTCTCTGGCCGGGATTTTCGGTTTGCCTGGCTATAAAGCGGCGAGCGATGCAGCGATGGAAAAAGCCGAGATGTGGCTGACCCGCTTGAAACTGCGCGATATTGCCAATATGCCGACCGGCAATCTGTCGTACGGTACGCAACGCCGCGTCGAAATCGCCCGTGCATTGTGTGTTGACCCGCTGCTGATTTGTCTCGACGAACCTGCGGCAGGCCTGAATCCGCGCGAATCGGCTGAGCTCAATGATTTGCTGATGTATCTGACGCGTGAACACCACAAAAGCGTGATGCTGATCGAACACGATATGAATGTCGTGATGAAGGTGTCGGACCATATTTGTGTGCTCAATTTCGGCAACAAAATCGCCGAAGGAACGCCTGAGCAAATCCAGAATAATCCGGATGTGATTAAAGCCTATCTGGGCGAAGAAGAAGAGGAGGCTGCTTGATGCTGCGGTATAACGATGTTCACGCGCATTACGGTGCGATTCATGCTTTGCGCGGCGTCACGCTGGATGTGCAGCAAGGCGAAATTGTCACGCTGATCGGAGCCAACGGCGCGGGTAAATCGACGCTGATGAATACACTATTCGGCAAACCACGCGCTTCGGCCGGCAGCATCACTTTTCTGAATGAAGACATCAGCAAAAAGCAAACCCACCATATTTCGCGGCTGGGGCTATCGCTGGTACCGGAAGGACGGCGGATTTTTTCGCGGATGAGCGTGCTGGAAAACCTGCAAATGGGCAGCACGTTTAGCAATCCGGCGCACTTTGCCGATGATTTGCAGCGCGTTTTCGGCATGTTTCCGATTCTGGAGCAAAGGATACAGCAGCGCGCAGGGACGCTTTCCGGCGGCGAGCAACAAATGCTGGCTATTGGCCGTGCCCTGATGAGCCGACCCAAGGTATTGCTCCTGGATGAACCATCTCTCGGGCTTGCACCGCTATACATTCGGCAGGTATTTAGCATTATCCGTGAGCTGAACGAGCGCGACGGCATAACGATCATGCTGGTCGAGCAAAACGCACACCACGCACTGCGCGTCGCGCACCGTGCTTATGTTTTGCAGCATGGTGAAATCGTGCTGACCGGTACCGGCGAAGAGTTGCTTGCCAGCGCTGAAGTGCGCGCGGCTTATCTGGAAAGCAACGCTCACGCTTGAGCGCGTGTTTTAAAAGTGCTGCGCCCCATTTTGATTCTCTTTAATACCATTCTTTAGCTGTTAAAACTGATTAAACCACAGAGACGCAGAGGCACAGAGGAGACGCAGAGCTTGGTCTTTTCTCTGTACCTCTCTGTCTCTGCAGTGAACGGTTTTACTTCGGTTAGAAAAACCGACCCGATTGAATAGGTGATTTTATTGACTTTCAACCGCTACTCACTCTATCTGCTTGCCTCAATGGCGCTCGTCGGTGCCAACGTCGGTATCGGCAAAGCGCTGGTGATGGTGATTCCGGTTGTGCTGTTTACGCTGATGCGCTTTGTCATCGGCGTGATTTTCCTGCTGCCACGCTACCGTATCGAGCGGATGAAACGCGTGACCCGCCGCCAATGGCTGGGGCTGTTTCTGCAAGCGCTGTTCGGCACTTTCCTGTTTACGTTGTTGATGCTCTATGGCCTGACTCAGACTAGCGCGATGGCCGCAGGCGTGATCACCAGCACGATACCGGCGGTGGTGATTTTGCTCTCGTGGCTGTTGCTGCGAGAAAAACTGCACGGCCGGGCGATGCTGGCTGTTTTTCTCGCCGTGTTGGGCATGCTGATTATCAATGTCTCGCGCGCAGGTGAGGGCGGTAGCAGCTCGCTGCTCGGCAACGCGCTGATTGCGGGAGCGGTGCTGTGCGAGTCGATTTACGTCATTTTGTCGCGCCGACTCACGCAAAGCATCGCCGCGATTGATATTTGCGCCTATACGCATTTGATCGGCCTGTTGCTGATCCTGCCCTTCAGCATCGGCACGCTCTGGCACTATGATTTTGCCGCGCTCGATTTAGCAACGTGGGGAATGATTGTCTGGTACGGGCTGGCTGCCAGCGTCTGGTCGTTCTGGCTGTGGATGAAAGGCATACAGCATGTTCCGGCGCAGCAGGCCGGCGTTTTTACCGCCGCGCTGCCGGTCGCTGCTGTTGGCTATGCGATGCTGGTGCTGGGTGAAAAGCCGACACTCGCGCACGGTGTCGCGCTGCTGTGCGTGGTGGCGGCGATTATTTTCGCCAGCGGGAAGGAGAAGGATTGACGTTTTGTGGGGGCAGGCTTGCCCGCGATCAGCGATGTTTCGCGGGCAAGCCCGCTTCCACAAAGTTCAACCTTCAGGGGGAAGGGGCAGGAAAGCAAGAAGGTTTTGAGTTTTTCTCCGCGCCTCTGCATCGGGTTTTTCAAGCGTTACAGATCAAATGTTCCCTCGCCCACTCTGCGCACTTTACCCCCCACCTGTATCTGTCTGTCGGCGTTGATCGACAGGTGTAAGCGGGCAATACGGTCGATAGCGTGACCTTGTTCCATTTCCAATGTCAGCGGCAAAGCCACATTTTCAGCCAGCAGCCAGCCGCCCAGATTGGCGCACGCCGAGCCAGTGCCAAAATCTTCGGCGGCCTGACCATGCTGTGACCAGAAATAACGCGCAATCACCGTGTCACCCTGTCTGGCCCAGACTAGCGCACCGGAACGCCCTTCGAGATTGGCCGCAACCCGTGCGAATACATCCAGATTCAGGCTGCATTGCGCGACGCTCTCGGCATCGACAAGCGGGATAATCAGCTGTTCGCTGCCGGTATTCACAAAGCGCGGCGTTCCATGGATTTGTTCGGGCTGGAGATTCAGCGCCTTGGCCAGCTCGACATTGGCGGGTGCGGCACGGTAAGTCGGCACATTGGCGCTCAACGTCACCATTTCGCCATCAACCGCCACCGGAATCATCCCTGCCTTCATCGCCAGCGTGACCGTGGTTTTTTCTTCCGTAGCACATGTATTTTTTTGCTGATTGGCCACGGCAAAAGCGGTTCCCAAAGTCGGGTGACCGGCAAACGGCAATTCATAGCTGGGTGAAAAAATCCGCACCTGCGCGTCGGCGACGACGCAAGGGGAGACGAAAGTGATTTCGGACAAATTCATCTGCTGCGCGAGCCGTTGCATCGTCTCGTCGTCAAGCGCCTGTGCCGGGCTGAACACCGCCAGCGGATTGCCTGACCAGATGTCGTCGGTAGCAAAAACATTGAATAACTGATAAGTCAGCGTCGTCATGAATTGATTTCCTCTGGGTATTGCTCCCTATCATAGCAACGGCGTTGCTTACATGAAAATACAGTGCAGAGGTATTTGCGACGGTACAGTCGTGCCGGTCCTAGAGCTTGAACAGGCGCTTAGCCAGCGGAGAGGATCTTCAGCGCTGCCTGCTCGCCCCACCAGCTCGCTTCTTCAAATACCGACAAGCCGCTCAGATCGCTGTGCGCGAACAGGATGCGCCCGTCAGCTTTTTGCAGCGCGGCAAGCCCGGCGTTGCTTAAAAATCCCGGCACCGGGCTCGCCATCGCGTGGCCGCGCAGCGTGATTTCAACTTGTTTGATATGCTGCCGCGCCTTGAGCGGATTGTCCCAGCCGTAGGCAGTGGCGAGATCGGCGATCGCGGTTTGATACAGCTCATCGGCGCTGGCGTGTTCGAGTCGCGTGCGAACGCTGGCCGGGCTTTCGTTAGCGAAGGCGTGATAGGCCGTGAACACCGTTTGCTCGGGTTTGGCCGCGCGAATCAGCTGATGCGTGCTATTCACAAAACCCAGACTGGTGCTGCCGTAAACGACGTTGTCCCACGCGATTGGCATATTGCCGATTTCGGCGGGAAAACCATCGAGAATGAAATTGCTGATCTGCCACGCCGCGTGCGGCAGCGAATGTTGAGCCACATCGAAGCCAAAGTGATGCAGGTCGACGATTTTCGCCGCGACGTGCAGCGGCATCGCGCAAATCACCTGATCGGCGATCAGCCGCGTGGTTTTGCCCGGTTTACCCATGTGACCAACATCCAGCACATCGACATGAACGACATTGCCTTGCTCGGCGACTTTCACCGCCATGCCCTCAATGAGCGTTTGGCCTTGCGCCATGAATTGCAGTAAAGGGTTCAGCCCCGACGGCCACGTCAGCACCGCGCCGTCGTTCGCATTGCGAGCCCGCCCGCCGCGGCTGGTAAAGTAATGCAGCCCCGCCCAAGCCGAAGTTTGATTCAGACCAATGCCATAATCATCGCGACACGCGTAATCGAGATACCACAGCAAGCTTGGTGCAGTGAAACCGTGCTGCTGCAACCATGCGGCAAAAGTCATTTGATCGAGCGCGCGCCAGCGCGGATCGGCGCTTGAGAGCGCGAGTGGAATGCTGAACACTTTGCGGCCATCACTGCCGGAGGCGTGCTGGTATTGCGTCATCAGCGCGAAAAAACGTTGCTGCTGCGCCAGCTCGTCCGGCGCGATACCCCGCTGCGGAACGACGCCTTCCTGCCATCGTCCGTTGATCAAGAGCCGGTCTTCCGGCGCGTGCACGATGGCGCTTTCGTTATAAGTCGGCCGCTCGGCGTAGGGATAATCTTCGATTACGCCCATCTCAAACAGCAGCTCGCGCACATGCGTTGACGCCATCGACGGCAGCGGTAAATAATGCGCTCCGGTGGGATAAACATGGCCTGAGCGATTGCCCGCCGCCGCACGTCCGGATGCAGCATTGCCAAACCGTTCCGGTCCGCTGACAACGATAACGTCCTTGTAACCTTGTTGACGCAATCGCCACGCGGCAAACAAACCAGCGACGCCAGAGCCGAGAATGGCGACACGCACTTTGCGCTCGGCTGATGGCGCAGGGGTTGGGGTATTGCCACGCAGGCTATGCCCAGACTGCATTCCGGGCAGATACAGCGAGATTGGAATGCCGAAGTGATTCAGTTGTCGCGTCAAATCACAGCCCGGCAGCGCTGCCGCCAAGCCCAGCGCGGCACTTGTTTTTAAACTGGAGCGCAAAAAATCGCGGCGGCTCAGCGCGGGTATCAAGCTGTCGCGCATTAGCGGATCACCTGCGACCAGTCCTGCTCGAAATAATGCACCAGCGATTGGTTATTCAGTCGATTGGACTCGACTTTGACCGGCTGCATATCGGGCGGGAAGAAGAACATTTGTCGCGTGGTCTCGGCGTCGAGAAATTTCGTTGCGACGCGATACGACGTGGGCGGTGTGTAGCCGCTTTTTGGGCTGGCGAGGATAAAGCCCCATTCGCCAAACGAGGGTACAAAAGCATGATAAGGGGTGGTATAGAGCCCTACGTCTTGTAGTGTCTGATTGATACACCAATACGAGTAGGGGGCATGTAAGGGGGACGTCGATTGCACGACCATCAGGCCATTCTCGCTGAGGTGCTTTTTGACCAAGCGGTACATCGGCACCGAATACAATTTACCGAGCGCGAAATTACTGGGGTCGGGGAAGTCGATGATGATGGCGTCAAAAATATCTTGGTTTTGCTCAATCCACTGCGCGGCATCGGCATTAACGACTTTGACTTTCGGGTTAGCCAGCGAGCGCTGATTAAAGCCGGTCAATTTTTCGTTATGCTTAAATAAATCCGTCATTGCCGGATCGAGATCGACCAAGGTGATGTGCTCGATATTCGGGTATTTTAAAATCTCACGCACCGCCAGCCCGTCGCCGCCGCCGAGCACCAGTACCGATCTGGCCTGCGGCAGTTTTTCCAGTACCGGATGCACCAGTGCTTCGTGGTAGCGATATTCATCACGGCTGGAAAATTGCAGATTGCCGTTGATATACAGCCGCGTGTCATCTTTCCACTGCGTAATCAGCAAGCGTTGATACGGTGTCGTTTGCGCATGGATGATTTCATCGCCGTACAGCGTATTTTCGCTCCAGCGCGTCAGCTTATCCGCAGCGAACATCGCGCCGATCAACACCAGCATCACGACGCCGCCGCGCAAGAGGTGCAGCCGCGCGTGCGCCAGCTCGGCGCGGAAAATCTTGGTTGTTAACAGCGCAATGCCGACATTGACCATCCCAAACAGCAGTGCAGACCGGGCGAGGCCGAGATGCGGCGCGAGCACCAGCGGAAACAGCAAGGAGACTGCCAGCGCACCCATATAGTCAAAAGTCAGCACCCGACTGACGAGCTCGGCAAAGTCGGTTTTACGTTGATTCAGTACGCGCATGACCAGCGGAATTTCCATGCCGACCAGTACGCCAGTCATAAAAACCAGCACATACAGCACCGAGCGAAACGGCGCATCCGCCCAGGCAAAAACCAGAAACAGCGCCGTCGCCGACAAGCCGCCAATCAAGCCGACCAGTAATTCGATTTCGATAAAGGTATCGAGCGTGCGTTGTTCGGCGACATATTTCGATAGATGCGAGCCGACGCCCATCGCAAACAGGTAGCAGCCGATGATGGACGAAAACTGCAAAACCGAATCGCCCATCAGATAGCTGGCGAGCGCTGCGGCGATCAGCTCGTAAGCCAAGCCGCACGACGCCACAATAAAAACCGACAGAATCAGCAGTTTATCTCGCATGGATATTTATGATTGTTTGAGTCAGAATGACTGCATTATGCCTCTTTAAGTAAGGAATGCGCATGTTAGCCATCTATCTGCCGCCACTGATCGGTTATTTCAGCTACCTCGCCAGCGGCATCGCAATGCTGATTGTGTTTGCGATGCTGTATATCAAATTCACGCCTTATGACGAAATCCAGCTCATCCGCGAAGGCAATGTCGCTGCGGCTTTGTCGTTCGGTGGTGCACTGCTCGGTTTTTCATTCGCGCTGGCATCGAGCGCGCTGCATCAGAATATGCTGAGCTTTTTCCTGATCTGGGGCGCACTGGCCGGGTTGGTGCAGATTCTGGTGTATGCGTTTCTGGTGAAGTGTCTGAAGGGTATGGCGCCGCAGATTATGAATAACAACGTGGCGGCGGGGATACTGGCAGGGAGTATTTCGCTGGCCGTGGGCTTGATTAGTGCGGGGTGTTTGTCTTAAGTGATATTTGCCAAACGGGGGTTCGTTATGGATCAGCAAGAGAAACAAAAAGAATCTTGGTATTCCGACCTTGTTGAGGAGGCTCTGGATTTAGGTTTGGATTCTGGTCTTGATTGGATTTTTGAGTTGTTCGGCGGCCTTTTTTAGTTTCGCAGTATCGGATTAATTTTCTGCTCGGCAGATGGAGTCAATCATGGGTCTCGGTTCGTTTATCAAAAAGCAATTTATCGACATTCTGCAATGGAACGAGGAAGGCGATGGCGTGCTCGCTTATCGCTATCCGATGCAGGATTTTGAAATCCAGTACGGCGCGAGCCTGACGGTGCGCGAGTCGCAAATGGCGTTGTTTATCAACGAAGGCCAGATCGCCGACGTGTTTGGCGCGGGTATGCACAAGCTGACGACGCAAACGTTGCCAGTGCTGACCTACCTGAAAAACTGGGACAAGCTGTTCGAATCGCCTTTCAAATCAGACGTGTATTTCTTCAGCACGCGCGTGCAGCTCGGTCGTAAATGGGGTACGCCACAACCGATCACGATCCGCGACGCCGATTTTGGCATGGTGCGGATGCGCGCTTTTGGCGTGTATTCATACAAACTGGTCGATCCAAAATTATTCTTCAGCGAGATCAGCGGCACGCGCGAAGTCTATACGCGCGACGATCTGGAGCTGCAATTACGCAATCTCGTCGTCTCGACAATGACGTCGGTCTTGGGCGGCTCGGGCGTGCCGTTTCTGGATATGGCCGGCAATCAAGGCTTGATGGGGCAGAAAATCAACGAAGCACTGGTGCCGGTGTTCGCGAAATACGGGCTGGAGCTCGATAACTTTGCCGTTGAAAACATCAGCCTGCCCGAAGAGCTGCAAAAAGCCATCGATACGCGGATTTCGATGGGAATGATCGGCAATATGCAAACCTACACGCAATATCAGGCCGCGCAAGCAATCCCGCTCGCCGCGCAAAACGAAGGCGGTCTGGCGGGTATCGGCGCCGGGATGGCGGCCGGAGTGGGCGTCGGGCAGGTGATGGCTGGCGCGATGACGAATGCCTTGGGCTTGGGTGGCGTGGCCGCAGCGCCAGCGGGCGCAGGTGTCGTGATTGGTGGCGATGGGGGTATGGGCGTAGGTGTTATGGCTGGCGGTGTACAGCAGCCAATACCTCAAGCAGTACCTGCTGATCCTAACTCACCGCAAGCCAAACTTGGACAGCTTAAAGGCCTGCTCGATCAGGGACTGATTAGCCAAGCCGATTACGACAGCGCGAAAGCGGAAGTGTTGAAAAAACTGATTGGTTAAATGAATGTGGTAAGGCGTATTCGACGCGAAGCGGCAATACGCCGAATAGTCTGTGTGCGGCGTAGTGCCTGTGGCGACTATGCCCTACAGTGCTGGCATACAAGAAAGGGTTGATTCAATGAGTGTGCAAGGTTCATGCGCCTGCGGCGCGGTGGTTTATGAAGTGGGTGAATTTGCGACGCCGGTGATTCATTGCAACTGCAAAACTTGCCGGCGTTCTTTGGGCGTTGCTTTCAATAGTGTCGCGGGTGCGAAGTGCGAGCAGTTCCGTATTGTGCAGGGGCAGACGCAACTGAAGTTTTTTGCGTCGTCGCCCGGCAAGCAGCGTTTTTTCTGTACTGAATGCGGCACGCATTTATATGCACAGAAAGCCGAGAGCGACATGCTGATCGTTCGCGTCGGCACTTTGCACGACGACCCAGGCATCCGCCCTGCGATGCACATCTGGACTTCGCATCGCGAGCCGTGGCTGGCTTATGAAGGTCTGGCCGAGCATGCCGAATGGCAACCGGGGCGGGGTTAATAACGATGTTGGGTGATTGCTAATGTTCCGTACCCCTTGCCCCTCATGCGGTGCCGAGGTTTTATTCCGTTCGACGATTTCGGCGATTGCGGTGTGCGAGTATTGCCAGAGCACCGTACTGCGCGACGCTGATGAAGTGCGCGACATCGGCAAAATCGGTAAGGTGCTTGAGGACTATTCGCCAATCCAGATCGGCGCGTCGGGTGTGTTTGTTGGGCGTGCTTTTACCGTCATTGGCCGGATTCAGTTGCGTTACGAAGCTGGGCTGTGGAACGAGTGGTATATCTCGTTTGATGACGGCAGATCTGGCTGGCTGGCCGATACCTCCGGCCAGTATATGATCACGTTGCCGCTTGCTGAATCAGTGGGCGAGCGCCAAACGGCGCTGAGCTTTGAAGTCTTAAAGCCCGAAATGCGTTACGAGCATGGCGGACGGGTTTTTGTCGTTACCGACGCGCGTACTGCGCAGTGCGTCGGCGGGCAGGGCGAATTGCCGTTTATTGTCGGCAACGGCTACGAGGCGAAAGTGATCGATTGCCGTAGCGGTGATCGCTTTCTGACGATTGATTTTTCCGACATCACGCCAGAGAAACCGAATCCGGCGCTCTATGTCGGCGAGACGGTCGAGCTCAAAGCCTTGCAAATGCAGCTCTTGCGCAGCGATGAGGAAATCCAGCAAAGCGCCGGGCGGCTCAAAGGGACGGCCAATGTGCTCGATTGCCCGAGTTGCGGCAATCAGTTGCAATATCGCGCCGGAGTGGCGACGCAGATTGTTTGCGCGGCGTGTGGTTCGGAAGTCGATTGCTCAGGCGACAGGGCGCTCATCTTGACCCGCCACACCGAGGCCGAGCGTTATCATGCGACGCTCGATGTCGGCGATGCGGCCACCATTGACGGGGTGAAATGGAGCGTCATCGGGCTGATCGAAATGGTCGAAGTCGAAGACGCCGACTCTCACTGGACCGAATATCTGCTGTTCAACTGGCAGCGTGGGTTTTTCTGGCTGGTCGAGACCAGCGAGGGCTGGTACCGCGCTCAGGTGCTCAATCAGTTGCCGGAAAGCTGGAGCGATACGCATGCGACGCTGAACGGCGAGCGTTATGGCAAGTTGTACGATCAGTATGCCGCCAAAGTGCTGTATGCCGCAGGGGCGTTTAACTGGCGCGTTAGCGTCGGTGATCAGTTGCAGCTTTGGGAGTACGACTACCAGGGCAAGCGGCTGAGTCGGGAAAAATCGGCGACTGAGGTCGTCTGGTCGCAAGCGGAAAAAGTGAGCAACGCGCAAATTGCTACCTGGTTTGGCAAGGCTGAAATCAAAACACTGGAAAGCGATGAAGTTGCGCCAGACCAGCGCCGTCTGGCCTGGCGTTATACGATCTGGCTGCTGGCGATCAATCTGCCGCTGGTGCTGCTCAGTGATGATGTGTTTGATGCGCTGTTCTGGACCGGTTTGGCGGCGTATATGCTGCATTGGCCGCTCAACAAGGATGCTGAAGAATGAAGGGCGGTTTTTACAAAATCTACTGCATTGCGGTGATTACGATTTGTACCTTGTTCAATTTATCGTCGTGCAGTTTTCAGTCTTCAGGCTCGCGCAGCTGGAGTAGTGGTTCGTCGTCGGGCGGCTGGAGCAGCGGCGGGGGGCATAAATGATAGGCCGCCATCTGATTGCCGATTTTCATGGCTGTCCTGCCGACTTGCTTGCAGACCCGGCACAGATAGCAGCGGTCATGCTGAGCGCTGCGCAGGCCGGGCAGGCAAGCGTCTTGCAGCAGCATTTTCATCATTTTGGCGCCGGGCAAGGCGTGACCGGCATGCTTTTACTCAAAGAATCGCATATCAGCATCCACACCTGGCCCGAGCATGGTTTTGCGGCGATAGATTTATTCATGTGTGGCGCGGCCAATGCCGAGGCGGCGCTGGCGGTACTGCGCGATGCTTTGATGCCGCTTGAGCTTGATCAGCAAGTGATTGGGCGCGGTTAATACTCAACCGTTCCGTTGAATCATCCCGCTGGCGGCAAGCTTTGCCGCCAGCCTGTTTATTGTTCTGCTTTTTTCTGTTTATTTATTGTTGCTGGTATGTCTCTGTATCGCTTATTGATATTGGTCTGTATTGATATACCGTATAGCAGTACCTGCCATTATCCCGCCTGATCTGATCAATATCCGTTTTCTGATTGCTGGCACACTTCATGCTTTGATAAAGACATTCTTATGGAGTGTCTCGTATGCTGGGCAAAATCGATAATTACTTTCGCAATCAGGAAGCCGGATTAAAAATGCGCTCGTATCGGCAGGAAGTGCTGGCGTCCAATATCGCCAACGCCGATACGCCCAACTACAAGGCGCGTGATTTCGATTTCAAAGCGGCTTACGAGGCGGCGCGCCTGCCATTGCAAACATCTACGCTGGCGACGAGCAATCCGCGTCATCTGCAGCCCGCTAACAAAATCGATATTTTTTCTCCCGAGCTGAAATATCGCAACGAGCGCCAGCCTTCGATCGACGGCAATACGGTGGATATGGATTCTGAAATGAAGGAATTCACCGATAACGCGATCCGCTATCAATCTGCCGTGACCTTTATGCAGCGCCGCATCGAGTCGATGAAAACCGCGCTGACCGGCCAGTAAACAAGTTAAAGGAAATCCATTATGTCTATGTTCCGGGTTTTTGATGTTGCGGCTTCGGCGATGCGTTCCCAATCGGCACGGCTCAATGTGGTTGCCAGTAATCTGGCCAATGCCGAATCGGTCACCAGCTCCAACGGCCAGCCTTATCGCGCCAAGCAGGTGGTGTTTCAAGCTCAGCCCTTGACTGCGGCGAACAAGCAATCGGTCGGGGTACAGGTCGCTGGCGTGATTGAAGATCAGGCGCCGCCCAAGTTGGTTTATGACCCGAAAAGCCCGTTTGCCGACGGCAATGGCTATGTGGCCATGCCCAATGTGAACGTGGTCGAAGAAATGACCAATATGATTTCAGCTTCACGTGCATACCAGACCAATATCGATGTAATGAATACTGCCAAGACTTTGCTGCTGCGTACGCTGTCGCTGGGTCAGGTTTAATCAGGAGTAACACATCATGGCAAACTCAGTCAGTTCTACCCAGTTTGATTACAGCTCATTGAATGTCCGTAATACCACGACAAGAACCCAGACCGAAGAGCAGCAGGATCGTTTCATGAAGCTCTTGGTCAAGCAGTTGCAGTCACAAGACCCGATGAATCCGATGGATAACGCGCAAACGACCAGCCAGATTGCGCAGATCAATACCGTCAGCGGAATTGAGAAATTGAACCAGACCATGGCAGGTATGGCGGGGATGTATGCCGGCACGCAAGTGATGCAGGCGGCAGGACTGATCGGCAAAGAAGTCCTCTCTCCCGGCAAAGGTTTCCATTTCGACGGCAACGCTGCGGCAGATTTGCGCGTCGATGTGCCCTACGGTGCCAGCAATGCCATGCTCAGCGTTTATGACTCGACGGGCGTTGAAGTGGCCAAACTGCCAGTTTCGACCGATCAAGCCGGCTTGTCTGCAGTGAAATGGGACGGCAAAAAGGCCGATGGCACGATGATGGCGGCAGGCGATTACAAAATAACTGTCACCGCCGAAAAAGATGGCAAGAAAATTGCTTTAGATACTTCGACCTGGCAGAAAGTGAAGTCAGTCGAGTTTGGTAGTGATGGAGTGGGTGTTTATCTGGCCGATGGTGGCAAAACCAACTTCGGCAGCATTATCCAGATCCAGTAAGCAAACGGTTAAGGTAAGGAGCAGATTATGGGTTTCCAACAAGGTGTCAGCGGCTTAAATGCCTCGGCAAAACAACTGGACGTGATTGGCAATAACGTTGCCAACGTCAATACCGTGGGCTTTAAAGGATCACGTGCAGAGTTTGCCGATATTTATGCCAGCACATTTGCCTCGTCGTCCAATACGGCGGGTATCGGTGCACGGGTAACGACCATTGCCCAGCAATTTGGTCAGGGGAATACGACGACGACCAATAACCCGCTCGATCTGGCGATTACCGGTAATGGTTTTTTCCGTATGCAGGATAGAACCGGTTCGATCAGCTATGCACGTAATGGCCAGTTCCAGATGGATAAGGAAGGCTATATCGTCAATAACGGCCAATACCTCACCGGCTGGGGGGTGGATCAGGCGACCGGTACTTTCCTGCAGGGTTCAACACCACAGCCGATCCAGTTGCAGTTTGCCAATATTGGCGCGAAAGCGACGGGGGGGACCGGGGTCTCCGGAGCTGGCCTGAATCTGGGGATCAATCTGAACGCGACAGACAAGGTGTTGACTGCCCCATATTCTTCGTCGGATCCGACCAGTTACAACTATTCGACTTCGGCGACGGTATTTGATTCATTGGGTGTGGCGCATACCCAGACTTTTTACTTTGTTAAAGATGCTCCACCTGCAACTTCACCGCCAACACAAACCTGGTCCGTGTATTACTCGCTCGACGGCAAGGATGTGAATACCAACGGGACTGTGTCTCCGACTGCAGGTACGCTGTTGAAGGGAACATTGACGTATGACGCCAATGGACAGTATCAGAGTTACACCTCGAATATCGTGCCACCTGCGACTTCAGCTTCCGGCGGTAATGACGACTGGTTCAGCGTGGTGAGCGGTCCGACCGGTATCAATAACGGTTCAAACGGACTGGATTTTCAGTTGTACTTCGACAAATCGACCCAGTTCGGCAGCCCGTATAACCTCAATACACTGACTCAGGATGGTTATACCGACGGTATTTTGACCGGGCTATCGGTCAGCAAGGAAGGCGTGGTACAGGGTCGTTATTCAAATGGTCAGACGCGTGATGTGGCCAAAGTGGTTTTGGCTACTTTCCCGAATAATCAGGGTTTGCAGCCCTTGGGTGACAATCGCTGGGCCGAGTCTTTTGCTTCAGGCCAGCCTTTGGTGAATTCGCCAGGGCAGGGAAGTACCGGCTTTTTGCAGGCGGCGGCCGTTGAAGATTCCAATGTTGATCTGACTTCCGAGCTGGTCAATCTGATCACGGCGCAGCGCAATTATCAGGCCAATGCCCAGACGGTCAAAGCGCAAGACACCATTTTGCAAACGATTGTAAACCTACGGTAATCGATAAATTATGGACCGCCTAATCTACGTGGCCATGTCTGGGGCCAAAAATAGCGAAGTGCGCCAGGCCAGTATTGCCAATAATCTGGCTAATGTGACAACGCCGGGCTTTCGTGCCGAGTTTGCTAACGCTCGTGCCGTGGCAGCGCTGGGTGGCCCCGGGATTGGGACTCGTTCATTTGTCGTGCAGCAAACCCCAGGCGCCGATCTGTCGGCGGGGATTTTCCAGCAGACCGGTCGTGATCTGGATGTGGCGGTTCGTGGTAAAGGCTGGTTGGCGGTTCAGACTTCAACGGGCGAAGCTTATACCCGAAATGGCAGTTTCGAAGTTGATGCCGCAGGCTTGCTCAAAACTCACGCCGGTGAGATTGTCCAAGGCGAAAATGGTCCACTGACGATTCCGGAAAATACCCGCCCCAGCATTGCGTCCGATGGTACGGTGAGTGCGGTTGATATGAGTAACCCAAATCAGGTGGTTGAAGTGGGGCGTTTGAAGCTGGTCAATCCGCCCGATAACCAGATGGAAAAAGGGCTTGATGGGCTGTTTCGTCAGCGTAATGGCGAGATCGCTCAGGCGGATGCCGAAGTACGTCTGGCCTCTGGCGGCATTGAAGGCAGCAATGTGAATTCGGTTGAGCAGCTGGTGAGCATGATTTCAACCCAGCGCCACTTTGATATGCAAATGAAACTGATTACGACCGCTGAGCAAAATGCCCGGTCTGCCAGCTCTTTGCTCTCGTTAAATAGTTAATAAGGAATCGCCATCATGATGCGCTCGCTCTGGACTGCAAAAACCGGTATGGATGCCATGCAATTCAATATTGACGTGGTGTCGCACAATCTGTCCAACGTCAATACCAATGGCTACAAGCGCGAACGCGCGGTTTTCGAAGATTTGCTGTACCAGAATCTGCGTCAGGCGGGTGGGGCGAGCAGTCAGCAAACTTCACTGCCAACGGGTTTGTATGTGGGTACCGGTACTCAGGTCGTTGCCACTGCGCGAAATCATTCGCAGGGGAATTTGCAGCGCACCGAAGGTTCGCTCGATATGGCGATCAATGGCGACGGCTTTTTCCAGATTGCGCTGCCTAATGGCACCACCGGTTATACGCGTGACGGTGCTTTTCAGGTTAACAGTCAGGGTACGATTGTGACCTCCAGCGGTTACGAGCTGAGCCCGGCGATTCAGGTGCCGCAAGGAACAACCAAGCTGACGATTGCAAATGACGGTACGGTTTCAGCGATTGTGAATAATGATGCGGTCAATCCGGTGCAAATTGGTAACATTCAAACCGCGACTTTCATTAATCCTCCGGGTCTGGAATCAATCGGCGGTAATATCTATCTGGAAACGACGGCGAGTGGTGCTCCGACCGTTGGTGCGCCGGGAACCAATGGTCTGGGTGCGATTAACCAGGGTTATGTCGAAACATCGAATGTGAATGCCACTGAAGAACTGATTAATATGATTCAGGCGCAGCGCGCGTTTGAATTGAACTCCAAAGCCGTGACGACAACCGATCAGATGTTGGCCAAATTGACACAAATGTAATGATGAAAAAACTTGCTAGCCTGTTGGCGCTCGGTTTGCTGAGTGCCTGTGTTGCCCCGCCGACCATCGTGACGCAGCCGACTTCGGCGCGCTCGCAACCCACTGTGGTCACTGCGACGAATAACGGGGCTATTTTTCAGGTCGGCACTGCCAAAATGCTATTCGAAGAGCCGATTGCCCGGCGCGTGGGTGATGTGCTGGTTGTGACCATCGAAGAAAATCTGTCTGCAGCAAATCGAGCCAATAGCTCGACCAATCGTGAGGGTAGCTTGGGGCTGGAAGGCTCCGGCAGCCTGCCGTACGTGCCAGCTTCGGTGAATAAATTATTCAGCGCCAATGCCGCTCTTGAGAGTACCAATACCTTCTCCGGCACTGGTGCAACCAATAGCAGCAATACTTTCCGTGGTTCGATCGCCGTGACGGTGACTGATGTGTTTGCCAATGGCAATCTGGCCATCGGCGGCGAAAAACAGATTGCGATCAATGGCTATAACACGATGTTGCGTTTTACCGGTGTCGTGAATCCGAATGATGTCCGGGCCGGCAATCTGATTTCGTCAACCAAAGTTGCCGATGCGCGAATCGAGCAGGTAGGTCAG
Source organism: Chitinibacter sp. S2-10 (assembly GCF_046530675.1). Lineage (GTDB taxonomy): Bacteria > Pseudomonadota > Gammaproteobacteria > Burkholderiales > Chitinibacteraceae > Chitinibacter. The sequence continues at coordinate 468,883 of NZ_CP172558.1, read as the reverse complement.
GGCGCGATCAATGATGCCAATACCATGGGCTGGATGCAGCGTGTATTCCTGTCGGTGTGGCCATTTTAGGGTGGGTATATGCGTAAACTGATCTTGGCCATTGCTCTTTGTGTGTATACCCTTCCAGTGTATGCTGAGCGCTTAAAAGAGTTGGTCAGCTTCGCTGGCGTGCGGAACAATCAGCTGGTCGGTTATGGTTTGGTCGTGGGTCTGGATGGTACAGGGGATCAAACCACGCAAACGCCATTCACGATTCAGGCTTTGCGCAATATGCTGACCAATCTGGGGGTGCAGGTTCCTGATGGCGGTAATATTCAGCTCAAAAATATTGCCGTGGTCACCGTGACGACGACATTGCCACCCTTTGCGCGTCCAGGCCAGCCGCTGGATGTTGTCGTTTCATCGCTCGGTAATGCCAAAAGTCTGCGCGGCGGTACTTTGCTGATGTCGCCGTTGAAAGGGGCGGACGGACAGATTTACGCGATGGCACAAGGCAATCTGATCGTGGCTGGCGCAGGTGCGGCGGCAGGGGGGAGCAGCACGCAGATCAATCAGCTCGCCACTGGGCGGATTCCTTCCGGCGCTACTGTCGAGCGTGCCGTGCCAACTTTGCTCGGCAATGGCGAGTTCGTTCAGCTGGAGTTGCTGAAAACCGATTTCTCAACCGCCAGCCGGGTCGTTAACGCCATCAATATGCAGGTTGGCCCGGTTGCCGCTGCGCTCGATGGCCGGGTCATCCAGGTGCGCGCACCGCTCGATCCGAATCAGCGCGTCGCTTTTCTGGCGCGACTGGAAGACATTACGGTGACGCAGGGTGAAGCCACTCCGAAAGTCATTATTAACGCGCGTACCGGTTCGGTCGTGATGAATCAGGCGGTCAAAATCGAGCCCTGTGCCGTTGCGCACGGTAATTTGACGGTCACCATTCAGGCTGAAAATAATGTGGTTCAGCCCAATGCACTCGCAGGTGGGCAGACTGCGCCAGTGCAAAATGCCAATATTGATATTGATGCCGCTGGCGGCGCAGTCGTGCGACTGCCCAAGGCAACGACCTTAAATCAGGTTGTGCGTGCGCTCAATGCCGTGGGGGCGACGCCGCAGGATTTGCTGGCGATTTTGCAGGCGATGAAAATTGCTGGCGCACTCAATGCTGAGCTTGAAGTAATTTGATGGGTATTACCTTGCAGGTCTATTTCTAATTGGCTTGCGGGGATATACGGCCGGTAGTATTTGTGAATCAGTAAAAAGCACGATCATTTGATCGTGCTTTTTTTGTTTTGGGCATGCTCCTTGCTTGTATTGCAGTAAGTTTTTCTGGAGCAAGACCATGTTGCCCACCGCCACTTTTGATTCGCAAGGCCTGAACGTCGATCCGCGCAGTCTGGATCGGCTGCGTGCGATGTCGCTGACCGACAAAAGCGCCGCCAACAAGGGCGTTGCGCAACAATTCGAATCGCTGTTATTGCAGCAAATGCTCTCGGCGATGCGTAAAGCGGGTCCGCAGGATGAAATCGACCAGAGCGCTGCCAGCCAGACGTTCAAAAGCATGCGTGATCAGCAGTGGGCGCAGAACTGGGCACAAAGCGGCGGCATTGGTTTTGCTCGCATGATCGAGCGCCAGCTTAATATTCAGAGTAATCCGGCGCTGCTGCAGCAAGTGCAGCGCAATGACGCACCATCGCCCATCCGTAAAGCGCTGCCAGTAAATGCCGCTGCAGTAGCGGCAGCAGCGGCAAAAACTGCCACACCGTTTGCCGCCCCGGCACAAACGGGATCACAAGCGGGATTACAAGCGGGGTCATTGATCAGCGAGGTCAAATCCAAACTGGATGCGATTCCCGATTTTGTCAGCAAACTGGGTGACGCCGCCAAAACGACGGCGGCCAGTCTGGGCGTTGCTCCGCATTTATTGCTGGCCCAGGCTGCACTGGAAACGGGCTGGGGCAAAAAAAGTATCAAGGGTGCAGATGGTGTTGAGTCGCATAATTTGTTTGGAATCAAAGCAGGTGCCGGATGGCAGGGTAAGACGGTTGATGTTATGACGACCGAATATGTCGATGGGATCGCGCAAAAACGGGTCGAAAAATTTCGTGCTTACGATTCGTATGGTGAATCGATGGCTGATTATGCCGCTTTGCTCAAACGCCGCTACGCTGGTGCGCTGGAACAAGGCAGTGATGCCAAGGAATTTGCCAAAGCATTGGCCAATGGCGGTTACGCCACCGACCCGCAATACGCTCAAAAATTATCTCGTGTCGCCGAGCAGTTGGCCGATCAGTTGTCGGTTGGCAATTCAAGAAGCCGCGCTTAAAGCCGATAAAGAAACAAGGAGTTAGATCATGGCTGCATCAGTTTACAATATCGGTGTTTCCGGCCTTAATGCGGCGAATTTAGGTTTGTCGACGACAGGGCATAATATTTCCAACGTCAATACCGAAGGCTTTACACGTCAGCGTCTGATTCAGAGCGCGCCTTATCCGCAACTGTTCGGTAGTGGTTTTAGCGGCATTGGCGTGAAAGTGGATACGATCACGCGGATTTACGACCGCTTTCTGACCCGATCTGTCGAGGTGGCTCAAACGCAAGCGAGCTATCAGGAAACCCGTCTGTCGCACCTGTCAGAAATCAATAATATTGTTGCTGATCCGGATGCGGGCGTTTCGCCTGCGCTGCAGGATTTTTTCAGTTCGGTTCAGAATATGGGAACCAATCCGTCCAATCCGCCAGCGCGTCAGGCCATGCTGTCCAGCGCGCAAACGATGGTCAACCGGTTTCAGACCTTTTCGCACCGACTTGAAGAGCAACGCAATACGCTCAACGGCGAAATTACCGACACAGTGGGTAGTATCAATAGCTACGCCGATCAGATTGTCGAGTTGAACCAGAAAATCGTGATCGCTGAAGGTTCGGGGCAACCACCGAATGATTTGTACGATCAGCGTGATTTGCTGGTTAAAGACCTTAACAAACTGGTGCGGGCAACGACAATAGCGCTCTCGGATGGCAGTATTAATGTATTTATCGGCAATGGTCAGGGCTTGGTGGTCGGCACGTCCACCTCCAAAATGATTGCCTCGCCCAGTCCGGGCGATGCGCAACGGATTACGGTCGGTCTGGAGCAGGACGGGGCGACTGTTTTCATGCCGGAGCATTTGTTTGCTGGCGGCAAACTGGGTGCTTTGCTTGAATACCGTACTGACTCACTCGATGTCGCGCAGAACAGTCTGGAACGGATGGCCTTGGGTTTTGTTGAGAGTTTTAATCAACAGCACAAGGCCGGGGTCGATTTGAACGGCAATTTTGGTAAAAATCTGTTCGACATCAAACGCAGCAGTATTGTTGATTTGAATGTGAGTGCTGTACCTGGCCCTGGTAGCACGAATGTCCGGGTGACGTCTCCCGAAGGGAGTTCAGAAGTCAGCGATTACTCAATCACGGCCAGCGGCGGGGGTTATGTGATCACCCGCCTGACTGACGGGATGTATAACGGCTATCCTGGTGCACCAGTTCCGACTGCGCTGGGCAGCACCGACCCTGCGACTGGCTTGAGCTTGTCTGCGACACCCGCAGGTCTGGTCGTGCCCAATCAAAGCACGTTTGCTTTTCCGCCAGCGATCAGCGAGATCAATTTTAATACCAAGAATACGGGTACGGCGAGTTTGGGCGGTTATATCACCGATGTCAGCAAGTTGACCGCAAGCAACTATGAACTGAGCTTTGATGGCAGTAATTACAGCCTGAAAAAAGTCAGTGACGGGACGTATACGTCTTATACGCCTGCTGAGATGGCACAAGGGATTAATCAGGACGGGATGTTGCTCCGAATTGATTCGGGCGCGATGAATGCCAATGACCGTTTTACGATCAAGCCGGTCGAAGGCATGATCGATACGATGGCGGTGCGGATTACCGACCCGAAAGAGCTGGCAGCCGCAGCGCCGATGCGGGCAACATTAGGTGCAAATAATGCCGGAACGGTCAAAGTATTGGATCACCAGGTTGATACGCCGAGCTTGTCGACGACTGATGCGGCCTTCAATCCTGCGGTTAAAAACACGGTCAATATCAATTTCACTTCGCCTAGCAGCTTTACTTATACCGATACCGTGACTGGTTTTACTTCGGCTCCTCAGGTCTTTACTGCAGGGATGACGCTCAGCGTTAACGGCTGGTCGATGCGGCTTGATGGCGCTCCGGCGACTGGCGATACCATTACGGTTGCGCCCAATATCGGCGGGGTTGCAGATAATCGCAATGCATTGGCGCTCGGAAAATTGCAGACCAAACGGATTCTGGAAAACGAATCTGCGACGTATCAGGAGTCTTATGGCCGGATGGTGAGTAAAGTTGGTACGCAAACCAATGAAGCCACGATCATGAGCAAGGCGCAGGCACAATTTTTGAGTAATGCCGAAAACAGTCGGGATTCGGTCTCTGCGGTTAATCTGGATGAAGAAGCGGCCAATTTATTGCGCTATCAGCAAGCGTACCAGGCCGCATCGAAAGTAATCCAGATCGCTCAGGCTGCTTTCCAAGAAATCATGAATATCGGCCGTTAATCGCGTGCTTATCAGGAGTATCAATCATGCGTGTTGCAACGATTTCCATTTTTAATAATGGTTCTGCCAGTTTGCAGAAACATATTGCCGATCAGGCTCGATTGCAGAATCAGCTCTCAACCGGACGTAAAATTCTGACTCCTGCCGATGATCCGATTGCTTCTGCCCGGATTCTCGATATTGGTCAGGCTCGCTCAATTAACGAGCAGTATGCGACCAATAGCGGCGCTGCCGAGTCGTTTATGCGCTTGAGCGAAAGCACTTTGCAGCAGGTAACGTCCTTGATCCATAATGTCCAGGAACTGGCAGTCAGTGCCGGTAACCCTGTGTTGGGACCGGAAGAGAAAAAAATGAAGGCGGCCGATTTGCTGGGGCGTTATCAGGAGCTGTTGGCGCTGGCCAATACCACGGATGGTCAGGGGAATTATCTGTTTTCCGGCTTTCAAGGCGAGACCAAGCCTTTTGGTGAGCTCAGCTTTGGCAATGTGCAATATTACGGCGACGATGGTCAGCGCGTGGTTCAGATCTCTGATGGGCGACAAATCCCGATTTCCGAATCAGGGGCTGATGTATTTCAGCAGATCAAAAATGGTAACGGTTCTTTTGTGACTGCTTATAACCCGAGTAATGTAGGGACGGGGATTGTTAGCCCCGGCGAAGTGCTTGAGCCCAAAAAATGGGCTAATGCACCTGCTCCCCGGGATTTTACCGTGCAATTTTACTGGCAGCCCAATGCGAGCAAGCCTGAAGAACCGATTATTTCATACGATCTGATTGATAGCAGCGGCGTATCGCTGATCAGCGGGGCGGCGACTGCAGGTCAGACCAGTGGACCGAGAAGTTATAGCTCGGGCAGTGATATTGAATTCAAGCGCTTGCCGACTGATCCGGCTGGCCCGGCATGGGATTACGGTGTAAAGACCAGTGTCATGGGTAAACCGATCCCGTTTGATCCGTTGACCCAGCAACCAGTTGGTGCGCCAGGCGCGGCAGATTCGTTTTCTCTGAAGCCAAGTACCAATGTCGATTTGTTTACCACCTTGGGTAATTTGCACACGGCTTTGAGTAATTATCATGTGGATGCAGTAGGTAATGGACAGGCTGAGTTCCAGAATCAGTTGAATACTGCCCTGTCCGACTTGTCCGGGGCGCTGATTAATGTGACAACGACTCAGGCTTATCTGGGTTCGCGAATGAATGAAACTGATTCGGTCAAGGAGACGACTGAAGATTTGAAAATTCAGTACTCCCAGACTTTGGGTGATTTGCAGAATCTGGATTATGCCGCAGCGATCAGTGATTTTGCCGCCAATCAAATGGTGCTGGATGCTGCACGCAAATCATTTGCTCAGGTGCAAGAACTCAGCTTATTCCGGTATATTTAAGCTGATCCGATTTTTGAAAACGGCTCGCAGTGCGAGCCGTTTTTTATTGAGTGTGTATGAGCAAAATTAAAAATCAGTTTGTTTGCCGTTTATGTGGCGGCTTATCGCCTAAGTGGCAGGGGCAATGTCCGCAATGTGGTGAGTGGAATAGCCTGGAAGAGCAAGTGGTGCAGGCTGCGCCTGCTACGGGGCGTTTCCAGAGTTTGGCAGCCGATGGTGCGATTAAAAACCTGGCCGATGTAGAGGCTGAGGAGTTGCCGCGTACGCCGACTCATCTGGCTGAGCTGGATCGGGTTTTGGGCGGAGGGCTGGTGCCGGGTGGGGTGGTGCTGATTGGCGGTGACCCTGGCATTGGTAAATCAACTCTGTTATTGCAAGCATTGGCCAAGCTGTCCGATTCATTACCCGTCTTGTATGTGAGTGGTGAAGAGTCGGCTCAGCAGATCGCTTTGCGGGCGCGTCGGCTGGGGGTTCCGGCTGCCAGAGTGCGCCTGTACCCGGAAATTAGTCTGGAAAAGATTTTGCATGCGCTGGAGCGTGAAGCACCCAAGGTGGTGGTGATTGATTCAATCCAGACGATTTATACCGAAGCCTTGACCAGTGCTCCGGGGAGCGTTGCGCAAGTGCGAGAATGTTCGGCGCAACTGACCCGCTTTGCCAAGCGGCATGGCACATCGATATTACTGGTGGGGCATGTGACTAAAGAGGGCGCTTTGGCCGGCCCCCGGGTGCTGGAGCATATTGTTGATGCAGTGCTTTATTTTGAGGGCGATACGCATTCAAGTTTTCGATTGATTCGCGCAATTAAAAACCGCTTTGGTGCTGTCAATGAGCTGGGCGTTTTTGCGATGACCGATAAAGGTTTGCGCGAGGTAGCCAATCCATCGGCCTTGTTTTTAAGTCAACATGAGCAGCCTGTGGCTGGTTCTTGCGTGATGGTGACGCAGGAAGGCTCACGACCCATGCTGGTTGAAGTGCAGGCTCTGGTTGATGATGCGCATGCTGCACAGGTCAAACGTCTGGCTGTCGGGGTCGAGCAAAATCGTCTGGCGCTCTTGTTGGCGGTATTGCATCGCCACGCCGGGATTGCTGCATTTGATCAGGATGTCTTTATCAATGCCGTGGGTGGAGTGAGAATTGTTGAGCCCGCAGCCGATCTGGCGATGTTGATCGCCATTGTGTCATCGTTGAAAAACAAGGCATTGCCAAAAAAGATGGTAGTTTTTGGCGAAGTGGGCTTGGCGGGTGAAGTACGCCCTGTTCAGCGCGGGCAAGAACGTTTGCGCGAGGCGGCAAAGCTGGGTTTTACCCATGCGATTGTTCCCAAAGCCAATCGACCGCGACAAGCTGTTGAAGGTATGACCGTGGTGGCTATTGACCGGCTGGAACAGGCTGTTGATGCTGCGTTTTAAGGCATGCGGTGATGAAATATATGCCTGAGGGGGCTTGAAATCCGCAGCTCAGGGCAGATCTTAAATATCAGATTGGGCTTTTGTCCTGGCGATTTTTTGGTTAGCATCTGCTAAACCGCACCCAAATGACTTCTGGAGATTTAAAATGAGTGAAAACATTGTCCAAGTAACTGATGGCAGTTTTGATGTAGAAGTGCTTCAGGCTGCTGGGCCTGTCTTGGTCGATTACTGGGCAGAGTGGTGCGGTCCATGCAAAATGATTGCGCCGATTCTGGATGAAGTGGCGACCGAATATGCCGGTCGTGTGAAAGTGACCAAACTGAATATCGATGAAAATCAGGCCACTCCGCCAAAATTTGGCATTCGTGGTATTCCTACCCTGATGTTGTTTGTTAATGGCGAAGTGAAGTCAACCAAAGTTGGTGCTTTGTCCAAATCGCAACTGACCGCGTTTCTGGATAGCAATATTTGACATCTGGCATGTATTTGATTTAGTCTGCAGTTGTATTCATAGCAACGGTTTATCCAAGAGCCGTTGCTACCTATCCCTTGCATCATCCTTTTGCTCCCCCTCTTTTCCTTTTTCAAGCGTAATCAATTATGCATTTGTCCGAACTAAAACATCTGCACGTTTCTCAGCTCGTCGATATGGCGATTGCTTCCGAGATTGACGGTGCAAGTCGTATGCGCAAGCAAGACGTTATCTTTGCACTGCTCAAAAATAGAGCAAAAAAAGGAGAGAGCATATTTGGCGAGGGGACTCTCGAAGTCTTGCCGGATGGTTTTGGCTTTCTGCGCAGCCCGGATACCTCGTATCTGGCAGGGCCAGATGATATCTATATCAGTCCAAGCCAGATTCGCCGCTTTAATTTGCACACCGGCGATACCATTGAGGGTGAAATTAGAATTCCGAAAGAGGGTGAGCGTTATTTCGCACTGGTCAAGGTCGATAAAGTTAACGGTGAAGCACCAGAAGCCACCAAAAACAAGATTCTGTTTGAAAATCTGACTCCGCTGTTTCCAACGGAGCGACTGAATTTAGAGCGCGATATCAAGGCCGAAGAAAATATCACCGGTCGTGTGATTGATTTGATGGCTCCAATCGGTAAAGGTCAGCGGGCATTGTTAGTTGCTCCGCCGAAAACCGGTAAAACGGTGATGCTGCAGCATATTGCTCATGCCATTACTGCCAATCATCCGGAAGTGGTCCTGATTGTGCTGCTGATTGACGAGCGTCCGGAAGAAGTCACCGAGATGCAGCGTTCGGTCAAAGGTGAAGTATTAAGCTCGACTTTTGATGAGCCAGCGACACGCCACGTTCAGGTCGCTGAAATGGTCATCGAAAAAGCCAAGCGTCTGGTTGAGCATAAGAAAGACGTCGTGATTTTGCTTGATTCGATTACGCGTCTGGCTCGTGCGTACAATACCGTGATTCCTGCTTCCGGCAAGGTGTTGACCGGTGGTGTAGATGCCAATGCTTTGCAACGCCCAAAACGTTTTTTTGGTGCAGCACGTAATATTGAAGAAGGCGGTAGTTTAACTATTATCGCGACAGCTTTGATCGATACGGGTAGCCGTATGGATGATGTGATTTACGAGGAATTCAAAGGTACGGGTAATAACGAAATTCAGCTTGATCGTCGTATGGCTGAAAAACGGATCTTCCCTGCCATCAATATCAATAAATCAAGCACCCGTCGTGAAGAGTTGCTGATCAAGGCCGATCAGTTGCAACGGATCTGGGTTCTACGCAAATTGCTCTACCCGATGGATGATTTGGACGCGATGGAATTCCTGATGGATAAACTCAAATCGACGAAATCGAATCTGGACTTCTTCGATTCAATGCGCCGCTGATTTAAGTGTTGATTAATCTTGCGGTTGATTAATGATTGAGCGATAATGCCGCTTTTGTAGCGTCGGCAAAACCCCGGCGCCCGACACCTTAGGAAAAGAAATGAAACCAAATACTCACCCAAATTACACTGAAATCGACGTGACCTGTTCTTGCGGTAGCTCATTCAAAACTTCTTCTACTTTGGGCAAAAGCCTGCACGTAGAGGTTTGTTCTGAGTGCCACCCATTCTATACAGGCAAACAGAAAATCGTTGATACTGCTGGCCGTATTGAGAAGTTCAACAACAAGTTTGCAAAATTTGCTCGTTAATTATTCGAGTGAATCCAAAAAAGGCAGCTATAGGCTGCCTTTTTTGTTGCCCCGTGTCAAAATGATAAAAATTCTGAAGCCTGATTATGCTGACCTATACGCCTGAGTCTGAGCGCCCAGCCAGTTCATTGAAAGAGCAAGATAAGCCTTGGCTGCTCATCTTGCTATGCCTGTTTTGGTTGCTGCCTGGGCTATTTGGACATGATCCGTGGAAGCCCCAAGAGAACGAGAACGCGGCTTTAATCGCTTCGCTTTTAAGGCAGGATAGCTGGGTTATCCCTTGGCTTGCCGATCGGCCTTATTTTGAGACTGCCCCGTTGTATTTCTGGGTTGCTGCTTTATTTGCCAATGCATTGGCTTGGTTTGGAGTTGCCATTCACGATGCTGCGCGTCTTAGTACAGGTTTTTGGATGGCGCTCTCGCTCTGGGGTGTGGGGCTGGCCGGACGTGAGTTATTTGGTCATCGCTATGGTCGCCTGACTGTGGTGCTGGTCATGGGCTCCTTGGGGCTGGTTCTGTGGAGTCGGCATATTGCACCGGCAGCCCTCGTATTTGCTGCGTATAGCTGGGCCTTTTATGCCTTGGTTCATTCGCTTAAAAAGCCACTGCTCTCCGGGTTGATGCTCGGATTGAGCTTACTGGGCTTGTTGCTGGGGGCGAACTGGGCAGACGCATTGTTAGTGCTGCTGATGGCGGTAGGGTTGGGGCTCTCCAGGCATTGGCGTAAGCAGGCCTATTTGGTGACGCTAGTCAGCGCGTTAATTGTTGCTGTTCCGTTGGCCGCATTATGGGGTTATGCGCTTCATTCAGAGTCGCCCCAATTGTTTTATGCCTGGCGACAATTTTATGCATGGGGTCCTTATGGTGGAAGTAAAACCATACTTTGGTTTCATCAGCCGGGCTTTTTGCTTTCAACATTACTTTGGTTTGCCTGGCCTGTATTGCCATTGGCGCTATGGTCTCTATGGGTAAATCGCCGGGAGCTTGCGAAACATCCCCGCTGGTTTTTGCTGCTCTGGCTTATGGGGACTCTGATTGTTTATATTGTTTGTGCCGGAAGTCCCAATGAAACAACGGTTTTGCCTCTATTGCTGGTTTTTTCGCTGATTGCTGCGGCTGGTATCGATGAGCTCAAGCATGGCGCTGCTGCTGCGCTCAATTCATTTTCGATTTTAACCTTCGGCCTGTCTGCAATAGTCTTGTGGTTAGTCTGGCTGATGCTGATCTTGGGTGCACCTGATAGCGATATTTTCCGGCAATTTTCCCGTGTGAGTACGATACCTTTTACTGTTCATGCCATTGGACTGATTTTTTCGATTGTAGCCAGTATTCTTTGGGGAAGTATTTTATTGCGGCGGCGAGCGATGGGAAGAAAGGCGCTGACAAATTGGACGTGCAGCCTGATTTTATTGCTCAGTGTATTTGTCGGCTTATTTCAAAATTGGGTCGATACGGGAAAGTCCTACCGCCCAGTTGCAAGCCAAGTGCAAACTCTTGCTGATACATTGCAACCCAATTGTCTGGATGCTAGTGAAATGTCATCCGAGCTGATCGGTGCAATGGTTTATTTTACGACGCTGAAGATTAAAACGACCACGAATAACGACTGTAGCATGGCGATACGTTCAGGATTGGATTTTGCCAAGGAGGATTGGCACTTAATGGACAAAACTCAACGTCGCGGTGAAAGCAAAGAGCAAATTTATATTTTCCAGAAATAAACAAGGGTGCTTCAGCACCCTTGTTTTAACCTTTGTCTTGCTGTGCTTCACTATCTTTCTTGATATGACGGCGTACAAAGAAAAATATATACACCGCCATACACAGAACAAAGCCGATCGTGAACAGACTAAGCAGACCGATTTCGGAAGAGAACAGGGTACTTAGTGGTGTATTTTCCATTTTGCTCAGCTCCTTGTCATTGTTAATGTCATCAATGTAGGGCGAAAATGAAAACTACATCTTGATGCGGATCAAGGAGTTTTTGGTGAACTATCCGCTTGTTTGAGTTGTTCGAAGCAGGTGACCCGATTGCGGCCGCGATGTTTGGATGCATAGAGCGCTTCGTCGGCACGCTTGAGTGGTTCATCAATACTGGCATCGCCCTGGCGCAGCTCACTCAAACCCATGCTGCAGGTGAATTTGATTGTCTGCCCATCTTCCAAATGCAGTACATAATTTTCAATCTGAAGCCGCAATCGTTCTGCTGCGCGATAGGCGTCGGCTAGCGGTGTTTCTGGCATGAAAACAGTGAATTCTTCACCACCAATCCGAGCTAGCAGATCTACGTCACGTAATGATGCCTTGCACAGATTGGCCATTGTCTTGATGACATCGTCCCCTGTCTGATGGCCGTAGGTATCATTGATTTTTTTAAAGAAATCAATATCCAGCATCAAGATGCAAGCTCGGTGTTGATAGCGTTTACAGCGCTGAATTTCTTGCTGTGCGGCTTCCATGAAATAGGCGCGGTTATTTAATCCGCTCAGGCTATCGGTCGTTGCCCGGTGTTTGAGTTCCTGTTCGAGTTGTTTACGCTGCGTAATATCATTCAAGCCAATCACTAACGTGCAACCTTCTTGCGAACTGACCGCCGACATTGAAATATTGGCCCAAAACGGGTTGCCATGCCGATGCTTTAGCATGCATTCCGCATCATTGACGGTTTTACCTGTTAGCGCCTCATCTGAATGCTGGAAAAAATCGATTTTCTCATAGTAATAATCATGTGCCCGCTTGGAGAGTGCTGATGCTTGAGGAATGCCAAGCATCCTTGCTGCATGCTGGTTGATATAGGTAATGAAGAAATCCGGCATTCTCGCCAAAATTAGCCCTACAGGCATGGTTTCGATCATTTGGCGAAAACGCGCTTCACTGGCAGAAAGTTTGAGTTCTTTCGCCTTGATATTGCGAGCCAAGCGTTGCGAGCGCCAGAAGTAATAACTCATCAGCAAAATCAGCATCAACAGCAGACTGGCTGCAACGACATAATAGAAAATACTTCTCTTCCAGCTGAGCAGATAGTTGTCCGTGGACTCTGCGCTGACAAGATACAATGGGCTATTTCCGACGCGTTGAAAGCTGATTAATTGAGAGCGATCAGTCAAGATCTGGCTCCAATGCGTCGCCGATCCGAATTGTTTGGAAAGCTCCGCACTGATTTCCAGTGAGGGGGCATTGGCAGGATATCGCGCCAGAATATTCAACTTTCGATCAATCAGGTAGCGTTGTTGAGCGGAGTCATCGCTGGATAAATGCTGTTTGATGAAGGATGGGGACAGCCGGCTGATCAGCAGGTTTTCATTGAGCAAATCGCGAGGTTTAAAACCAATAATAACCGCGTGCTGTGGGGATTGCTGTTCATGATAAATCAGGCCGGATGTGTTTTTTGCCTGATTAAGCAGCGATAAGAAATCCTGCTGCAGCGTCAAATCGGGTTCTGCATGGGCTTGGGCGAGCAGAACGCCAGATGGATTGAGTATGCCAATATTATCAATCTGAGGTAGCAGGGAGAGCTTGGCGTTCAGTTGTTGCTGAATTTGCTGGGGATCTGCATCAGTAGCACGTGTGGCCACCAGCAGGTCGCTCAACGATTGCAATACCAGTTCGATTTCGCGGGTTTTACTGCCGATCTGCTCATTAAGTCGTTTTAATGCAGTCTCATTCGCCAAGCGAGCGTTTGCATGTGCCGCCTGATAGCTGTTGGCGATCTGATAAGCCAGCAGAAAGACCATACCCAACCCCAGCAGTGCGGCCAGTATGACAGAGTAGGTGGTTCTATTCTTTTTCCAAGGCATAGTTTAAGGCATCAGGTGGTAATGAGCGCCACGTCATCGCAGTCTGCTTTGCAAAATGACTTTAAGAGTCAGAGGAGGCGCATTGAGTTTCAGTATACCCGATTGCAAGGCCGACACTCCGGGCTCGCTGTAATCTGACCGCCCAGCTGGGGCGGTCATTGAAGGCCGCGATGGCAAAAGCAGTAGTGCACACTTTTCAGCTATTTTGAAATTTTAGTCGCGGAAATTGCCAAATTGCAGTGGAAATTCAATTTTGCTGCGCACCAGTGCAATCACTTGCTGCAGACTATCACGATCTTTGCCGTTAACGCGCAGCTCTTCACCTTGAATCGCAGTTTGGACTTTGATTTTTGAATCTTTGATTTCTTTAATGATTTTGGTCGCCAATTCGCGGTCAATACCATCTTTGATGGTTAAAACCTGTTTGGCCTTATTACCAGACACTTTTTGTACGTCGCCCTGTTCAAGGCGTTTGCTGCTGTCGGGTTCTTTCTTTTCCAGCGCTGGGAAAACAATATCCTTAATCTGATCAAGCTGGAAGTCTGAATCGCCATAAATGGTAATCAATTTGTCTTTTTCATTGAGTTCGACTTTGGCGCTGGTGCCTTTGAAATCATAACGATTAATAATGACGCGTTCAGCAGTTTCGATGGCGTTTTTTAGTGCAACCATATCTGTTTCTGAAGTGATGTCAAATGAAGGCATATTGAACTCCTCGCTGGAAAATACAAAAAGGCAGGCGGTGTATTCACCGCTGCCTTTTTAAAAAGTCACTGTGTAAAAGCGGATTAACCGAAATGGCAAACGTAGTGCAGGGTTTCTACCGTTTCGATTTCAAAGCTGGAATTGCCCGGTACATTGAAAGATACACCTGCACCGTATTCCGTTGCAGTGCTTTCTCCAGCTAGCTTAACGCGGCATACCCCGGCAACCACTTCCATGATTTCGGGCGCGCCAGTATTGAAAGTCAGTGTTGAAGGCAGAATCACGCCAACCGTTTTTTTCGTGCCATCGGCAAACACCACGGTATGGCTAACGCATTTACCGTCAAAATAAACATTACCCTGTTTCAGTACTGAAACATTATCAAATTGGCTCATTCTTATTCATCCTTATTTTTGCAGAACTTCAGTCAAAATGGTTTTGGCGATAAAGCCGACCATGCCGAATCCCAGCGCGAAAAACAGCACCAGAGTGCCATATTTGCCAGCTTTGGATTCCTTGGCGAGCTTGTAAATGATGAAGCCCATATACAGGATCAGTCCGGTGCATAAAATGCTGGTCGAGAGCGTCGTAAACGTCTCTTCATCCATATTAATCAGGGCTTCAAACATATCGCTCAACAATGAATGGCTCAAGCAAAGCCTGAGCCGAAGTTATTATTTTTTCAATCGGCCGGCAATGCGCATGCGCAACGCATTCAGCTTGATAAAGCCGCCAGCGTCAACCTGGTTGTAAGCGCCGCCGTCGTCGTCAAATGTCGCGATATTCATGTCGAACAATGAGTCGGTTTTCGAATCACGGCTGACGACAATCACATTGCCTTTGTACAGTTTCAGACGAACCCAGCCGTTAACGGTTTTTTGCGTTTCGTCGATCAGTGTTTGCAGCACTTTGCGCTCTGGTGCCCACCAGTAGCCGTTGTAAATCAGGCTGGCGTAACGTGGCATCAGATCGTCTTTCAAATGCGCTACTTCGCGGTCCAGCGTGATCGATTCAATCGCGCGGTGCGCTTTCAGAATGATCGTGCCGCCTGGTGTTTCGTAGCAGCCGCGTGACTTCATGCCGACGTAGCGGTTTTCAACCAGATCCAGACGGCCAATGCCGTGCTTGCCACCCAGCTCGTTCAATTTGGTCAGCACTTGTGCAGGTGACAAACGCACGCCGTTCAGTGCAACGATGTCGCCTTTTTCGAATTCAACGTCGAGGTATTCAGGTGCATCCGGTGCAGCTTCCGGGCTCACCGTCCAGCGCCACATGCTTTCTTCGGCTTCGGCGGACGGGTTTTCGAGGTGACGGCCTTCAAACGAGATGTGCAACAGGTTGGCGTCCATTGAGTACGGCGCGCCGCCGTTGCGGTGTTTCATGTCAACCGGAATGTCATTGGCTTCGGCATAGGCGAGCAGTTTTTCACGGCTCAGCAAATCCCATTCACGCCATGGCGCGATCACTTTGACTTCTGGCATCAGTGCGTAAGCACCGAGCTCGAAACGAACCTGATCGTTACCTTTGCCAGTGGCACCGTGGCTGATCGTGTCAGCGCCGGTTTCGCGCGCGATGTCGATCAGACGTTTGGCAATCAGTGGACGCGCGATGGATGTGCCAAGCAGGTATTCGCCTTCGTAAACGGTATTGGCGCGGAACATCGGGAAAACGAAGTCGCGCACGAATTCTTCGCGCAAATCGTCGATGTAAATGTTTTCTGGTTTGATGCCGAATTTCAGTGCTTTCTGGCGTGCTGGTTCCAGCTCTTCGCCCTGACCCAGGTCGGCGGTGAAAGTCACTACTTCACATTGGTAAGTGTCTTGCAGCCATTTCAAAATGACCGAGGTATCCAGACCACCGGAATACGCCAGAACTACTTTTTTTACATCAGACATGAAGAACCTCAAGTGCGTCTTAATTACAAGGATTAGTCCAACGCCAGCCGCAAGCCAAAGCTCACAAATAGCGTGCCAATTAGTTTATTCAATAGGGTTTTCAGCCACACAACACCTGAAAAACGGCGCGACAAGGCGCTGCCAGCCAGAATCAAGGTGCTGAGATAAACCATGCTGACCAGTTGCACAATCACACCCAGCGCGGCAAAGCTTTGCCAAACATGTGGGTAGTGCGGGTCAACAAACTGGGGAAAGAAGGCCATGAAAAATAAAATGGCTTTCACATTGATCAGCGAAATGCCGAGCGCCGAACGAAATGCGTGTTTCGGGTCGCCTTTGGTTGTAGTGATTTGTGCATCTTTGGGGGTATTGCTTGCGAGCAAAGCCCGGATGCCGATCCAGAGCAAATACCCTGCACCCAGATAACGCACGGCATCAAAGGCGACCGGGTGGGCTTTCATCAGCGAAGCAACGCCCAGCACGGCGGCGAGCATCAAGGCCAGATCGCCAAAGAAAACACCGCCTGCAGCAGCAAAACCGGCGCGACGGCCGCGCGTCGCGGCGGTCGTTAAAACGAACAGCGAGTTCGGGCCCGGCGCCAGAATAATCAGCACCGTTCCCAATAGATACGCCCACAGATCAGTAATGCCCAGCATCGCGAGTGTCCGTTAATCGTCAATACGACCCAGTAGCAAAAATTCCATCACTGCTTTTTGCACGTGCATGCGGTTTTCTGCTTCGTCCCAGACGACCGATTGCGGGCCATCGATCACTTCCGGATCAACTTCTTCGCCGCGGTGCGCTGGCAGACAGTGCATGAAGACTGCGTTGGCTTTGGCTTGCAGCATGACTTTTTCCGAAACTTTGTAGTTCAGGAAATCTTTTTTGCGTTGCAGTGTTTCACGCTCGTAGCCCATCGACGTGCACACGTCGGTCGTCACGATGTCGGCGTCGCGGGCTGCCTGATACACGTCGCGGAAAGTTTCAAAATTGGCGCTGCTGTATTCTTCGCCGTCAAGTACGGTCATTTCATAGCCGACAGGGCAGGCGAGGTTGAGCTTGAAGTTGAAGGTTTTTGCCGCCTGCAGCCAGGTGCGCGAGACATTATTTGAGTCTCCGATCCAGGCGACCGTTTTACCTTCAATCGAACCGAAGCGTTCAACATAGGTAAAAATATCGGCCATGATCTGGCAAGGGTGGTATTCATTGGTCAGGCCGTTAATCACTGGAACCAATGAGTTATCTGCAAAGCGCTCGATGATCGATTGCTCGTAAGTGCGCACCATGACGATATCGACCATGCGGCTGATGACTTTGGCGACGTCTTCAATCGGCTCGCCACGACCCAGTTGCGTATCTTTGGATTGAAGGAACATCGCATGGCCGCCGAGCTGGAACATGCCAGCTTCAAACGAAACGCGGGTTCGAGTCGACGATTTTTCAAAAATCATACCCAGCACTTTACCCGGCAATGGCTGGTAGAGCTGGCCGGAACGCAGGCGAGCTTTGAGTTTGGCTGCGCGTTCAAACAGGTATTGGTATTCTTCGAGGGTGAAATCGCTGAACTTCAAATAATGACGCATCTTGGATTGTGTCCCGAGCCGTGATCAGTGCCGACGGCTCAAATGGCTGAAAAAACGAACATTATTCAGTGTTTTACCCAGTTCTGGCAAGTCCTGATCTATGTTAATGCCGGTGCAATCAGGGCTTGTACCAAGTCAAATGCCGCTACATTTGCGCGACTGAAAGCAGCGCACAATGCTATAATCGCGCAGTTTGGTGATTTGGCCGGATCAATCGCCGCATTCAATTTATTTCAGCTTGGCACCCCTTATGATCTGTAACCCATACGAAATTATCATTCAGGGAATCACGAGTTCTGGCCGTGAGTTTCGCCCCAGTGACTGGGCAGAACGCTTGTCCGGCATTTTGTCGACATTTGGCATTGATCAGAAGTTGTCCTACGCGCCGTTTGTGCGTCCGATGGTACATAACAATATTCGTTGTGTCGCGGTGGACAAGCAGCTGGAAAAAATTGATCCGCGCGTTTTTGAATTTATCATGACATTTGCTCGCGATAATGACTTGCAGGTGGTCGATTGCCGCTCGCTGATCAAAAGCAGCGAAGCATAAAACCGATCGCGAAATCATAGTTCCAAAAAACCAATCCGGCTTTGTAGAGCTTCGATTGGTTTTTTTGTTTTGAATCAAATTGCCACGGTGTTTTTATTCTTGCTGCAATGCAGCACTGAGCCTATCCTGCTACATGTTGACCTCGCATGTGCGCGGGGTGCTTAAACTGTCCAGGGGAAAATAATGAAGCTCAAAGATAAAGTAGCGATTATTACCGGCTCTGCCAGCGGGATTGGCGAAGCAACCGCAGTGCGTTTTGCTGCTGATGGTGCCAAAGTCGTGGTCTGCGACGTTAATCAGCAAGGTATTGATCGCGTGGTCGCCGAATTGACTGCCGCCGGTGCGACGGCCGTTGGCTTTGTCGTTGATGTCACCAAGCAGGACAGTATTGCTGCAATGGTCGATGTGGTGAAGGCGAAATTTGGCCGTATCGATATTCTGGTTAATAACGCTGGGATTACGCAAGACGCACAATTGTTCAAAATGAACGAAGACCAGTTTGACCGCGTGATCGATATCAATCTGAAAGGCGTTTATAACTGCACCAAAGCCGTGGTTGATACGATGATCGCGCAAAATTCGGGTGTGATTTTGAATGCGTCGTCGGTCGTTGGCGTCTATGGCAACTTTGGTCAGACCAATTATGCAGCGTCCAAGTTTGGCGTGATCGGTTTTGTTAAAACCTGGGCGAAAGAATTGGGCAAAAAAGGCATTCGTGCCAATGCCGTTTGTCCGGGCTTTGTCGCTACCCCGATGGTGAAAGCGATGCCGGAAAAAGTACTGCAAGGCATGGAAGAAAAAGTGCCGATGAAGCGCTTGGCGCAGCCGGAAGAAATTGCCAGTGTTTATGCTTTCCTGGCTTCAGACGATGCGAGCTATATCAATGGCGCAGCCATCGAAGTGACTGGCGGCCTGACACTGTAACCGTCATCTATACCCAATAAAAAAACCCGCTATTGCGGGTTTTTTTATTGGGGTATTGCTTTCTAGCTTAGGTAAAGAAAGAGCTGCATAGATATACCCTAGTTGATTGCGTTGCCTTCCCAGCTGATTCTCCAGCTGCCATTGTCCGGTTGCCAGTACAGGCGTTTGCGCATTTTGTTTTCCAGATTGTTGCTGGTGTAATTCTGTTCAAAGGTTGCAACGATCTGCGGCGCGTCGCCAGTAACGGCAAAAATCGACAAGTCACTCAGTGCAATCTTGGACCATTTTTTGCCGGTGTTGACCTGCCGCTTTTGTTGCCGCCAGGTGCGAAGGTCAAGGCCTTCAGCGCTGATAAATTGCGTGCCATAAAAATTCAGGTAGCGCTCGGTATCGAGTGACTCCCAAGCACTGCGCCATTGTTCAATTTTGGCATTGGCAGCGGTTTGGCGTTCCTGCCATTGTTTGCGGGTCAGCCACTGTACCTTGGGCGTGACGATGACCGGTGTTGTGCCAATTTGCAGGTACTCGGCCACGTTGAGCATTTCTTCGTTGGTCAGTACGACGCAACCGTTGGACGCCTGAGGCGGGCGAGCATAAGTCGCAGCAGGGCTGCCGTGCAGCCAGATGCCCGAGCCGGTTTTTTTCTGGCTACGGTCAAACTCGTTCGGGTAGGAAATCGGCCAGGCGCCGACGCCGTACAAATCGGCAAGCTGGCCGTAGATTTTGTCCAGCTGCGGGCGCGGCAGGTGTTTGTAAACAAAATAAACACCAACGGGTGTACGCTGATCGCCTTCGATTTGCTTGCCGATTCCCAGTTTTCCGACGGTGACGTAATGGTTTTTGACCATTTTAGGAACGCCTTTGTCGTTGGCGAAAATATACAGCCGTGAAGTGTCAGCATCGACCAGAATGGCGTATTTCTGCTGCGGATTAAAGCGCAGGATATTGGCAGGTAGCAAATCGGGCGGCGTAGGCATATTGCGGTAATTGATGCGCGCCAAGGCCTCTTTGCGCAAGCCTGCCAAACGGTCGGCGAGCTGCGGCACCGATAGCTCGCTAGGCAGACCTTTGCTACTTTGGGCTGCGGCTTGCTCGCCGTTATCGCCCAGTATTTTGGTCGCACCGTCGCCGATGGTTTCCAGTGGAATTGCGCGCATCGCGTATAGATCGGCGCGTAATAAATGGGCGAGGCGATAATTGGGTTGCTCTTGCAGCAAGGCGTCGACCGTCGCGCGCGCGTCGGCCATTTTGCCGTTACGGATAAAATCCAGCGCGGCCAGAATGCGTTCTTCCTGCGAGCCGGTCGCAGCGGTGCCGGCTTCATCCGCCTGAAGCTTGAAAAACGGGCTATTCGAGTCGATCATCAGCGGCCGCGCGGCAGGGGCGAGCAGCAGTAGGGTGATCAGACAGATTGCGCGTTTGGCACGACGAGTGAATTTCGGCATTGATTACTCACCGCGACCATTCAAATAAATTGCATAAATTGCTGTATTCACTGCGCTTACCCGCCAATACGCTCTTCACGGATTAACCAGCGGCTGCCGGATTTTTCCATGACCAGTGTTTTGACTGTGCTGCTAGAGAGGCGATCCGATTTGTAATTCTGACGCAGGCGTACTTTGGCCGTTGTCTCGTCGAGCATTTCGACCTTGATGTCGCTCACGGTGACATCAATTGATTTGGGTGCGCTGATTTTGGCTTGTCTATCCTGCTCCCAGGCTGCACGCCCACCCGGCGCTTTGAAATTTTTCGAATAGTTATTGATATAGCCCGTGACGTTCTGACGACTCCAGGCTTCAGCCCAATTCTGGACGCTGGCGATAACTTGCTTCGAGTCCGCTTGCGGCTCGCTGCTGGTGGCGGGTTTGCTGCTGGCAGTAGGGCTTGGTGTCGGTTTTTCGGTGGCTTTGGCGGCCAGTGTGGCGACTGCCGTAGCTTTTGGTGTTGCCGTAACTTTAGGGGTCGCAGTGGCTTTGACTGCAGCGACCATCGTCGGCTGGGCTGTCATGATCGGTTTTTGCGCGCCGCTGGTCGCTACCGGTTTGCTCGGCGGCAGGCGGTTGCCCTGCTGGCCGAACAATGAGTCGATCAGTTTGAGTTTGGTTTGCACTTGCGGGTTATTGTTTTCCAGTTGCAGCGCTTTGTCATACGCCTGTGAAGCGAGGCGCGCATACAGATCGCCCATGTTTTCGTGCGCGATAGCGTAACTTGGGTTGGTCTGGATCGCTAACTGCAAAGCGGCACGTGCTTTGTCGAATTGCCCCTTGTTGGCGTACAGCACCGCCAGATTATTATATGGCTCAGGCAGTTGCGGATAATCTTCGGAAATCTGGGTAAACGCCTTGATCGCCTCGTCGCTGCGACCCATTTCGCTCAGGGCAATCCCGCGCAAAAAGCGCAATTGCGCATCTTTGGGTGATTTGGCGAGCGCCTTGTCGGCTCGCTCGATGGCCTGTGTGTATTGCTTGGTGCGAATTAGTTGCTGAATATCTTCGCCTTCGCCAGCGTGGACAGCCATCGAAAACAGCAAAGGCAGGGCAATAATCATTGAACGTAATGCAGACATGGGGATTCCGGCAATGGGGTGGTCACGTTAAACTGCGCAGATTCTAACAAACTCGGCTTTGCCTGTGTGAAATATGCCGCCTGCCTTTTCAAGCGTTCTATTGTTGGTTTGCTCGAATCTGTTTATGACCTTTGCCTGGTATGCCCATCTGAAGCATGGTCAGACCAAGCCGTGGCTGCTGATGGCACTGATGAGCTGGGGGATCGCCTTGTTCGAATACCTGCTGCAAGTGCCGGCCAACCGGATTGGCTATCAGGTTTACAGCCTGGCGCAGCTCAAAATCATGCAGGAAGTCATCAGCCTCTCCGTATTTATTCCCTTTGCCGTGTTGTATATGAAGCAGCCATTTCAGTGGAATTATGTTTACGCCGCGCTGTGCATGGTCGGTGCCGTGTATTTTATGTTTCGAGCTTGATGGGTATTGCTTTGGACGTATTTTAAAATGCTGTCTCCAGTTATATACATCGCTGGGTATGTGCGTTCTTTTCGCTTTCTGTGGATGAGGGGCGCACGCATTCACGTTCAAATCGGTTCCGCGTTATAATGTCGGGCTGTTTTGTTTTCGGCACGGGTCAAGCCCATGCCGAATGTGGTAAAGGAGTCTGAAATGCCGATTTATGCTTACCGTTGTGCCGCATGTGGCCATGCTGATGAACATATGCAGAAAATGTCCGATGCCGTGCTGACCGAATGTCCCGCCTGCAAGACCGGGCGATATGAAAAACAACTGACCGCTGCCGGTTTTCAGCTGAAAGGCAATGGCTGGTATCAAACCGATTTCAAAAACAGTGCTAGCAGCCCATCCGGTGCTTGCAACTAAATGAAACAAAGGACGACTGTGACTTCGCAGCTCAAGCGTTATCTGTTTACTGGCCTGCTGATCTGGATTCCGCTGGCCATCACCATCTGGGTGCTGGGAACGCTGATCGGCACGCTCGATCAGATCGGTTCGGTATTGCCGAACGAGCTACGGCCGGATTATTGGCTGCTGCGCGGTCTGGCTGATGCGATTCCGGGTTTGAATGGCGCGCGACATATTCCCGGTTTTGGCGTGATCATGACGGTGCTGGTTCTGCTGATTACCGGCGTGATTGCGGCCAATGTGCTCGGGCAGCGCTTGCTCGAATTTGGTGAAAACCTGCTCAAGCGGATTCCGATTGTCCGCTCGATCTACAACAGCGTGAAACAGGTTTCCGACACGCTGTTTTCCGACTCGGGTAACGCATTTCGCGAAGCGGTGCTGGTGCAGTTTCCGCATGGCAGCGCCTGGACTGTCGCATTTCTGACCGGCGTACCGGGCGGCGAAGTCGCCGAACTGCTGCGTGACGAGATGGGGAACGAGCTGGTGTCGGTCTATGTACCGACGACGCCCAATCCGACTTCGGGCTACTTCATCATGCTGCGCCGCGCCGACATCAAACCGCTGGCGATGAGTGTCGATGAAGCGCTTAAATATGTGATTTCAATGGGGGTGGTGATGCCAAGCAAGGCCATTGCCTACCCTGATGCAACAAGCCTCAATGTAGGCGACTCCGATACTGCGGCTCTTGCTGCAAAAAATGATTGATTTTGATAGGAACTCCAATGCGTACCAATTACTGTGGTCTGATTAACGAGCAATACCTCGGCCAGACTGTGACTTTGCAAGGCTGGGCCCATCGTCGTCGTGACCACGGTGGCGTGATTTTCATCGATTTGCGCGACCGCGAAGGTATCGTTCAGGTCGTCGTTGACCCGGATACCCCGGACGCATTCGCGACTGCCGACGCATCGCGCGGCGAATACGTGCTCGAAATCAAAGGTATCGTTCGCGCGCGTCCGGAAGGCACGACCAACGCCAAAATGATTTCGGGTCAGATCGAAGTCTTGGCCAAAGAAATCGTCATCCTGAACAAGGCCGAAACGCCACCGTTCCAGATCGATGATGAAAATCTCTCTGAAAACGTGCGCCTGACCAACCGCGTGATCGACCTGCGTCGCCCAACAATGCAACGCAATCTGCGTCTGCGTTACCAAGTGGCTTTGCTGGTGCGTAACTTCCTCGACACCAAAGGCTTTATCGACATCGAAACACCGATGCTGACTCGCTCTACGCCAGAAGGCGCACGCGATTACCTCGTGCCATCTCGTGTGCATGACGGTCAGTTCTTCGCGCTGCCACAATCGCCACAGCTGTTCAAACAATTGTTGATGGTTGCCGGTTTCGATCGTTACTACCAGATCACCAAATGTTTCCGTGACGAAGACTTGCGCGCTGACCGCCAGCCTGAATTCACGCAGATCGATATTGAAACTTCGTTCCTGAACGAAGAAGAAATCATGAACATCACCGAAGAAATGGCGCGCCATGTCTTCAAACAGGCGATCAATGTGGATCTGGGCGAGTTCCCGCGCATGGCGTTTGATGACGCGATGTTCTACTACGGCTCGGACAAACCCGATCTGCGCGTTGATCTGAAATTTACCGAACTCACCGACGTGATGAAAACCGAAGAATTCAAGGTTTTCCACCATGCTGCCAATATGGACGGTGGTCGCGTCGTTGGCCTGCGCGTTCCGGGTGGCGCGGCATTGAGCCGTAAAGAAATCGACGACTACACCAAATTTGTCGGCATCTACGGCGCCAAAGGTCTGGCCTACATCAAGGTCAACGATGTAACGAATATCAGCAACGAAGAAAACTCGGGTCTGGCTGCGCCTATCGTTAAATTCATGTCGAACGAAGCGCTGAAAGCGATCATCGAGCGCACTGGCGCGCAAAACGGCGACATCATTTTCTTCGGCGCCGACAAACGTAAAATCGTTGACGAAGCCATCGGCGCATTGCGCATCAAGATCGGCCACGAGCGCGGCGAAGCGGGTGGTTACTTCACTAAAACGTGGAAACCGCTGTGGGTCGTTGACTTCCCAATGTTTGAATACGACGAAGACGGCAAACGCTGGAACGCGTGTCACCACCCGTTCACCTCGCCCAAAGCCGAGCACCTTGAGCTACTCAAAACCAATCCGGGCGAATGCAAAGCACGCGCTTACGACATGGTCTTGAACGGTTGGGAAATGGGCGGCGGTTCAGTCCGTATCCACCAAGCTGACGTGCAATCCACCGTATTCGAAGCCCTCGGTATCGGCGAAGAAGAAGCGCAAAACAAATTCGGCTTCCTCTTGGATAACCTGAAATTCGGCGCGCCTCCACACGGCGGCTTGGCCTTCGGTCTGGATCGTTTGGTGACGCTGATGACTGGCGCAGAATCAATCCGCGACGTGATCGCCTTCCCGAAAACGCAACGTGCGCAGTGTCTGTTGACCAATGCACCGAATGGCGTGGACGAGAAGCAATTGCGCGAATTGCATATCAAATTGCGTAATCCGCCAGTGATTGAGTAATTGTGTAGTTTGAGATGATAAAAAAGACCGCTTTTGGCGGTCTTTTTTGTTTGGTATGTGCCTAAAGATTCGATTGATATTGCTCTGTGGGTGTATACCCTTTGCTCTTTTATGTTGGGCTACTTGGTGTAATGCCTACAATGCTTTGATTTTATCTTGAGTAGCTTGACCAAGTTTTTCGATAACAACACTAGCAACTTTTTCTAGTGTTGTTGCATCAACTTGCATACCCTGCTCTCCACCAAAAGAGCTATTTCCGGCAATATTCCAATGCTCAAATGCTTCTTTAATCTGCGACCATTCAGCAGCAGCCCCATAAGATTCTAGATAAAATTTACCAAAGTTAATGGCGTGCCGTCGATCTCCATTTTTCAGTGCTTCTCGCATGTACGAATTACTTAATAAAAAAGAATATTTTGCAAAGGCTGCAAACAAGGTGACTGCAATTATTCCTTTAAAGAGCGAGAAGGTAATAAATTCCCAATTGATATTTGTTGGTAAATTTATGAAGGAGTATAAGGTTATACCGATGAAAAATACCACTCCTATTGCAAGTGACGTTGCACCAGAAAACCCCCAGAATCGTGACCAGAAATGAAATTGATCTTCTTTCGTCTTTAAAGTGTCTAAAGCATCAATAACGTAATCTGAAGATTTTTTCTCGATCTTTTTTCTACTTTCTTCGTTGTAGCGAGCCTTTTCTTGCTCGAGAGATTGCATCATTGCATGTAATTGCATTTCTCTTTGAAGGACTTCAGTTTCGAGTCGTGCTCGAATTTGTTGTACCTCTTCTTGCCTGATTTGCAACTGTTCTTCTATTTCTCTTTGGCGTTCGAATTGTTTCTTTTCTCTTTCCGCATAAAACTGTTCGCGAGCCTCAAGTTCACGTTGTAATTGTTTTTCGCGGGTCAGCTGTTCCTTTTTGAGTCGTGAACGGTATTCGTCGAGTTCTTTTTCTTGTTCTAAAATTCGGTGACGATATTCACGTAATTCAACTTCGCGTTCAGTGAGCTGTTTTAGTGTTTTCTCGGATATTCCATCCTTAAAAATATTGTAGGGGTTATCATTTTCCATAATGGGATCTCATTTTTATATGTTTACAGCCGTGTAGAGCGGGTCGTGAACAGCGCTGAGGTATAGTTGAAATAAGAGCTTATTTAATTTCCTGAAAGCTTACCACAATCCTATTGGCAGGTTACGCCTGTGGCTAACCCGCCCTGCATTTTTGTGTGGTTTTATGCGCTGTTAGCGCGTTGTTTTTAATGCGCGTTCCGACGCGCAGACGGGCAGGGGTATTTGCTTCTGCAAATACCCCTGCACCCCAAAGCAGCCCCCGGCATCTGCGTCCCGCTGCGCGGGATGCCCTCGCTGCGGACAGTCGAGGCGGCGGTTGCGCTTAACAAAACAGGCGCAACCGAAACCCCGCCCCGCCTGTTCCTCGCTCGGCGCAGCTGCAGGGGAATCCATGTAGCCCCACCATTGCAGATACTCACTAGTGGTATTGCTTGCCAGAAATTGTTGAGCTTGCGTTTGGTCGATATACCTATGTACGTGATTAGTACGGTCTGCCCGTGGAGGCGCGCCGTTTGAAAAATGGCCGTCAGGGTTTTAAGCCGCGGACTGTTTGAGCAGCGCGACGTTAGCGCGCTGCGAGTTGAAGCGGCGCCCTGACGGGCGTTTTTCAAACGGGGTTTCGCGGCGATCGGGCGCGTTAGGGTTGCAAGGGGCAAGGCAAGACTGCCCCTGACTGGCCTTAGGCCACGGCCTTCGCTACGGCGGCACGCCGCCAAGCTTCGTCACGTCGTCCGGCGGGCGAAACCGCCGGTTCACCGCCTGCATAGCAGGCAGTGCAATAGCCAAACCATAAAAATACTCTTGCTCGGCGCAGCTGCAGGGGAGTCCATGCAGACCAACGATTGCGGTATATACATGCAGGGGTGTTGCTCTGGAGATAAATACTGAATTGATCTCCTGAGATATACCCCTGGTTCCAATTGCTGTAGGGTCGGCTTTAGCCGACCTTTTTGATTGCGCTTGGTCGGCTAAAGCCGACCCTACCATTGCAGCTAATTAGGACGGATTGCCCGTGGAGACGCGCTGTTTGAAAAATGCCGTCAGGGCATGGTGTTGCGTTGTAGTGTCGGAGGCGACTATGTCATGCAGTACTGACGCCCGCGTTTGCCAGCAGGTGGTTTTGTACTTATTGAGGGCAGGTTTGCTCATGCTACCGGCAGTAGCGCATCGGTGATTTGTGCAATAAAGCCTTTGGTATTTAGGATAATTCGCAGCGGATTCCTCTTTGGTGCGTTTCACTGCCCCAGTAACTCTGCCGGTGTGAACCAAAGAGAAGTATCAGCTAGTGGTTCGGATGTCCCCAGCTGAGAATTGGGAATCCTGAACAAAAGGCGTCCCGCCAGATTTAGCTGCTTAAGCAAAGGGGCATACTCCTGGTTGAACATTTTTTTCATGGTGCCGTCAGCCGTCATTTCGGTCAGACCTTTCTTGACGCGTTCTGCGCGCATCCTGCCATCCACGGTATTGGGAAACCAGAAATAGGCCGGCATTGGATAGTAAAGCAGTATGCGTTTCTCAATGGCCAAATTTGGAATATGCGACTGCCACTCCTTCAACTCATGAGCGGCTTCGGCAACGCCTCTGCTGAAAGCATCAAATCGCTTGTATTTCAGCATGTTGAATAACCCCTCATACGTCATGCCACTCACTATGCGGAACCCCTGGTCAGTCAATATTTTGGTATCTATCCAGGTCGCCCCTTGCCCGATTCGTATAGTACGCAGCTCGTCGAGAGTTTTAATCTTGTCGAACAGGCTCTGCTCTTCGGCGCGAATAAGGAGCACGCGATAACCTAGCAAGCCTCTCTCGACAGGAATCCGTACAGGAATCAAATCTGGTTCTAGTTTGCTGCGCACGGGAAGAACCATGGTATTGATGAGCGATGACCTGGCAGTCATTTCTTGTATCTGCCTCGCTTCATTCATGACGCCGGTGGATGGTTTCAGTACAAAATCACCATATCGGTTTCGCGTTCTTTCCAATGCCGTTCGCAATATTCGCCATGTATAGTCATTACGAGTATCCCGAGCCGATTCCGGTGTATTGTAGATGAAGGTCATGGCCGGTTCGGCACATGCACCAGTTGCTGGCGTGAAAACGAGAATCAACGGACACAACATCAGTAGACCGATGATGGATGTATGTGAATGCTTCATTTTGACTCTCACGGTATTGTTTTTAAATATATTTAGCCTTGTAGGGCGGGTCTTGATCCGCGCCGAACTGAACTTGGATGAATCACCATATTGGCGGCTTACACCACCCCAAGGGTACTTCCTTCAGGGCGCGCCTGCGGCTAACCCGTCCTACATTATTTGTGATTTTTTGCGCCGATGGCGCGATGTTTTCAATGCGCTTTTCCCGCAAGGGGCGAGCAAGACGCCCCTGACTGGCCGAAGACCATGGTATTTGTTAAGCCTAGGGGACGCACATCCCGTGTGCTTTTCACTCCCTACCGCCTACCGGCTCTGCGGTGCGCGAAACGCCTTGCTGTAATAGCCCGACTCATCAAAACAGCAAACTCGTCGCTTGCCGGACGCCAGCATGTCGCAGGCATTGGCAATGCGCTGCATTCGAGTTTTGGCCTGCTTGGCCGAGACTATCCAGTGTATCCAGTCCACTCGCGCGAGCGTGGTCGTGTCGTTCCAGACGGCTTGCGCTGCGGGCGCCATGTCCAGCGCAGCCTGAAAGTCGGCTGGGATTTCCGGCTCGGGTTCCTGCTCCAGTGGTGCGATTTCCAGTGTGACCTGCTCGCCAATGGTCGCACCGGCCGCTTCGCGCAACTCGTCGCTGATTTTCAGCCAGTGGCTCAACTGCCCGTCGGGCTCCAACGTAGCCTGAAAAGGCTGACCGTTGAGGGTTCCCGCGACGCTGGTTCTGCCGCGTCTGGGTAGGGTGGCGCTGATTTCTCTGGGCAAAACGACGAAAAACCACGGTGCGCCGTCGCCTGGTGTGGCCGGGCAGAGTAGTGTTGCAGTGAAGGAGGTGGAGTTCATGCTGGATGGCTTTATCAATCGATCAGACCGATTCAACCACAAACGAGGTTAATTTGCGCACCAGCGGCAGTACGAGCAGCAGCGTCGGGAAGGCGACGAGCCATGAAAACCCCCAGGAAATAAGCCAGATACGGGGAATCCCAGCCGCCCAGCCCACGCCTTTTAAGGTGCTGACAAACGACACAATGCAGGTCATCAGGATGGACAGGAAAAAGGGCAGCACGACCGCGGCGTAACGGGCGGGCAATTTGCGCAGGCGGAGGGGGCTGCTTACTGGGTTCATCGGATTTCCTTTGCAATAAAATTGCTGCGATTAGCGTAGTGTAATCGTAGTTATGCAGCTTCAGGTTTTTCATATTGTTTTGCGCTCTTCGGTGGGCGGGTTTTTTCTTCGTGACGAGCAACTCAAGGCTGTGGCGCCTGGTTATTTGAGCTGGATCGGATTTGATTGCTTTCGATTGAATTTCGTTTTTTCTGCGACGCAAATAGCGATCAGAAATAAGGCAAAACAAGGCTGGCAGTAGCATGGCTGCGCACAGCAAAATGATTAAAGCAATTACAACCGTTATTGCCTGCTCACATAGAATGACTATGCATCGCAGCCAATGCCTTGATTCGTCACAAAAATCGCGCCAGCGCGACCGTAAACCAAACGTCAACAGAGCCTAAGTGATCCCGCTTTTTCCATATGAAACTAAACTACCGATGATACTGGCCTGATTGCTCACCCCAACGACGAGGAGTTCCCATGGATCTGATTCTCTGGCGACATGCCGAGGCCGAAGATAGGGCGGCCAATGATCTGGCGCGTGCACTGACCGGTAAAGGCTGCAAACAGGCGGCGCAAATGGCGAAGTGCTTGCGCGCGCAGCTGGCTGGGCGTGAGGTGTGTGTTTTTGCCAGTCAAGCGATTCGTAGCCAGCAAACGGCTGCGGCACTGGGCTGGCCGGTGATGATTGATGCTCGGCTGAATCCGGATCAGGCCTGTGCACAGTCGCTACTGGATGTAGCGCAGGAAGTGGTGCAGCAGGCCGCGGGTAAAGTGGTGATTCTGGTCGGGCATCAGCCGATTTTGGGTGGTGTCGCCAGCTTGTTGTTGTGTGGTGTCGAGCGGAGCCTAAATCTGAAAAAAGCTGCTGTGTGCTGGTTGCAGTGCCGCGATGGTCAGGCTGATTTGCGCGCTATGCTGACGCCTGAGTTGCTGGCAAAAATGGAAAAATAGCCGGCACGCGGAGCAAGTGGCGCTTGCTGGAATGGCATTTTGGATGTTTATTGATAAGCATATTCTTAATTGGCTGATTGTCCGTCATGCGCGTCTATCGCTCCCCGTTTATTTCGCTGCTGGTTTTCCTACTGGCATCTACCCTTGCACAGGCTGCAGACTGGACGGTGTTGACGCATAGCCTGAGCGACGAAGCGCAGAAACAAGGCGGAGAGTTGCGCGGTATTCCGCATGCGGGCAAGCGTGCTTTTTATCTGGAAGTCAGCAGGGCGGTGCTGCTGGAGCTGGGTTTGCCGACCAAAATTGAGGAAGTGCCGCTGGCGCGGGGTTTGTATCAGTTGCAGACCGAGCCACGGATTGCTTTTTTTAATGTCAGCCGGATTCCGGAGCGTGAAGCCCTGATGCGCTGGGTCGGGCCGATTTCCAAAGAAAAAGATTTGTTCTATGAAAACCCGAAATACCCGACCGGCATTCATTCACTCAATGATGCACGTGATTTGCCGGTGTGCGTGGTCAATCGTGGTGTCAGTGATACGCAATTGAGCAAACTCGGCTTTAGCAAATTACAGCGCAATAATAGTTATATCGGCTGTTTCCGGATGCTGGAGGCCGGAAATGTGCGCTTGCTGGCTTCGGCGGATAAAGGGCTGGAGGAAAAAATAGCCGATGCGGGAGTTGCCCCTGGGTCGGTGCGTGCAACACCTGTGATCATCAGTGAATCAATGGGCTATATCGCTTTATCGCTCGATACGCCTGAGAGCGAAGTGAAGCGCTGGAACCAGGCTTTTCAGCGCGTGGTAGAAAGCGGTCGTTATTTGGCTCTGCAAAAACAGTTTGCCGATTAAATTGGCTTGGTATTTTATGATTGAGCCAAGATACATGCCTTGGTATTGCCGTGTAGGCTAATTAATTTAATGTTTGTGGCAATATACCCTTGCTGGGTGTGCTGAAATGCTTGATAAAAAACCGCCCGATCTTGCGAGGGGCGGTTTTTTTGTGATGGGTTCAAGCACTTAGTCTTGATGATAGTTTGGCGCTTCCTTGGTGATCTGCACATCATGAACGTGTGATTCACGAATACCGGCTGCGGTAATTTGCACGAATTCGGCTTTGGCGTGAACGTCGTCGATGCTGGCACAACCGAGATAACCCATTGACGAACGCAGGCCGCCCATCAATTGGTGAATCACGGCAGTTAGCGGGCCTTTGTAAGGAACGCGACCTTCGATGCCTTCCGGAACAAGCTTGTCGGCGTCCGCCGTTTTGTCCTGGAAGTAACGGTCTGACGAGCCATTCGCGCCCGACATCGCGCCCAGCGAGCCCATGCCGCGGTAGCTCTTGTATGAGCGACCTTGGTAGAGTTCAACTTCACCCGGTGCTTCTTCAGTGCCACCGAAGAGGCCGCCGAGCATGACCATGTGCGCGCCAGCGGCGATGGCTTTGGCTATGTCGCCCGAGAAGCGGATACCGCCGTCAGCGATCAAGGGTACGCCGGTGCCAGCAAGGGCTTCGGCGACATTCGCTACGGCAGAAATTTGCGGAACGCCGACACCGGCCACAATCCGCGTCGTGCAGATCGAGCCAGGACCAATGCCGACTTTGACGGCATCCGCGCCGGCTTCAACCAGTGCTTTGGCCGCTGCGCCAGTGGCGATATTGCCACCAATCACTTGGACTTGGGGGAAGTTGGTTTTGACCCAACGCACGCGATCGATCACGCCCTGGCTGTGGCCATGCGCGGTATCGACAACGATCACGTCAACGCCCGCTTCGACGAGCAATTGCACGCGTTCGTCAGTGCCTGCGCCAACGCCAACCGCAGCGCCAACGCGCAGACGGCCTTGTTCGTCTTTGGCGGCCAGCGGGTGTTCGCTGGTTTTGATAATGTCTTTAACAGTAATCAGGCCTTTGAGCTGGAAAGCGCCATCAACAACCAGTACGCGCTCAAGGCGGTGTTCGTGCATCAAGGTGCGCGCGTCTTCAATGCTGGTGCCCTCGCGGACCGTTACCAGTTTTTCTTTTGGCGTCATGATCGAAGCAACCGGCACGTCCAGGCGGGTTTCAAAACGCAGGTCACGGTTGGTGACGATACCAACGAGCTGACCGTTGTCGATCACCGGCAGGCCGGAGATTTTATGCTGGCGAGTCAAAGCAATGACGTCGCGAACCAGCATACTGGGTGCCACAGTGACCGGGTCTTTCACAATGCCCGATTCGTAGCGTTTTACTTTGGCTACTTCTTTGGCCTGCATTGCGGGAGTCATGTTTTTATGGATGATACCGATGCCGCCTTCCTGTGCCATGGCAATGGCCAGACGCGCTTCGGTGACGGTATCCATTGCAGCGGACACCAGAGGGAGGTTCAGGCGGATACCGCGCGTGAACTGGGTTGCCAACGAGACATCGCGTGGCATCACGTTTGAATGAGCAGGGACGAGCAAAACGTCGTCGAACGTGAGGGCTTTTTGCACAATGCGCATGAGCTAAATCCTTTTCGCCAAAAAAGCATTATACCGAACTGTCAGTTTTTCGACCACGGCCTTGAATGATTTACTTGTCATATTGTGATTGATGGATTATGGGGCTGCTTATCAGACCTTACTGATGTTGCGTCGCATGATTGCTCTCGCTGTCCTTACAAGCTAGCCTGAAAGCAATAGCCGGATCAGCAAATCCGGCGGGGGAGGCGATATGAGCCGGAATCTGAATGCCGCACCCGATACGGCGCTGATTCTGTCGGGCGGTGGCGCACGGGCGGCTTATCAGGTTGGCGTTTTGCTGGCGATTGCCAGGTTACTGCCACAACATGCGCCCAATCCTTTCCCGATTATTTGCGGCACTTCAGCTGGTGCGATCAACGCCGCCGGGCTGGCGATGGGCGCTTCGCAGTTTCGCCATTCGGTTTTTTCGCTGGCGCGGATGTGGCAGAACCTTAACCCCGAGCAGATTTATCACGGTTCGATGCGTTGCCTGATGGCGACCGGAGTGCACTGGCTGGCGGCGCTGCTGCTGGGCGGTCTGGGCGAGAAAAATCCTCGCTCGTTTCTTGATAACTCGCCATTGCGCGAATTCCTGTCCGGTATCGTCGATTTTTCGCAAATCCAGCGCAATCTCGATCGCGGCTCGCTCAAGGCCGTGTCGATTTCGGCGCTGGGTTATAGCTCGGGCCAATCGGTGGCTTTTTTTCAAGGCGTTCCCGAATTAGAGAGCTGGCAGCGTGCTTCGCGCATCGGCGTACGTACCGAGCTGAATCTCTCTCATCTGATGGCGTCCAGCGCAATTCCGCTGGTTTTTCCAGCCGAGCATATTAACCGTGAATATTTTGGTGATGGCTCGGTGCGGCAAATCGCGCCGCTGAGCCCGGCGATTCATCTGGGCGCCCGGCGCGTGCTGGTGATCGGGGTTGCGCCGCAAAGCGACGATGGCCCGGCGCGCCAGCACACCAATAGTTATCCGACGCTGGCACAGGTCAGCGGCCAGCTGATGAACAGCATTTTCCTCGATTCGCTCGAAACCGATCTGGAACGCATCACGCGCATCAACCGAACGATTTCCTATATTCCGAGCGTGTTGCGCGATGGTGCGGGCTTGCGCCCGATTGAAGTGCTGACGATTTCGCCGTCGCAGCCGCTGGAAAAACTGACGCTGCCATTCCGGCGCGAATTTTCGCTCGGAATGCGGTTCTTTCTCGGCGGTCTGGGCGCTTTCCGGCGGCAAGGTTCGGTGCTGGCGAGTTATCTGCTGTTCTGTGGCCCGTACTCGCGCAAGCTGATTACGCTGGGTTATCGCGATGCGCTCGAAAAAGAGGCGCAACTCCGTCATTTTCTCGCGGCGGATTAGGCTCTGTTGACGTTTGGTTTGCGAGTCGCGTTTGTGCTGGTTTTGGCCTGAAACAAGGCGGCATGCCTTTATCTATAAAAACAGTTCCTGATGCATAGTCATTCTACGTGAAGGTTTTGCAATGCAGTGTCAGGCGGATTGTTATCTAAAAAAATCCACAGCCAAACCTTCCGGGCTGGGCGCTTTTTGTGACGACTCTGCGTTATTGCCTGCTCACATAGAATGACTATGCATCGCAGCCAATGCCTTGATTCGTCACAAAAATCGCGCCAGCGCGACCGTAAGCCAAACGTCAACAGAGCCTAATTACGACCAATGAATCAATTTCAGCGTTAGAATAGGTATTTCCTATCTGCGCGGAGTTTCGGAATGAATCTGTTTCGCTGGCGAGCCGGTTTCGGCGTTCTGTTTATTGCATGTTCCGGAATGATTGCTTTCGCGCTTTATCACCAGTTTTACGAATGGCTGATGCCGTGCCTGATGTGCGTGTATGAGCGCATTGCTCTGATCGGCTTCGGGCTAACCGCCTTGCTCGCTGCGATCATTCCGCCCAAAACCCGCTCCGGCGTTTATGCCTGGTGCACTGTGCTGACCGGCTGGGCGTTGTTTGGTGCGGTGACCGGCGTGCGTCATGTCTGGCTGCAATACGGGCCGAAAGATCCGACCGTATCTTGTGCTGCCAGTCTGCCATTCCCGATTGACCTGAATGCCTTGCCCGGCTGGATTGCCGCGGTGATCCGCCCGGTGGGGGACTGCTCGAATATCGATTTCATGTTGTTTGGCGTGACTTTGCCGGCCTGGATTATCGTCGCTTGTGTTGGCTTGATTGCGGCAACATGGTGGCTGGCGCGTCGCCAGCTGGCTGAAATCCGACGGAATCAATGGCGATGACTTTAACCGAACTGAGATATATCGTCGCCGTCGCGCGTGAACGGCATTTTGGCCGCGCAGCCAATAGCTGTTTTGTTTCGCAGCCGACTTTGTCGGTCGCGGTCAAAAAACTCGAAGACGAGCTCGGCGTGATGCTGTTCGAGCGCTCGTCGGGCGATGTGACGCTGACAGCCAATGGCGAGCGCATCGTCGAGCAGGCGCAGCGCGTGCTCGAAGAAGTTGCCGTGCTCAAGCAATTGTCCGAGCAAGGCAAAGACCCGCTGGCCGGATCGTTGCGGCTGGGCGTGATTTACACCATCGGGCCGTATTTGCTGCCGCATCTGATCCCGCAATTGCGCGAGTTGGCACCGCAAATGCAGTTGCTGCTCGAGGAGCACTACACCGCACGGCTGGCCGAAATGTTAAAGCAGGGCGAAATTGACGTCGCGATTGTGGCTGATCCGTTTCATGAGGGGGGTATTTCTACGCAGGCCATATACGAAGAGGACTTTGTCGTAGCTACTCCCCGGGGGCATGCGTGGGAATCTCTGGCTGAAATTTCGGCAGAACAATTGTCCGAAGAAAACGTCCTGTTACTTTCACCGGGCAACTGTTTCCGTGATCAGGTCTTGCAAACCTGCCCTGACCTGAATCGCGAAAGCAGTAGTCATGGCAGTCTGCAGCGCACCTTGCAGGGCTCGTCGTTGACGACGATACGGCATATGGTCGCAGGTGGCATTGGCGTGACGGTGCTGCCGGCAACTTCGGTCAGCGCCGCTGACGATGCCTTGCTCAGTATTCGCCCGTTTGCCGCACCGACGCCGACGCGGCGTGTCGTGATGGCCTGGCGCAAAAATTTTCCGCGTCAGGCTGCGGTTGAAACTTTGCGCCTAGCGATTTTGCAATCGACAATGCCCAAAGTGCGCTGGCTAAACGACGCAACTGTCGAGTAAGCCGCACTGGCTGTATTACGCAGCAACAGGAGTTGGCATGAATAATCCTTTGATCGTGATCGGCAGTGGCCTGGCGGCCTACACGCTGGCGCGCGACTGGCGCAAACTCGACACCGCCACGCCGCTGGTGATCATTTCGCGCGATCACGCCGGGTTTTATTCCAAACCGATGCTCTCGAACGCGCTGGGCGCCAATAAATCGGTACAGCAGCTCTTGTTGAAACCGGCCGAAGTGATGGCGAGCGAGCTCGATGCGCGCATTATCGCGCAGACCGAAGTGCTCGCCATTGATGCCGCCCAGCGCACGATCACCCTCAGTCACGGAGAAACGCTGGAATACCGCGATCTGGTGCTCGCGCTCGGTGCTGATCCGATCCGGTTGAATCTGGCGGGCAATGCCAGCGATCAGGTGATCAGCGTCAACGATCTGGATGATTTCGGTCATTTTCTGACCGCGCTCGACGGCGTGCCACCGGCTGGCTCCGTCGCGATTCTGGGCGGCGGTTTGATCGGTTGCGAGTTTGCCAATGATTTGCTCGCGCGTGGCATCAAACCGGTGGTGATCGATCCGGCAGCATCGCCTTTGTCGCGACTGCTGCCCGCACGCGCGGGTGAATATCTGGCTGAGCGGCTCGGCGCAGCCGGAGTCGACTTCAGACTGGGCGTCTCGGCCAGCTCGGTCGACACGCTGGAGCAGGGCTATGTTGTGACTTTGAGTGATGGCTCGGTCATTGCTGCCGATCTGGTGCTCTCGGCGGTGGGACTGCGGCCGCGAACGGCGCTGGCCAGTGCCGCCGGGCTGCAATGCCAGCGCGGCATCGTTCTCGATGCACAACTGCAAAGCAGGGTTGAGCATGTTTACGCGATTGGCGATTGCGCCGAAATTGAGGGGCAAATCCTGCCTTTTATTTTGCCTATCCTGCATCAGGCGAGGGTATTGGCTCAGAGCTTATTTGGTACAAAGGCTACATTGAAATACCCCGTCATGCCTGTTGTCGTCAAAACCCCGGCTTGTCCAACCGTTGTACTTACTCCTGCTGCGGCTGTTCAAGGGGAATGGCAGTTTGAGATGATTGACGATGGCATGGTCGCGCAGTTTGTCGATGCCGCAGGCGTATTGCAGGGCTTTGCCTTACTGGGCGCGGCGACGCATTTGCGACAAAGCTTGCTAACCCGCCTGGCTGCGGCTTGAGATGTTCCGTTTGGGATGTGCCGTTTGGGATGACTTTGTTACTTAAATGTCATAATTAGCCGCTGTAAGAATTGGAGTGGTTGTCAGTCAAGTGATGCAGATGCAGAATCCGCTCACATGACAAAATGATGACAGACCCTAGCTGTATCGGTTCCATCCTTGGCCGATTTCACTGCTCATCGTCGTTCGACCCCACCCCTGTCGAGTTGTTCATGCGTAACCGCCCTGATTAGATCAGCGCGGTTTTTATTTTGATTCAACCCGCATCTGTCGCCGGCTTTGATTATTGATGACCCACTCTTTACTTCAGCATCGGCCTTTTCAGGCTTTCTGGCTGTCGCGCGTGTTTACTGCTGCGTCATTCCAGATTCTCGCCGTCGCGACGGCCTGGCAGATGTACAGCATTACCGGCAGTGCGCTTGATCTGGGTCTGGTCGGGCTGCTCGAATTTGTTCCGCGCGTTCTCTTTATTCTGCAAATCGGCCAGGTTGCCGACCGCTATGATCGTCGTCTGGTCACGACGATCACCAAGGCGCTGCAGTCACTGGCGGCACTCTTGTTGTGTGTCCTGACGCTGCAGGGCATGCTGACGCGTGAAATTCTGTTTGCGCTGGCTTTCGTGCTCGGGACGGTGCGCGCGTTTGAAATCCCGACGATGCAGGCTTTACTGCCCAATGTCGTGCCTGCGGCCTTGTTGCCGCGTGCCATTGTTGCTTCGGCTTCGGCAATGCAATGCGCAACGATTGTTGCGCCGGCGCTGGGCGGCTTGCTCTTTGCCGTCGGCCCGGTGCAGACGTATGCGCTGAGCTGCGGATTAATGTTAATTGCCTGCGGCTTGATGCTGGTCTTGCCCAAACCGCCGTGTGGCGAGCGGCCAACGGTGCGCGGGTTGGACAACCTGTTGGCCGGTTTTCGCTATATCCGTGAACGGCGCGATATTTTTGGCGCGATTTCGCTCGATCTGTTTGCCGTATTGTTTGGTGGTGCAACGGCGCTGCTGCCGATTTTCGCTAGTGAAATCCTGCATGCCGGTCCATGGGGACTCGGTTTACTGCGCTCGGCGCCCGCAGTGGGGGCGATTACGATGTCGGTGGTGTTGGCGTATTTTCCGATTCAGCGTGCGGTCGGCAAAAAAATGTTTCTGGCGGTCGGCGTGTTCGGGATGGCGACGATGCTGTTCGGTGTTTCGCGTTCGCTGTGGCTATCCTTGCTGGCGCTGGCGATACTGGGGGCGGCCGATATGGTCAGCATGATGGTGCGCGGTGCGCTGGTTCAGCTCGATACGCCCGACCCTATGCGTGGCCGCGTCAGCGCAGTGAACGGCTTGTTTATCGGCGCGTCGAACCAGCTGGGCGAATTCGAATCGGGATTGACCGCGCATTATTTCGGCGCGCCGGCTGCCGTCGTGCTCGGCGGTGCTTGTACGATGCTGGTCGCCGGAATCTGGATACGCTGTTTTCCCGGTCTGTGGCATCGGGAAGGCTTGCGCTGCGAATCGGCCGCCGAGTCTGCCGAGTTACCCCAGCCCGC
The DNA here is from genome assembly GCF_046530675.1 of Chitinibacter sp. S2-10. Lineage (GTDB taxonomy): Bacteria > Pseudomonadota > Gammaproteobacteria > Burkholderiales > Chitinibacteraceae > Chitinibacter. Next base: position 430,279 of record NZ_CP172558.1, on the reverse strand, counting down.
CCACCAAGCACAGCCGGTCAACGTATGATGTAGTTTCTGTTGATAATTGCGAGGATGCCATGCAGATACTGATCGCCAAGGGTTTTTTGTTTGATATGGACGGCACCTTGCTCGATTCGCACGCCAAGGTCGAAGTCGTCTGGCGGCAGTGGTGCGAGCGGTGCGGAATCGATCTGGCTGCGGTGATGGCAATCCAGCAGGGTGTTCGCACCGAAGATACGATTGCTAAAATCGCTCCGCAACTTGACGCCGCGTTTGAGGCGGCGTGGGTCGACCAGCTGGAAAGCGCTGATTGTGAGGGTATTGTCCCAATTGCAGGATCTGCTGTGCTGTTGCGGACTATACCCCAGGATAGGTGGACGATTGCCACTTCGGCGACGATGCCGGTGGCGTCGATGCGGCTGCATCATTGCCACCTGCCTGTTCCGGCCAGCATGGTGACCGCCGAGTGCGTCAGCGCGGGCAAGCCCGATCCGCAAATCTACCGGCTTGCCGCCAGCCGGCTCGGCCTGGATCCGGCCGATTGCATTGCTTTTGAGGACGCGCCCGCTGGAATCCACAGCGCGCTGGCAGCCGGTTGCCGTGTGGTGCAGATTGGTGGAACTCAAGCATTGCATCCGGACGTTGTCGCCCACTGGCAAGATTTCGCCGCAGTCCGCTTCGCACAGCACGAAGGCGTACTGACGCTGAGTTTTTGAGGAGGCCACCCAGTGGAAAATGCACACACATCCGGCAATGAATTCGACAGCCTGATTGATAGACACGGCACGGCGAGCATTAAATGGGATAAATACCGGGGGGACAAATACCGTGATCGCGACATTCTGCCGCTGTGGGTCGCCGATATGGATTTTGCCGCACCCGACTCGGTGCTCGCCGCATTGCACGAGCGAATCGACCACGGCGTTTTTGGCTACACGCATGCGCCGGACAGTCTGGTCGATGCAGTTCAGCACTATGCCCGCAAGCATTATCAGTGGGGCATCGCTACTGAGTGGATAGTCTGGCTACCGGGGCTGGTGCAGGGGATTAATCTGGCGTGTCGCGCAGTGGGGCAGGACGGCGATGCGGTGATCACCGCAACGCCGGTTTATCCGCCATTTCTGCACGCGCCGCGACTGGCCGGTCGCGAGCTGATCACCGTGCCGCTGATCGAACAGGCCGGGCGCTGGAGTTGGGATTTTGCCGCGCTCGAAGCGGCGATCACGCCGCAAACCCGATTGCTGTTGCTGTGCCACCCGCACAATCCGGTGGGTCGGGCATGGAACCATGATGAACTCAATACCCTGCTGGGTATTGCCCGCCAGTACAATCTGATTGTATGTTCCGACGAGATACATTGCGATTTACTGCTCGACGAAGGGCTGGTTCATACCCCTTTTGCTGCGCTCGATGCCGGCTTTGCCGAGCGGACGATTACCTTGCTCGCGCCATCGAAAACTTGGAATCTGCCCGGGCTGGGCTGCGCTCTGGCCGTGATTCCGGATGCTGGCTTGCGCGCGCGCTTCCGGCGCGAAATGACCGGGCTGGTGCCGGCGGTCAATCTGCTCGGCTACGTCGCCGCTGAAGCTGCGTACCGCGACGATAGCGACTGGCACGCGCAACTGATCGCGACTTTGCGCCGCAACCGGCAACTGCTCGCTGACGCTTTTGCCTCAAGCCGAATGACAACTACTTTCCCCGAAGCGACTTATCTGGCGTGGATCGATGCGCGCAGCATAGACCCGGTCAATCCATTGCCGGTTTTTGAAGCACACGGCGTCGGTTTGTCTGATGGTGCTGATTTCGGCTTTCCGGGCTGGGTCAGAATCAACTTCGGCTGCCCGACCGCCTTGCTGCAACAGGCCTTGCAGCGCATCGCGCCTTTGCTGCTCGGTGCATAAAGCGCGAGTAAAATTGGTCAGCAGACTTTATACCGATTCGGCTTGATCACCATATTGCACGTTTGGTGCGTCAAGCGGCAGGGTGAGCGTAAAGCGAGTAAATTGCCCCGGTTCGCTGTCCAGCGTGAGCTCGCCACCCAGTACGCCAGTGGCCAGATTGTAGGAAATATATAAGCCCAGCCCGCTGCCACCTTTGCCTAGTTTGGTGGTGAAAAACGGATCAAAAACACGTTTTTTCAACTCTTTGCTAATGCCGATTCCGTTGTCCTGATACAGGATGCGGCAATGGGTTTGATTGATTTCCGCCAGATCAAAAGTGATCAGCCCCGCGTCCTGATGCTCAAAGCCGTGCAAAAGGCTGTTGAGGATAAAATTGCTGAATATCTGCTCAAGCGGGCCGGGAAAACTGTCAAATTTGATTCCGCTTGGAAGCCGGTTGAGCACGCGATGCTGGGTCAGTTTGAGTTTGGAGTGCAACATCAGCAAAACGTCGTCAATCAATTCGGCCAGATCAAATACCCGTCGGCGGGTACTGCCGGTATCGACTGCGACCTGTTTGAAATGCGATATCAGGTCGCTGGCACGATGGATATTACGCTCGATCAGCTGACCGGCATCAATCATTTGGCTGATATAGGTTTCGAGCGTTGATTTTTTCAGCGTGTTATTTTGCAATTGTTGAATTAATTCATGACCGTTGCCACTCAGAGTGCTGCTACCCGTCAATGCGGCGCCCAGCGGCGTGTTGAGCTCGTGCGCAATACCTGCAACCAGACTCCCTAATGCGGCGAGCTTTTCCGATTGCACCAGTTTGTCCATGGCCAGATGCAGCTCCTGATTACTGTGTGCCAGTGCTCTGGTACGTTCCTGAACCCGGCTTTCCAGTGCCTCATTGGCCTCGATCAGGCGCACATTCAGCTCATGAATTTCTTTTTGGAACAGACGGCGTTCCTGATTGGTGATTGCCCGTACGGTGATATCGGCAATTTGACTCGCATGCTGGATATCATCCGGAACCCAGTTGCGCTGTTCGCCCACATGCTCAAACATCAGAATGTAATTCTGACTGCTGCTGCAAATCGGAAACATCAGAATCGATGTGATTTGTCTGGGTTTTAAATAATGCTCCGCGAGATCCCAGGCGTTGGGATGGTGCAGCGCATCGTGTGCAATCAGTGATTTGTGTTGCTGCAGGTATTGAGCAAAAACGGGAATTTGAGAATATAAAATCGGCGATTCAATGAAAAATTGCTGATTATTCTGCTGGTGCATATTCACGCAGCTCAGGCGATCTTTTTCGCACAACCATAGGCCGGCGCGTGTCAATTCCAGTATCTGGGTAGCGGCTTTGGTGATTTCCGGGCAAAACTCTTCGAGTTTGCCGTGTTCGATGGAGGGATGATTGGCCAGATTGATTAGCATGCTGCCCACACTGAGACGCAATCCGGTTTTTTGCTCCAGCTCGGCGCGTTGTTCTGGCTGGTTATGACTGAGCTGCTGCTGAAATTCAAATCCGGCTTTAAATTCGGCTAGTGCGAGTGGCATATCGAACAAGGCTTCAGCATAGCTGGCTGCGGCCAGATGCTGGCGCATCAGGATGTGCGAAAAATCGTTCTCAAGCGAAATACGCTGCCCTTCATGGATGAGATCCAGTGCACGCTGCCAGTTTGCATTCAGGGCATGAATTTGCGCCATGGCGCTATAAATATTGGCCTGTCCCCATTGATAGCTGACTTGCTTGGCCAAAATGAGTCCGCTTTCCAGCTGTTGCATGGCGGATTCCAGATCGCCTTCATCAATCGAGATCTCTGCCAGCCGGTACAAAGACTCGGCCGCATAGTCCGGAAAATGGTGAGTCAGACAGAGTTCTCTGGCTCGTTCCAGTTGCTCTCTGGCCTGGGTGTTGTGGTGACAGCGCAGCAGGTTGACCCCCAGATTGATATAGATTTTTGCTTCTAGATAAGGGTCATTGATTTCTCCGATCCGTTCGGCTGCGGATTGATGAAACCGGATTGCTGTGGCTGGATCATTCAAGGCGTCGTAAATTTGCCCGATTCCGACTTTGGCCTGCATCCAGGTTTTTGCATCGTCTTGAGCCAGCTCGATGCAACTTAGCCAGTTTTGCAGGGCGGTTCGGTATTCACCTTTGGTGTAATGCAGGCGAGCGATCTGTTCGTAAATCCGGGCTTCAAGAGTGAAGTCATGCAGCGCTTGCGCCTGTTGCACGGCTTCATACAGGACATTGCGTGCCTCAAAAGCCTTGCCTTCATGATCCATGATTTTGCCGTATAGCTCGGCTGCGCAAATCTGGTAAAAGGGCAGGCGCCATGCACGCGCTTGGGCGATTAGGTGTACGCAGGCCAGACGTGCTATTTCGGGCTGGTTATGCCAGATTTGTTCGATTTGCGTCAGTTGCGCTGCAAAATCCGGTGCTGTTTGCTCTGGTTTGATCATCGCGTGACCTGCATTCATGAATGATTCGGATGAATGATTCAGTGTGGCATGGTTTTCCAGCGGTGCTTAACTTTAAGGAGTTATATCCGGAATTCTGGCTTGATTTCTCGTTGTTCGCGCCGACGCGATTTTGGCGCCGTTGTCGAGATTTGACTGAGCCACGATTACGCTGAAAGCGATTGAAGCAGATTGGAAAAGACGATTTTTTACGGCAGCCGAATATGGGCAAATGGCCAATAAACCATCAACACAAGCTGTGGGCAGTCAAAAGGGCTTGTCCGTGGTGCTGCTCTGGCTGGAAATGAAAAAAGCCGCTAGGTTTTTGAAACCTAGCGGCTTTTCGAATTTGGTGCCCAGGGTCGGACTCGAACCGACACACCTTGCGGCGGGGGATTTTGAGTCTCGATAATGGGTCAATGAAATCAATAGTTTTCAAATAAAATCAAATACATAACCTACTCGTGCTTACCCCATTATACTGGGTTTTGCTGCACTCGCTGCAGCAAAATTGCAGCAGAAGCAGGGCGGTATAACTCTTATTTGTGCAGGATTATGGGTGAAGGAACGAGCTATACGAATAGGCAGTCATGTGACTGTATACTCGAGCACATTGTATGACCCAGTATTACACGCCGCAATCGCTGGCCGAATATCTCAGTATCAGTCCTCAAACGATTTATAACCGCCTGGCGACAGGAGCCAGCTTGCCAGTCTGTACCAAGATTGGCAAGCTGGTTCGCTTTAGCCCGCAAGATGTTGAAGCCTAGCTGGCCGCACAGCGGCAGCCCAAGCCCGAAGCTGTACACGGTATGACACCTGAATTACCACGTCGCCGCGGCCGCCCAACCAAGGCAGAGCAAATATCGCAATCGGCAGCAAGGCTGAAGATTGCCCCGCATTAACAGTGGCGGTGAAAAAGCGGCTGCTCAAAAAGCCATGCTAGGAAGCGCATATCGGCCAAAGCAGCCCCTTCGGAAGACTGACTTGCAATGAATAACCAGCACAATCTCCGCATTATTTGCAGGTATTAAGTTGCACCTGCGGTGAATATGCACCATAATCTCCGCATGAATAGCGGCGATTACAAATATATCTGGCAGTATTCCGATTGGCCAAATTGGCATTATGATTTGGCGGAGTTAGCAAACCCACTAGCTGACGTTTGTCGTGCTCAAGGTATGCTACTTGGACGACTAAGTGACGTAGGTATGAGTCTGCGCGATCAGGCCAGCCTGCAGATATTGACTGAAGATGTCCTTAAAACGAGTGAAATCGAAGGCGAGCATTTTGATGTTTCTACCGTGCGTTCATCGATTGCACGGCGTCTTGGCGTTGATATTGGTGCATTGGCACCCACAGATCGACACGTCGAAGGTGTCGTCGAGATGGTGCTGGATGCAACGACTCGCAGTGCTGAAGCCCTCACATTAAGTCGCTTATTTGGCTGGCATGCGGCTCTGTTTCCAACTGGCTTTAGTGGAATGAGCAGCATTCGGGTTGGTGAGTTCAGGGCGGACGAGCATGGCCCAATACAAGTCGTTTCCGGTCCGATTGGTCGGCAAAAAATACATTATGAAGCACCTCCAGCTGAATACCTGACACAAGAAGTGGCTCATTTTTTGGATTGGCTAAATTGCCATGACCTTAAAGATCATGCCATTTTAAAGGCAGGTATTGCACACTTATGGTTTGTGACTCTGCATCCATTCGATGATGGAAACGGGCGGATTGCGCGCGCGGTGGGCGATTTACTGCTGGCGCGCGCGGATGGCAATACTCAGCGCTTTTACAGCTTGTCGGCACAAATACAGCGTGAGAGAAGTGATTATTACAACATATTGGAACAAACCCAGAAAGGCACGCTGGATATCACGCACTGGCTAAGTTGGTTTCTTGAGACCCTACTCAGAGCAATAGGGCAAGCCCAGCTTACGCTGGATGCGGTGCTGACCAAGGCCAATTTTTGGCAACGTTGGTCGGCGACTCCGTTCAATGAAAGGCAGATCAAATTACTCAATCGTCTTCAGGACGGCTTTGACGGCAAACTGACCTCAAAAAAATGGGCTGCCATCGCGAAGTGCTCCACCGATACCGCTCTGAGAGACATTAATGAATTACTGAATTTGGGTGTGCTGCATAAATCTGAATCTGGCGGGCGCAGCACTTCCTATGAACTTTCTGCTTGATTCAAGCATGCACTAGGGCTGTAGTGGTCAACTAATTTTGGCCACATCGTTATAGCCAAGCCAATAACTGCGCTCAGCCTCGTTGGGCGCCAAACCACCGTTATGGTGGTTTGGCCTCAGCTGGCTGTAGTAGCCCAGCATGTAATCCAGTATTTCCCGCTCTGCCTGGGCAAATGAGCCGTAGCCGACCTCGGGCACCCATTCCGTTTTCAAGCTTCGGAAGAAGCGTTCCATTGGACTGTTGTCCCAGCAATTACCGCGCCGACTCATGCTTTGCTTAATCTGGCAGCGCCATAATAATTGCCTGAACTTGGTGCTGGTGTAATGACTGCCTTGGTCTGAATGGAACATCAATCCTCTAGGTCTGCCTCTGGATTCAAATGCATGACTGAGCGCCTTGCAGGTTAAATCACTATCCGGCGAGAGCGACATCGCCCAGCCGATGGGTTTTCTGGCAAACAAATCCATCACGACCGCCAAATACGCCCAGCGATGGCCGACCCAAATGTACGTCACATCGCCACACCAGACTTGATTGGGTTTGGCCACAGCAAACTGTCGCGCTAGCAAATTCGGTACTTCAATGTGCTCACGCCCAGTCTTTTTGTACGCATGACTAGGCTGCTGGCAACTCGTAAACCCAAGCTTTTTCATGCACTTTGCGGCCAGATAAAGACTCATCTGGACACCTTGCGCACTGGCCATCGTGGCAATACAGCGCGAACCTGCCGAACCATTGCTGGCGGTAAACAGCTCGCGCACTTTGCTTAAGCGTTGCACCTGCTCAGGCCGGATTGGCTTGGTGCGTTTCCAAGCTTTAAAGCTGCTGCGATGGACTTCAAACGCACGGCACAACTGCGCCACAGCGTAGCTCTGCTTGAGCTGAGCAATTATCTTAAATTGTTCAGCGAGTCCGACATCAAGAGAGCGGTAGCCTTTTTTAATATTTCCTTTTCGAGCTCAATCTGCTTGATACGCCTCTCTAATTCACGGATTTTAAGCTGATCCGGCGTCATCGGCATCGCCTTGGGGGTGATGCCGGCGCGTTCTTCGCGTAATTGCCGAACCCATTTATCCATGCTTGATTTACCGACGTTCATTGCTTGAGCGGCTTTGGTCACGGAATAGCCTTGGTCGAGCACAAGCTGCGCGCATTCGAGACGAAATTCAGGGGTGAATGTGGGTCTGGATTTGTTGTTCATTGAGTCACCTAATCGCTTACGAGGTGCAGCATAACACCTCTAATCAGGTGGCCAAATTCAGTGTGCCACTACATATCAATGAGATGGTGCGCGAGAGCAAGGAAGGCTTTGCGAGCGTTGGCTACCTGCCGGACAACCGGGAAGAGGCCGCGGGCTTTGATGAAGAAATGAACCGGATGCTGCGCAGTGTCCGGAGCGGGGATTATTTTTACCCGGCAGAGGAAATGCTCTGCAGTATGCTAAGCGACTTTGCCCAGTTTGATACACAGCAATTGAGCACCGTACGGCAGAACCTCAGCGATGCCCGAAGACAACTGACGGCTGAAGTGTTATTGGAACATGCCCAACTCATGCATCCGAAAGAAGGGGGTGCAATGCAGGCAATGATTGAGCAACTGCTGTCACAGGCATCGAAAGGCAAGCACGATTTGCATTGAGTCGACCGCCAAATGGGCTGGGTCAAGCAATAAACCGGGGTCGTGTTTGCCTCGTGATGAGCCAAGCATGACCCCGGTACCCAAATCGCAGGTGCGCTTGGATTGGTATTGAGCATCCCGGCCGACTAGCGGGCGATAACTCCATGCCGTTGGGCGCGAACCGCAGTCACCAGCTCGGCCTTGGTTGGATTGTAGTAACGCATGGCCATTTGTATCGTCTTCCAGCCCATGACTTTGGCCAAGGTCGGGGCGGGCATATGAGGTGCCAGCCGAGACGCGGTTTCGTGCCGCAAGTCGTGGAAAGTAAAATTGACCAAGCGTGCTTTATCACGCACCCGCCGGAACGCAGCACTCAGCGCATTGGTGCTTGGATAACTGAGCAACGGCTGATGCGGCTTAGGCTGTGTCGGATAGGATTTGAAGCGACTCAGCAAGAGATGCTCAATGTCTTCGGTCATGGGGACGTTGCGCGAGTCGTCATTTTTAGTGTCATCCAGCGCAATGACTTGCTCGTCGAAATCAATCTGCCGCCATGTCAGCGAGGCAATTTCACTCAGGCGCATGCCGGTGCCAATGGCCAACAAGACGGCGATTCGTAAGCTGTCATCGGGAGACGGATGGTCGGCGATGGCCGCCATCAGGCGCTGCTCCTTCTTGGCCGTCAGACGCCGATTTCGCCCTTGCGGCAGTTTAGGTTTGCGAATCAACAGGATTGGATTGTCTACGGCGATGCCCCATTCTTTTTTTGCAATCGTAAATACATGGGAAATCAGCGCCAGCTCCAGCCGGACGGTGTTGGCCGCAACGCTTTTGCGTCGCCGGTCGCGATAGGCCGCAAAATCGTTGGCGGTCAGCGACGCCAAAGAACGCAAGCTAAAGGCTTGGGTTTGCAGAAAACCAATGCGATTGAGTTCGCGCACCCGGCCTTTTTTGTCGGGGGTGACTGTTTGGCCGTATCGGGATAACGCATCGTAAAGGGTGGTTTGTTCGGCTTCGGTGCGGTCAGCAAAAACACCTTTACGCATATTGGACTCAATCGCTTTAGCCCAATCTTCGGCTTCGCGTTTGAGCGTAAAAGTTTTGCACTGGGTAGGGTAGCCTTTTTTGCGGATGGTGGCTTGCCATTGGGAATCGCCGCGTTTGAGAATCGTAGCCATACTCGCTGTACTCCAGAAGACTGGTTTTGAGGAGCAAGAGTATAGAAATGCAGATGAGGGATAATTTGGCGTCAGAAGCAAACAATGAACTGCAGCAAAATTGCAGCAATAAATCGTTTATTTCTGTCTTAGAGACGAATGAATCGTCGCTAAACCATTGATTTGATTAGTGGTGCCCAGGGTCGGACTCGAACCGACACACCTTGCGGCGGGGGATTTTGAGTCCCCTGCGTCTACCATTTCGCCACCTGGGCAGGTGCTGTAGAGCGCGCATATTAGCGATGCGCGCGGCCTTTGGCAAGCGATTTTTACTCGGAATCGGCTTTTTTCAGTTCCAGTGCACGCTCATACAGTGCATTGCGTGGCGCACCTGAGATCGCTTGTGCCAGCGAAACCGCCTGCTTGAGCGGTAGCTCGGCGATCAGTGGCGCGAGCAGGCTGTCGTAACTGCTGGCCTCAAGTTTTTCCTGTGGCGCTGCGGCGTTGACGACGATGACGGCTTCGCCGCGCTGCTGGTTACTGTCGCTGGCGATCCATTGCGCTAGCTCGGCCAGTGGCGCGCGGCGTATGGTTTCGAAGGTTTTGGTCAGCTCGCGCGCCATGACGGCTTCGCGTTCGCCGCCAAAGACTGTCGCCATGTCAGCGACGCATTCGGCAATGCGGTGCGGTGCTTCGTAAAAGACGGTGAGGTAGGGCAATTCACTCAATTTGGCGAGTTCATCACGCCGCTGTTTGCTTTTGGGCGGCAAAAAGCCATAAAACAGACTGTGCGCACAGCTAAATCCGCTGGCCGACAGTGCGCTGGTCAGCGCTGATGCGCCGGGAACTGGAATCACCTGAAATCCGGCGGCATGAACCGCAGCGGCGAGTACGGCGCCGGGGTCGGAAACGGCGGGGGTTCCTGCGTCGGAAACCTGGGCGACGGTTTGTCCTGCGGCGAGGCGTTCGATGATTTTGTCGGCCATTGCGCGTTCGTTATGTTCGCGCACTGACATCATCGGTGTATTGATGCCAAACTGTTTGAGTAATTGCCCGGTAACGCGGGTGTCTTCGGCGGCGATGACATCGGCCTGACTTAATACGGCCAATGCGCGCGCAGTCATATCACCAAGATTACCGATTGGCGTGGCAACCACATATAATGCAGACTTGCTGACAGGAATATCAGGCTTATGCACGTGAAAAATCTCCTAGGATTGGCTCATTTGGACGTCTCTGCTCTGGCAAAGCGGCTCGTCCGCCAAGCGGGTCGCGCGATCAGGTTCGCGTTTGCAGGCGCTCTACTATACGGTGCGTTGGGCGCTTCGACCACTGTCGCCACTGCTGCAGAGGTGCAAGATGCCAGTGCGCCGGCCAAACCGGGCTATATTGCGCTGCTCTTGCCGGGACAGGCCAAGGCTTTCAAATCGGCGGTTGATAATATTCGCGCCGGTGTACTGGCGGGCGAGCGCGTACACGGCGGCACTGATGCAGTGCCTTTGCGGGTTTTTGATACGACGGATAAAGAAGAAGACATTCAGCAGCAATTTAAAGCTGCCGTCGAGGGTGGTGCGCTGGCGGTGATTGGCCCCTTGACCAAGTCGGCGCTCAATTTTCTGGCCGACAGCACCGAGCTGAAAGTGCCGGTGGTCGCGCTGAATAATTTTGATCAGACGACTCTGCCGCAAGCCCAGTTGTTCAGTTTTGGTTTGGGTGTCGAGGCCGATGCTGCTGGCGTCGCCCAGCTCGTTCAATCAGAGGGCTTACGCCAGCCCCTGATTTTGCTGAGCAACGATCCGATTGCCTTGCGTCAGGCGCAGGGCTTTGCTGCCACGTGGAAAGAACAAACCGGCTCCGAGCCGGTGATGGTGACCATGGGTAATCCCAAGCGCGATGCCAGCCAGTTGAAAACGCAGTTGGCTGAAACATCCGCCGATGCGGTCTTTCTGGCGATGGACGCCAAATCGGCGCGAATGGTCAGGCCATTTATTGGCAATGAGATTCCGGTGTACGCGACCAGCCAGATTTACCCCGCCCGCCTTGGCGCAAGCGCGATGGTCGATCTGGCCGGTGTGAAATATCTTGAAATGCCCTGGCTGGCCAATCCTGATCAGGACGGGTATGACCTGTATATTCGTAACCGCAGCAATTCGAACGATCTGGAACGATTATTTGCGCTGGGGGTTGATGCCTGGCAAGTTGCCGCCATCTTGGCTAAAGGCGGCAAAGTCGAACAGCTCGATGGTTTGACCGGCGTGCTGAACATCGGCCGCGATAATGTGGTGACACGGCAAATGGTCGTGCGAACTCTGCATTAGGCCGGTTCTTCGTCATGAATGATAAAGGCCGGTACGCCGAACAATGCGCTGCAGAGTATTTGCAGCAACAAGGTTTGAAAATTGTCGAACGCAACTGGTCGTGTAAACAGGGTGAGTTGGATCTGATTGCAGTGGATGGCGCAACGCTGGTCTTTGTCGAAGTCAGAATGCGCCAATCGAGCCGCTTTGGCGGTGCTGCGGCCAGCATTACGCCGGCCAAACAGGCCAAACTCTGGGCGAGTGCCCAGCAATATTTGCAAAGTATCAAATCAGCGCCTGCGTGCCGGTTTGATGCCGTATGTATCGACGGAACAGACGGCCAGACGATTAGCTGGCTGAAAAACTGCATTACCGCATAAGCACTTAACGGTAGGCGATCAAATAAAGGATAAGTCATGGATTTGATTCAACGCGTACAACAGCACTTTGAAGAAAGCATTGCCGCCAAGCAGGCCGCAATGGATGTGCTGAGCCCGGCCATTGCGATGGCGGCAGAAAAAATGGTGCAGGCGCTGGTGGCCGACGGCAAGATTCTGGCTTGCGGTAACGGTGGCTCGGCGGCTGACGCGCAGCATTTTGCCGCCGAAATGGTCGGTCGTTTCGAGCGCGAGCGTCCGGGTTTGCCAGCGATTGCACTGACGACCGATTCGTCGGCATTGACGGCGATTGCCAACGATTACGACTTTGATCTGATTTTCTCCAAGCAGGTTCATGCGCTGGGACGTGCCGGTGATTTGTTGCTGGCGATTTCGACTTCGGGCAATTCGGCCAACGTGATTTCGGCGATTCACGCTGCGCACGACCGGCAAATGACGGTGATTGCCTTCACCGGACGCGATGGCGGCCAGATTGCTGATTTGCTGACGGGTGATGACGTCCATATCTGTGCACCGCATCCGCGTACTGCGCGGATTCAGGAAGTGCATATCACCGCGATTCACGCGCTCTGCGACGCAGTTGACTTTATGCTGCTGGGAGGCGATTGATGTTGCGAACCGGATTGAAACAGCTGGCCGGCGCAGCGTTGCTCGCAGCCAGCCTGTCGGCCTGTGTGCCGCTGGTCGTCGTGGGGGGCGCTGCCGTTGGTGCGTGGATCGGTTCTGATCCGCGCCCGGCGGCAATGATCAAAACGGATACGAAGCTTGGAGCCGAAATCCACGCCAAATTGACAGACGAATGGCGCGACAAGGCGAATGTGTCGGTCAATACCTTTAATGGCCTTGTCCTGTTGACTGGTGAAGTGCCGGACGAGGCTGCCAAAGCGCGTGCTGAAGAAATCGCACGCAGTTTTGCGCAGACCACGCGGGTGTACAACGATCTGTTTGTCGGGCCGGTGGCCAGTGCCGTGCAGCAATTGAATGACACGCAAATTACCACGCTGGTGAAAAGCCATTTGCTCGCTTCGGCTGGCGATCCGTCATCGGTTCATATTCAGGTCATTACCGAGCGCACGACGGTGTATTTGTTGGGGATGAGCAACCCGGCGCTGGCTGACAAAGCCGCCAATCTGGCCGCTTCGGTGCCTGGCGTCAGCCGCGTCGTCAAGCTGGTGCAGCCTTTGGCCGCGTTGCCGAAATAAAGCCCTGCGATGCATTTTTGATGCAAGGGTTTTCCTTGGGTATATCGACGTAGCCATTGTTTGTTAATGGTTACGATGATATACCCTTCATATTTTCAGATTCTGCAAAATATATTTCAGCAAAATCGGTTGTGCCGCAGCAGTCGGGTGTAATTGATCGGGCTGAAAATAATTGCTCTGCCGGATAATCGGTTCAAGCAGAAAAGGACTGAGGCTGAGCCGGTATTGCCGGGCGAGCTCCTGATACACGGCGGCAAATTGCCGGGTATAGTTTGCGCCATAATTGGGTGGCATCTGCATGCCGATCAGATGAACCCGCGCACCGCTGGACTGTGCTTTTTCTATCATCTGCGCCAGATTGGTTTTCATGGCTTCAATCGGCAAGCCGCGCAATCCGTCATTGCTGCCCAGCGCCAGAATGACCCACTGCGGTTGATGTTGTTTTAACGTAGCCGGGAACCTTGTCAGTCCGCCAGCTGTCGTTTCTCCTGAGACACTGGCATTCACGACGCGGTATTTTTTGCCCTGCGCCGCCAGTTGCCGATCCAGCAGCATTGGCCACGCCTGATCGGCGCTCAAGCCGTAACCCGCCGACAGGCTGTCGCCATAAACCAGAACCACCGGATCGGCCGCCTGCACACTATGGTGAAAGGCGAACACACTGAAAATTCCAACGAGGGTGCGTTTAAACATGTCCGAACAGATTCCTTTGATGATTGAAGTGCGCAATGTGCATAAACAGCTTGGGCGCGATGCAACTGTCGCTCACTCATTGACCATTTTGCACGACATCAGTTTCAGTTTACCGCGTAGCGCGAGTTTAGCCATCGTCGGTCGTTCTGGCTCGGGAAAATCTAGCCTGCTGGGCTTGCTCGCCGGGCTGGATCTGCCGACTCAGGGCGAGGTGATACTCGGCTCCTATCCGCTGCAAAATCTGGATGAAGACGGACGTGCCAAGGTGCGCGGCGAGCTGGCCGGTTTTGTTTTTCAATCGTTTCAGCTGCTGCCCGAGCTCTCCGCGCTGGAAAACGTCATGCTGCCGCTTGAGCTGGCGGGCAAGATGGATGCCGAAGCAGAAGCCCGCCACTGGCTGGCGCGCGTCGGTCTGGCGCAACGTATGCAACACCGCCCACGGCAGTTGTCCGGTGGCGAGCAGCAGCGTGTTGCGCTGGCGCGTGCTTTTGCGCCCAAGCCCGCCATTCTGTTTGCCGATGAACCGACCGGCAGCCTCGATAGTGCGACCGGCGCGGTGATTGCTGATTTACTGTTCGACCTGAACCGCGAAACGGGGACGACGCTGGTGCTGGTGACGCACGACGAAACGCTGGCGACGCGCTGCTCGCATTCGCTGCGCTTGCAAGCGGGCGAGGCTATTGACTGGCAGGTATGTGGTCAAAGCCAAGATAAGGTGAGCTTTGTATGAAGATACCCCGGTCTTGGATATTGCTATGCCAATTAAGCTTGCGGCTTTTTCGCAGCAGCATGATTGCTGGCGAATATAAAACCCTGCTGCTCGCGCTGGTGATCGCGATTGCTTCGCTCAGTGCTGTCGGCTCATTGACCGAGCGCGTTCAGTTGCTCTTGCTTGGTCAGACCAATCAGTTGCAGGCGGCCGATCTGGTGCTGATTGCCGATCATGAAATTGAACCGCGCTGGCAACAGCTGGCGCAGCAAACGGGCTTGCAGGTCGCGAGTAGCGCGACTTTTCCCTCCATGGTCAGCTTTGGCGAGCAAACGACTCTGGCTTCGGTCAAGGCGGTCAGCGCGGCTTATCCGCTGCGCGGCAAGCTCCTGCTGCTCAATCCAGTGACGCTGAAGCCGGAGGTCGCGCAGCCGCAGACATCGAATATTGCGCTACCGCTGAAGCCGGGCGAAGTGCTGATCGATCCGCGTCTGCAGGCATTGCTGAAAGTCAAAGTCGGCGAACGGGTTCAGCTCGGCCAGTTGGCGCTGACTGTGCGCGGCATTATTGACCGCGAACCCGACGCCGCGTTTGATTTTGCCAGCCTGCAGGCACGGCTGATCATCAGCGAAGCGGATTTGCCGCGCAGCGGGCTGATCGGTTTTGGTAGCCGCGTCAAATACCGGCTGATGGTTGCCGGTAGTGACAGCAGTTTGTCGCGCTGGCAGTCGCAAGTCGTTGATCAGCTTGCGCGCGGCGAGCGGCTGGAAAATATTCGCGAATCGCGCCCCGAACTCAAACAGGCAATCGATCGCGCCGAACAGTTTTTGCGCCTCGCCGCCTTGCTCGCCGGTGTGCTCGCTGCGGTGGCGATTGTGCTGGCGGCACGGCGTTTTGCCTTGCGGCATTTCGATACCGTCGCCCTGCTGCGAACATTCGGCGCGAGCCAGCGCAAGGTGCGTGCACTGTTGCTCGGCCAGCTCTTGCTGCTCGTTTTTTTCGCCGCCTTGCTCGGCGGAGCGCTGGCCTGGCTGGCGCAGACCATTCTGGTTTATCTGATCGCCGATCAGTTACCCGCGCCGTTGCCGGGTGGAACGCTCTTACCGTGGGCTTGGGCGAGCCTGTTGGGTTTGGTCTTGCTGCTGGGAACCGCTGGGCCCGTGTTGCTCAATCTGGCGAAAACACCGCCGCTGCGCGTACTGCGCCGTGAGCTGACGCTGGACATCAACTGGCTGTGGCAATATGGCATTACCTTGCTGGCCTTCGGGGGTATCTTGCTGCAAATCACGATGGACTTGAAACTGGCGGCCATAGTGGGTTGGGGTATTGTGCTGGCGCTGGCCTTGGTCGCCGCCTTGTCGTGGCTGCTGCTGAAAAGCCTGCAAGCGGTTTTCCGGCAAGGTGCAGCCAAAATCGCGCTGCGCCAAATGTTGCGTCAGCGCGGATTATTGCTCGCGCAACTGGCGGCTTTGACGCTGGGGCTGTGTGGCCTATGGCTGCTGACCGTTGTGCAAAACGACTTGCTGAGCGCGTGGCGACAACAAGTGCCAAGCGACGCGCCCAATTTTTTCGCCGTCAATTTGCAGCCCGAACAGCAGGCGATGTTCACCGCGCAGTTTGTTCAAGCCGGCCTGCCTGCGCCAAAAATTCAGCCTATGATACGCGGCCGCTGGGTGCTGCAAAATGGCCGGGCGGTGATTCCAAAATCGTTCGCCGAGCCGCGCGCACAGCGGCTGGCCGAGCGCGAATTCAATCTGTCGTGGGGCGAAGACGAGCGCGCCGATAATCTGCGCGTTGCGGGCTTGCCTTTGCGCGCCGATCAGCCCGGCTGGTCGGTCGAGTCCGGTCTGGCCGAGCAGCTTGGCATCAAAATCGGCGACACGCTGACTTTTGACATTGCCGGAACGCAGCTTTCCGCGCCGGTGGTCAATTTACGCAAAGTGAACTGGGGATCGTTTCGCGCCAATTTCTTTGTCGTTGGTTCGGCCGCGATGATGCGCGAGCAGCCGGGTAGCCTGATCAGCAGTTTTTACCTGCCGCCGACCTTGCTGGGAGTCAAGTCGAATCAGCCTCCGCGCGGCGAATCGAACCAGCAGTTTATTCCGGACCTCGTGCATGCCTTGCCCAATGTCACCGTCATCGACGTGCGGCAAGTCCTGGCGCAAGTCGAATCGGTGATTTCGCTCGCGTCCGCCGCGCTGCGGCTGGTTTTCGTCATGTGCATGCTCGCCGGGCTGACCGTCTTGCTCGCCGCACTCGACACCAACGAAGCCGAGCGTCGGCACGAGGCCGCACTGATGCGCGCACTCGGCGCCAGCACACGCAGAATCGCACAAATCTGGTGGCTCGAAAGCCTGCTGCTCGGCGCCGTGGCCGGACTGATGGCCGGCGCAATCGCCGCGCTCGGCGCATGGTATATCGCGCACGAAATCTTCGAGCTGCCCTGGGGGGGGAATTGGGGATTGCCGATCTACTCGGCATTCACCGGCATGCTTTTGAGCGCAATCACGCTCTGGCGACGGCTGATGAAGCTGGCCAAAACAACGCCGATGTTGATGTTGCAGGAGTAGGGGAGTAATTCTGTAGGGTGCACTGAGCGGGGCGAATTGCACCGAAAGTCGTGATTAGCCTGCTGCCGCAGGCGATAAACCGGCGGTTTCGCCCGCCGGACGAGCAAGGGGCGGTCTTGCCCGCCCCTTGCAACCCTCGCGCTGCCCGATCACCGCGAAACCCCGCTTGAAAAAGCCACGGCGAGGCGCCGCTACAACTCGCGTCGCGCTAACGTCGCGACGCTCAAACACTACGCGGCTTAAAACCTCGCCATGACTTTTTAAAGCGGCGCGTCTCCACGGGCAATTCGTTCTAATCAGCAGTAGGGTATATCGACAAAATCAATGTTTTCGGGCTTTAGCTGGCAATACGGGTGATAAGTATCTGCAACGGTGGAATGACATGGATTCCCCTGCATCAGCGCCGAGTGAGGTGACGCCAAAGCTTAGCGGCTTTGCCGCTTAGCGACGCGGGATACCCGAAGGGGTAAACAGGCGGGGCGGGGTTTCGGTTGCGCTTGTTTTGTTAAGCGCGACCGCCGCCTCGACTGTCCGCAGCGAGGGAATCCCGCGTAGCGGGACGCAGATGCCGGGGTCGTATATGGACTCCTCCCAGCTTGCAAGCATTTCACAGTTCTGGTTGTCGGATCGACTGCTCACGTATATCCGGCCTTCGCATTGGGCCTAATGACCCGGGCCATGATGGGCTATTCGCGCGGCAGGTCCTCATCGCCTTCACGTGCTTTTCGCACTTGGACCCCGTCAGGTTTGCCTGCCGCCGGTTCAACCTTTTGGCCATCACTGCTTCTTGCTTCGCAATCGGACTGGATTTTATTCGTTACACATTGCCACTACAAACCCCATTTTCTACTACACGCTTCAAACCACTTCACCCCTTGCTAAACCAAAGTCGGGGTCATAATCCATATTGCGACTGAGTAATGCCCACACCATTCGTGCCGTTTTATTGGCTAACGCAACGGCGGCAATGTTTTTGTTACGCCGACTGCACAGGCTTTGAATCCATACACTCAGCCTATCCGTCTTGCCTAATGCCGTTTTAACTACAGCACGTGCGCCATGAATGAGTAAGGTGCGCAGATACGTATCGCCCCGCTTGCTGATGCCCAGTAACCGCTCCTTACCACCGCTGCTGTGCTGCCCCGGTGTTAAGCCTATCCAAGCGGCGAGGTCTCTGCCGCGTTTAAAGTGATGCGCATCTTGGCCTATCGCTGCAATCAAGGCGGTCGCGGTAATGGGGCCAATCCCACGTAATTGTTGCAAACGTAATGCTTGTGTATTTTCGCGCGCTTGCTGTTGCACTTGTTTATCCGCAGTGGCAATTCGCTCGTCGAGATACACCAGATCATCGCGCAAACCATTAAGCAGGGCACGGAAGTCGGGGGTTAAGCCATTTTCGGCATCCTCCAGTAGCTCTGGTAATGCTTTGCGCAGTGACTCAATCCGTTGAGCCGTCACAATCCCGTACTCCCCCAACAAACCACGGATTTGATTGACCTTGGCGGTGCGCTGCTGCACCAGTTCGCTGCGGATACGGTGCAGTGCCTGTAAATCTTGTTGGGCGATGGTTTTGAGGGGCACAAAGCGCATCGATGGCCGACCTACGGCTTCACAAATAGCGGCCGCATCGTTGGCGTCGTTCTTGTTGCCTTTGACGTAGGGTTTAACGAACTGGGGCGCAATCAGCTTGACGGTATGCCCCATCAATTGCAGTTGACGTGCCCAGTGATGCGCGCCAGAGCAAGCCTCCATGCCAATCAAGCAAGGAGTGAGCTTTTTAAAGAAGTCGAGCAATTGCGACCGACGTAATTGTCGAGTGCAAATGACTTCTTCTTTGTGATTCACGCCGTGAATTTGAAAAACGGTTTTGGCAAGATCAAGGCCAATGCGGATAATAGACATGGTGGACTCCTTGTTCTGTGTGACTGTTGGCTGACACTTCCAGTCTGGCACATCGATGCCGTATCAGAGGGAGGAGTCCATCCCATTGCCTTTCTTTGCTTACTTTCTTTAGGCGAAGCAAAGAAAGTGAGTGCCGCGGCGCATAGCCGCCAATCCAAGTTAGATAGTTAGATCAATGACAACAGGCAAAGAAAAACCGCCAAAGTGGCGGTTTCATTCGTATGATGACGAGGCTCAATAAAACCATCGGGCAGTGGAATTTTGTTGACGTCCGATCGCGATTTATCATAGGCCGCTCCAGCCAACAAAGCATAATCTGAAGTGTTCATTTATCTATTCTCACTATTCACATTTGTACGAATTTGGTTTGTAGCTGTAGTCAATAGCCATTAATTTTTTATTGGTTCCACCTGAATTTATATCTCTAATCACATTGACCGATAGAAATTTTTCTTCTTTTATTCTCTGTAGTGTTTTTTTTATTTTTGGGTAAAACACTAGATTCATAAATCTAAATTTTTCAAGGAGCTCTTGTGCGGGTTTGTTCTCTATTTTTCCATTGCGTATTTCTTGCAGTACGAAAGGGGGGCATGGTTGACCATAATGATCGAGATCCACACTAGAGCGAGGGGCTACTAGCACCAGAGTTCTATCTCCATCCAATTGCACTAACATTGGATCTACTGACATCAGCAAATCCGTCGGCGAATTCCAGGTGATTTTTTTTCCCGTTTTGGGGTGAATAAAGCTGATAGACTCCGATGCTACTGGCGCGCTCTGGCCGATCTCATGCCCACCACCAATACGTATCGTGCGCTCCAACAGCAAAATAGAGCCATCAGCCTGCTTAGCCTCTTCCTGCCAAGTAACAATTTCGGAGCCACAAGCGCTGAGCCCAATGACCAAGGCAAAAGCCAAACACCATTTATTTTTCATCCGACTTCCTCTTTATCGTTCCCGAACACTCTCACTCACATACGCCATCAGCGGCGACAGGAAATATTCAATAATCCGCCGCTGGCTGGTTTTCACTTCGACGCTGACCGCCATTCCCGGCGCAAGATTCACCCAACGCCCCTCGATATTCATTTTGCTTTGTGCAAGTTTGACTTTGGCCTGATAAACCAGCCCGCGTAGCTCCGATAAAGCGAAGCGAAATCGGAGTTTGGTCGAGTGTGCAAACCCCAGTGGAATTTTTCCACCCGACGCTTGTGGGTATTGCCTTGTAGGTGTTGATGATAAATAGTTTTATGGATATACATGCATGGGTATTCTGCAGCCTCACACCTCACACCCCCAAGTAATTCTCGTTCAACACCCGCAAAAACGCATCGCCGTATTTTTCCAGTTTTCGATCGCCGACGCCGCTGATACGCGAGAGTTCGTAATGATCGAGCGGGCGTAGGCGTACCATTTCCTTGAGCGTGGCGTCGCCGAAAACGTGGTAGGCCGGGGCTTCCATTTCGTCGGCGAGTTGTTTGCGCAGTTTGCGCAGCGCTTGCCACAGCGCCTGATCGGCTTCCGAGCTAAATTCGCTGCCTTTGTCGCCGCGATAGCTGAATTTCTCGGTGCGCGCGCGCAGGTAGAGTGGATTTTCGCCTTTCAAAAACGGACGGGCTGCGTCGGTCAGTTGCAGCCCGCCGTGGCCTTCGGGTGCGAGTTGCAGCGCGCCTTTGGCGAGCAGTTGGCGAAATACCGCGCGCCAGCTTGCTTCGTCGATGTCTTTGCCGATGCCGAAAGTGCTGATTTTGTCGTGCAAATGGCTGACGACTTTGGGATTGCTTTTGCCGCGCAGCACGTCGACCAGATGCCCGACGCCAAAACGATTTCCGGTGCGATACACACAGGACAACGCTTTTTGCGCGGCTTGAGACATTTCAACGAGTTGCGGCGGGTTCAGGCAATTGTCGCAGTTGCCGCACGGCACGGTTTGTTCACCGAAGTAGCCGAGCAATACAGAGCGACGGCATTCGGTCGCTTCAACCAAGCCCAGCATCGCGTCGAGTTTGCGGCGCTCGACGTGTTTCTGTTCTTCCGGGCTGCCGCCTTGTTCGATCATTTCGGCGAGCAGCATCACGTCGTTTAAGCCATACGCCAGCCAGGTATTCGCAGGCAGTCCGTCGCGGCCGGCGCGGCCGGTTTCCTGATAGTAGTTTTCAATCGATTTGGGCAAGTCCAGATGCGCGACGAAACGCACGTCGGGTTTATTGATGCCCATACCAAAGGCAATCGTCGCAACCATCACCACGCCTTCTTCGCGCAGAAAAATCTGCTGATGCTTGGCGCGAACGCTGGCGTCGAGCCCGGCGTGATACGGTAGCGCTTTGATTTCCTTGGTTCGCAGCCATGCGGCGGTGTCTTCGACTTTTTTGCGCGATAAACAGTAAACGATTCCCGAATCGCCTTCGTGCTCGCGGCGTAAAAAGGTCAGCAATTGATCGCGCGCAGTTTTTTTCTCGACGATGGTGTAGCGCAGATTCGGTCGGTCGAAGCTGGCGACAAATTCCTGCGCGTTTTCCAGATGCAGGCGCTGCTTCATTTCAGCGCGCGTTGCGTGATCGGCGGTCGCCGTTAGTGCGATGCGCGGTACGTCTGGAAAATCGTCGGCGAGCACCGAGAGCGCCAGATATTCAGGCCGGAAATCGTGCCCCCATTGCGAAACGCAATGCGCTTCATCGATGGCAAACAGCGAAATGTGCGCTTGACGCAGCAAGGACTGAAAACGTTGCGTCATCAGTCGCTCGGGCGCGACGTAAAGCAGCTTGAGTTTGCCGCTTAAGAAATCGTTTTCAACTTCGCGCGCTGTGGCGGCGTCGAGCGTTGAATTTAAAAACGCCGCGGCGACACCGAGTTCGAGCAGCGCTTCGACCTGATCCTGCATCAGCGCGATCAGTGGCGAAACGACAATCGCGCAGCCATCTCGAACCAGCGCCGGGATTTGATAGCACAGCGATTTGCCGCCGCCCGTTGGCATCAGGACCAGCGCGTCCTGACCCGCGCACAGCGCGTTGACGATCTGTTCCTGCATGCCGCGAAAGGCGCGGTAGCCGAAAACGTGTTCGAGGTAGTGAAGGGCGGGGTGTTTAGTCTGCATAGGCGGCGCTATTGTACGCGGCTTGGGGATAATCGTCGCTGTACTGCGATCAGCGCATCAGACTGGATTAGTACTTTGGGTGGGTATTTGTTTGTAGATCAATAAATAAAATGCTTGTGGCAATATACCTATGGTGGTATTGCTCGCTTAATCTTTCTTTTTGCCGGGAGGCATGATGTAAGGGTCTACGCTAGGGTCGAGCAGCGATTTCTTTTTCCGACTAAGGCTGGCCCAGGGAATAAAAGGCAGGCAGGCGAGAACAATCAGCGTAATGAGCAAAAACTCCAGCATGACGATCCAATTGGTTTGTTCAAGTTGGCGTCAGTATAAATTCAGCTTGTTGTGCGGTGCAAAAAATATCCCGGATCGTGCCTTACTTATACGACACCTTTTATCCGGGATATTCGACCGTTGATCGCTTATAGTCCTGCTTCAACCAGCATTTCGCGCGTCAGAAGGAAAACAAAACCGTCGCCCGATTCGGTTGGCAACCAGATAAACGGCAGCGTCGGGTATTGTTCCTCAAGCACGTCACGGTTATGGCCGATTTCAACGACCAGAACACCGTGCGGATTCAGGTGCTGCGTGGCTTCCGACAAGATCCGGCGCGTAATGTCGAGCCCGTCTTCGCCACTGCCGAGCGCCATTTCCGGCTCGTGCAGATATTCGGGCGGGAGTTCTTCAACGCTGTGCGCATCGACATACGGCGGATTCGAAATGATCAAATCGTACTTCATGTCTTCAACGGCGCTGAACAGATCCGAATCGAGCAGGTCGATCCGGTCACCGAGGTTGTAATCAAGGACATTGATTTCGGCGACGTCGAGCGCGTCCGGCGACAGATCAACCGCGTCAATCGCCGCATCGGGGAAGGCATGCGCCATCAGGATTGCCAGGCAGCCCGATCCGGTGCACAGGTCAAGCGCATTGTGGATCAGCTCGGGGTATTCGATCCACGGTTCCAGCCCTTCGTTAAGCAGGATTTCGGCGATAAATGAACGCGGAACAATCACGCGTTCGTCAACATAAAACTTGAAATCGCCCAGATACGCTTCCTTGGTCAGGTAAGACGCCGGTTTGCGCGTGACGACGCGTTCCTGCAGCACATTGAGCACTTGCTCGACTTCTTCGGGCAACAGGCGTGCGTCGAAAACCGGCTCGAGCCGGTCAATCGGTAATTTGAGTGTCGCCAGAATCAGATAGGCGGCTTCATCCCATGCTTCACTGGTGCCGTGGCCGTAAAACAGCTCGGCGGCGTTGAACCGGCTGACGGCAAAGCGGTGCAGGTCACGCACGGTGGTCAGGTATTCGCGGGCGGTTTCGTACATGGGTTTCTCCAGTCGGCTCAATAGGGCGCCAGTTTACGCGGTTTTGGCTCCCAAGTAGATAAGCAAAAGTTTTAGCCCGAGGCCACCTCGTCCAGCATCGTTACCTCGCCTTGCCGTACTAACTTGTACTGTCTACGGCTTCGGTGCCTTGCTGGAAATTTTTTGTGCGGTTACTTACTGTGATGAATCCAAACAGCTTTACGGTATCCAGCCAGCCCTGCTTGGTGTAAAGTTCCGCCTTTATGGCTTGATTGGGATGAAACGGGTATGACATTTGCGACGCTTGGCCTTGCGCCTGAAGTTTTAAAGGCTGTTGCCGAGCAGGGCTATGAAAACCCGACCGCGATTCAGGCGCAGGCGATTCCGGTGGTGCTGACCGGGCAGGACGTACTCGGCGCGGCGCAAACCGGAACCGGCAAAACTGCGGCGTTCACCTTGCCGATTCTGACCCGCATCATCCGTCATGCCAATACCAGCGTGTCACCGGCACGCCACCCGATCCGCGTGCTGATGCTGGCTCCGACGCGCGAGCTCGTTGATCAGGTTTACGATAACGTCGCGACGTACAGCAAGCACACCGGGCTGCGCAGCCACGTCGTTTACGGCGGTGTCGACATCAAGGGCCAGATTCCGGCGCTGCGTAACGGCATTGAAGTGCTGGTTGCGACGCCAGGTCGTCTGCTCGATCATATCCAGCAGAAAAACATCAATTTGTCGCAAGTCGAGATTCTGGTGCTCGACGAAGCGGACCGCATGCTCGACATGGGCTTTATTCTCGACATTCGCGAGATTTTCAAACTCTGTACCAGCCGCAAACAGACCTTGCTGTTCTCGGCGACGTTTGCGCCGGAAATCGTCAAGCTCAGTAACGAATTCATGAACAATCCGGTCAAGATCGAAGTCGCGCGGCAGAATTCGGCCAACGAATCGGTCAAGCAGGAATTGCATCCGGTCGAATCGGGTCGCAAACGCGCGCTGCTCGCGCATCTGATCCGTATTCACGAAATGAGTCAGGTGATCGTTTTCTGCCGCACCAAAATCGGTGCCGAGCAAGTGTCGCGCGAACTCAAGCGCGGCGGGTTCAATTGCGAAGCGATTCATGGCGACCGTGACCAGAAAGCGCGTACCGAAGCGCTGAACAAATTCAAAGCGGGTGAAACGCAGGTATTGGTTGCTACCGACGTCGCTGCGCGTGGCCTGGACGTGACCGACCTGCCGTTTGTCGTGAATTTCGAATTGCCGACCAACCCGGAAGATTATGTGCATCGTATTGGCCGGACTGGCCGCGCTGGCGCAACTGGGATCGCGATTTCACTCGTTGCGCCCGAAGAAGACAAAGCGTACAACGGCATCAAGGCCTTGTTGAAACGCGACTTGCCACTGATTCCGGTACCGGGTTTCTCGCCGGGAACGATACAGATTATCGACGAACGTGAACCCACGCGTGAGCGGATCGGCTCGGATCGGGGGCGTGGTTCGGAACGTCACAGCGCTCGCGGAGAGCGGGATCGCTTTGGTCGTCGTGATCATGGCGTGCGCGATGCGGCGCCAGCGGGTGAACGGGTGCGGACAGGCATGCCGTCGCGCGCCAGCCGCGATGCGCTGGAGATTCCGGCCTTGCCGAATGATTTACCGAAATTGCCCAAGCGCGCCCCACAAATCGCTGCGCTATTCCTGCCCAAGCGCGCGCCATTGCCTCAAGAATAATGAGTCGGCAATGAAATAAAAAAGCCGCGCTTGCGGCTTTTTTTTGTATCTCTCATTTTTCGGTTTAAGTAGTGTATTTTCTTGCAGATATTGATATTCATGATTTGTATGAATATACCCCTGCTTTGATTGGGTAATTCATTTTGTTACCAAGCCAACAGACTGATAAACGGAACTTTATTCCGTACTGAGCAAATACCCCGTCCGGAAATGGAAAAGTAGGTGACTGAATATCTGCGCTGTAGATCAGACTACCGCGCAGATATTAATTCGAGCCATTTACCAGACATAACCCACACCGGCCCCGGCGTACAGCTCACCGCTGTGCTGCACCAGCGGGCTGTTTTTAATGCTCGAGTCGTACCACTCGTAATTTAACGCAAACAGGCCGATCCAGTCCTTGTTAAAGCGGTAGCTGGTAATCAGCGCGGCCATCGGCGAGATCGTTGTTCCGGTATCCCAGGCCGGACGCGTCGCAGTGGCTTCGCCGCCCGATACGCCGCCGAAATAATAATTGGCCATTTTGGCGCTGCGTATCATCACGCCGGTTCCCGGCATGATCAGCAGATTGTCTTTGACGATAGGAAAATCGGCCCACAATAATGCTTCCTGCCCTTTGCTGGTACCGGTGACATCGCTGGCTGCGCGTACGGTTAGCAAGGCGTAGGGCGTGACGTAATTGGCGCCGATGCCCATTTCAAGCTGCCCGTCGCGTTGCTGCATGCCGGCCAGCTCGACCGCATCAGCCGGATCAAGGTTGCCAAAGCGAACCCGGCCATAAGCAAAGGCCGAGAATTGGCCTTCCTTGTAAAAGTAGTAACGTGCTCTATCGCCCAGATAGACCAGCTTCTCACCAAAATAAACCAGGCCGGGGATGGCGTAGACTTCATTATCAAGTGCCTGATAACGCGCCTGTCCGCTAATCACAATGCCACCAACGATGGCACCCCGTGGAACCGGGCTGTTGTCCGTATTGCTGGCCAGCAGATCAAGCGAGCCAAGATCAACTTCTGCTTGGGCGGGTATAGCTATCAAGGCCAATATAGCTAAGGCAAAGCAGGCAATACCCCGGTCAATGAGTGAGTTTTTCATGGTGTTCTCCACTGGATACATCTATTCATGGTAGCTAAGCTGCTGTGCCGAGGTATTGCTAATTTGCGATCAGGCCGCGATCAGGCTGCGATCAGTCGAACCGCCAGCGGGTTTGCGCCACTGGCGATCGGAATCAAGCGGTCGATATTGGGATGCTTGCCCGGGTTTTGCTCGGCATCCTGTGTGTGCTCGGCGTACAGGCGCAGCCCTTTTTGTGCCGCGATATCGCTGATTGCGCCAAATTCCTGATACAGCGCGTGGTAAACGCGAACGCTGCCAGACTGGCCGGGTTTGTTTTCGATGCGTGCGACGATTTCATCGCCATTGAGCAATTCAATCGCGCTCAAATGATCGATTGTGGGTAATTGGGCGAGCTGTTCGGCAAAATTCATGATGGTTTTGTCAACGGAATGAATAAGGGCTGCGTTATAACATACAAGCGCGTCTTGTGCTTACCAGTCCAATTATTTCAGGAGTTTCCATCATGAACCATCTAATCAAAACAGTCTGTCTTGCTGCGTCGCTGGCGCTGAGCTCATTGGCGATGGCTGAAGCAACGCCGTGTCCGGGTATGGGGCCTGGCATGCAGCATGGCATGCGAGGTGAATTTGCCATGCCCAAGGGCGAAGTGAAAAAAGCCGATTTCCTCAAACGGATGGAAGCGCGTTTTGATGCAATCGATAGCAATAAAGACGGCGTGCTGTCGGAAGCTGAACGCAAAACCGCACACGATCAAATGCGCGCCAAACGCGGTGAAATGCGTAAAAACCGTTCAGCCAGCCAGCCTTGCATGGCGCAATAATCGCAATCAGTTTGATGCAAAACGCGGCTTTGGCTGCTCAGATTGATGACAAACCTCACTCGCGAAGCGAGGCGCCCTGTAGGAAGTGCCCTTGGGGTGCTCCCCTCAAGGAGGGGACGGGAGGGGTGGGAATAAAACATAAAGGCTGCGAATTTAAAGCCTTATTTCCTAGGCTCGGCTTTGCCGAGACTTGAAAAATGTCGTAACCCACTTTGTCAGCAGCCTGAGCGGCTTTGGCCGCTTTTTTATTCGGTCGCTGCAATTCCCCAGATCTCGCTCAGTGGCAATTGCCCGGCGATAATCCGGCTGTCGAGCAGATTGGTGACGGTAAAGTCGAGATTGCTGGTGTCGCGCAGGACGTGTTGGCTGAGTAATTGATCGTTGGCGTCAAACAGTGACAGCACTTGGGGCGTGTTGTCGAGTTGACCACGGCGTACCACGACGCCGGTTTCACCATTGATCAGATGAACGATGCTACCCGGTGGGTAAATCCCCAGCGTGGCTAAAAATAACTGCGCCAGTTTTTGGTCAAGGCTACCTGCGGCGCTGCTGAGCGTACTGAAAATGGCCGCGTCGGCCAGTTGCCGACGACGATAGCTGCGGTTATTCAGCATCGCGCAATAGCGGTCAACCAGCCCCAGTAGCCGCGCATCAAAATGGATGGCGTCACCTCGCAGCTTGCGCGGGTAACCGCTGCCATCGGGCGCTTCATGATGCTGCTCGACACAGTCAAGCCAGTGAATATCCGAAACACCGAGCATTCTGAGCTGATCGCGCCCGATCAGTGGATGAGCCTGCATTTGTTCGCGCTGTTCATTGCTGAGCGGTTCGGTCTGTTCAGCCAGCAGGGCTTCAAGTGCGTGCATGCCAAGGTTCATCGTCAGTGCTGCAGCAATGACCGAGCTGCGCTGAATGCTGTTCTGCCCCAGTTGCGCGAGCATCAGATTGGTCACAATGGCTACATCGACCGCATGGCGCACCGGGTAGGGCGTATCGAGTTCGAGCAGGATGGTGGCCAGCGAAACTTCACTAGACTGTCGGCAGGCGCTCTGAATCAAGCGGACGATGTCGATGATGCTGGCGGTGAAATTGTCGCTTGCCAGCGGATCATTGAGCAAAACGCTTAAATCGGCACGCGCTTGTCGCACCAGTTGTAGCGAAGAAAGTGGGGCAGTGGCCATATTTGCTTCCGGCAGACGGTTGGGTTCTTCTGATCGTCGTTGTGTGATTCGGCTCTGTTGACGTTTGGTGTGCGGTCGCGCTGGCGCGATTTTTGTGACGAATCAAGGCATTGGCTGCGATGCATAGTCATTCTATGTGAACAGGCAATAACGCAGAGTCGTCACAAAAAGCGCCCAGCCCGGAGGGTTTGGCTATTTTTGGCCTGACACTGCGTTGCAAAACCCTCGCATAGAATGACTATGCAGCGGGCTTTGCGTCTTGTTTCAGGCCAAAACCAGCACAAACGCGACTCGCAAACTAAACGTCAACAGAGCCTAACGTCAGCGGAGTCAAATCTTCGCATGCAAACAAAAACAGCGCCAGTGTAGACCGGCGCTGTTACAAATAATGTTAATACTTTACGTTTTTAGACTCAATCGGCCTCATCCATCCACGCCATCTGAATGGCTTCGAGGATTTTTTCGCCGCAATGTTTCGGATCATCATCAAACCCGTCCAGCGCCAGCACCCAATCGCGCAGCTCGACAAAATGCAATTTGGTCGGATCAACGTCGGGGTGTTTTTCTGATAATTCAATCGCGATTTCGCGGCTATCAGTCCATTTCATGTTGATACTCCTGTGATGTATTGCCATGAAGGCTAGGTTTGCCAATATATTTGGCCTTATACCTGATTAATGATGTTCGCGTGCGTGATTGATGGTGTATTTTGGCAGCTCGACGACCAGATCGGTATCGGCCACTTCAGCTTGGCAAGACAGGCGCGAGCAGGCTTCCAGCCCCCAGGCTTTATCGAGCTGGTCTTCTTCCAGTTCGTCGGCTTCGTTCAGGCTATCAAAGCCTTCGCGCACCAACACATGGCAAGTGGTACAGGCGCACGATTTCTCGCACGCGTGTTCGATTTCAATGTCATTGGCCAGTAGCGCATCGCAAATGGTCGTGCCCGGTTCAACGTCGAGCACCGCGCCATCGGGGCACAGCGTGGCATGCGGCAGAATAATAATTTGGGTCATGGCTTATCTCTTTGATGAATCGCGCTTAAATTTCGGAAATCTTGTGACCTGCCAGTCCGCGCTTCACCGCGGCATCCATCCGGCGGCTGGCAAATTCACCCGTTGCTGCATTGAGCGCTTCGGTGGCGGTGATAATCGCATTGGCATCGTCTTGAGCATTGGCAGCGCTGAGGGCTGCAATCGCCGCGTCAATTTCGGCGCGCTCGTCCGTGTTAATCAGCTGGCCGTCAGTGTCGAGCGCGACGCTGACGGCGGCGATAATGCTGCTGGCCTCAACGCGCGCTTCAGCCAGTTTGCGTGCCTGTACATCGTCTTTGGCGTGCGTCATCGATTCGGTCAGCATCCGCGTGATTTCATCATCCGACAAGCCGTACGATGGCTTAACGGCAATGCTCGCTTCGATGCCGGAAGATTGTTCTTTGGCTGAAACCGACAGCAGACCATCGGCGTCGACCTGGAAAGTAACGCGAATGCGCGCCGCGCCAGCGACCATTGGCGGAATGCCGCGCAGCTCAAAGCGCGCCAGGCTGCGGCAATCGCTGACCAGCTCGCGCTCGCCCTGCAGTACATGAATCGCCATCGCCGTCTGGCCGTCTTTAAACGTCGTAAATTCCTGCGCGCGCGCGGTCGGGATCGTGCTATTGCGCGGAATGACTTTCTCGACCAGACCGCCCATCGTTTCGAGACCGAGTGACAGCGGAATCACATCAAGCAGCAGCCATTCGTCGTCACCCTTATTGCCTGCCAGCACATTGGCCTGAATCGCCGCGCCAATCGCGACGACTTTGTCCGGGTCGAGATTGGTGAGCGGTTCCTGATTGAATAGTTCGCGTACCGCTTTGCGCACATGCGACATCCGCGTCGCGCCACCGACGAGGACAACGCCTTTGATGTCTTCGATTGAAAGTTTGGCATCGCGCAAGGCTTTTTTGACGGGCAACAGCGTTTTGCTGATCTGGTGCGCGGTCATGCTATGGAATTGCTCCGCCGTCAGCTCCAGATCAATCACCGCGCCATCCGATAGTACGGTCGTGATACGTGTGCTATCGCGGTCGGTCAGCGATTCTTTGGCTTCGCGCGCGCGCGTCAGCAACAGGCGCTGATCGTTGGCGTTCGGGCCGTGAATATCGG
This sequence comes from Chitinibacter sp. S2-10, assembly GCF_046530675.1. GTDB lineage: Bacteria > Pseudomonadota > Gammaproteobacteria > Burkholderiales > Chitinibacteraceae > Chitinibacter. The sequence continues at coordinate 399,862 of NZ_CP172558.1, read as the reverse complement.
CTTGCTCCAGAATCCAGCAGTAAATGCGGTGGTCGAAATCATCACCGCCGAGCTGGCTGTCACCCGATGTTGCGCGCACTTCAAAAACGCCACGCGTCAGTTCCAGAATCGACACGTCAAACGTGCCGCCACCCAAGTCATAAATCACATACGTGCCTTCGGATGCATTATCCAGACCATACGCAATCGCAGCCGCAGTCGGTTCGTTCAGCAGGCGCAAAACATTCAGACCGGCGAGCTTGGCGGCGTCTTTGGTCGCCTGACGCTGTGCATCGTCGAAGTAGGCGGGAACGGTAATCACAGCGCCAACCAGCTCGCCGCCCAGGCTTTCTTCGGCGCGGGCTTTGAGGTTTTTTAAAATTTCGCTCGAGACTTCAACCGGGCTTTTGACACCAGCGCGCGTTTGCAATTTGAGCATGCCGGGCTCATCGACGAAGCGGTAAGGCGTTGCCAGATCGGCGATGTCATTGATGCCGCGACCCATAAAACGTTTGACCGATACGATGGTATTGCCCGGGTCTTCGTTCTGTTTATGCTGCGCTGCGTGACCGACCAGCAAGGTATTCTCAAGGCCGTAATGCACCACCGACGGCAGCAGCGTGCGGCCATCGTGGTCGGGCAGGCAGACCGCGCTGCCGCTTTTGACGGTGGCAACCAAGGAGTTGGTCGTACCCAAATCAATGCCGACCGCGAGTCGGTGTTGATGCGGCGCAGCGGAAAGGCCGGGTTCGGCGATTTGCAACAAAGCCATTGGCTTAAATCCTAAAAATCTAATCGATTAAATGTTTCCTGATTAGGTAGCTATCTCAGCAAATCGTCGTACCGGCGAAAGCCGGTACCCAGAGTGCAATTTAAAAAAGCATTGCAGCTGGATTCCGGCTTCCGCCGGAATGACGAAACAATGGGTAGCTGACGTGGCTACCTAATCAGGAAATTTTTTAAGGTATATGCCTGAAACGCTTTGCAGTAAAGAGGTTCAGGGATATACCCTTGATTATTTAAGAATGAGCTGACCCAGAAAATTAAATGCTATCAACGTACCGGGAGTTGCGCCTATCAACAAAATCCAATGACGTATCCATTGGCTTCGTTCAATTGAGCTTTGCCTTAAACGAGTGCGCCAATTTCTATCCAGAGTTTTCCAGATCGCATACAAAAATACTGGAGTTGAAATGAGAGACCCCATAAAGCGATCCATTACCGCAGATGCGCCACATTTTTCGAACTCTTCCAAATCTGTGGCACCGAAGCAAAATTGAGGTAAGAGTAATTTAAGTTGCAATAAGCAAAAGCAAATCACTAATAGCCATAATATTGTTTCGCTAATGATTGCTTTCATGCTTTATTTATCCATGCAAATCAATACAACACCGCCTCGATTGCATCACCAATTTCCTGATCAAGCTTTTCCATAAACCGTAATTTTCGCACGCTCATCGCGGCGTTCGCAAAGTCTTGTTGTGCGTCGATTTGCGTCGCGAGTTTATCTTCGAGCGCCTGCATTTCGGCGCGCATTTCGCGGGCTAGGTTTTCCAGCGCATCGACGTTTTTGCTCGCCTTCGCGTCGCTAATGCTTTCACGCCATTCCATTTGCGCCATCAGAAAATCCATCGGCATCGCCGTATTGGTTTCTTCCTGCGTATCAACGCCAGCCAGCTGCAGTAGATAGCGCGCGCGTGGCAGGGCGGATTTCAGGGTTTGGTAGGCTTCATTGATGTGCGTTGCCGCTTGTAGACTGGCGCGACGTTCGGCATCGGCGGCACTGGCAAATTTATCAGGATGATAGCGCGCAACTTGCTCGCGATAGCGTGCATCGAGTTCTTTGCTGTCGATGGTGAAGGCCTGAGTGAGGCCAAAGAGAACGAAATGGGATTGCGCGAAATCGATCATGATCAGCTTTGAAGTGAGAAACAGCAGAAGCGGGCGACGAGATCGCCCGCAGCACAGACTTTAAGTAATTGCCCAAAAGTTTTCCCGCGAGGCGCAAAGCCGCAGACAGTACAGGTAGTACGGCAAGGCGAAGCAACAATGCGCGGAAACTTTTGCTTAAGCACTTAAACGCCGAAGCTTTCGCCACAACCGCATTCGTTTTTCACGTTGGGGTTGTTGAATTTAAACCCTTCGTTCAGGCCTTCTTTGGTGTAATCCAGCTCAGTGCCATCTAAGTAAGCGAGTGATTTGGCATCGGTGTAGATTTTGGTGCCAAAGCTCTCAAATACCAGATCGGTGTCACTTTCAACGTCGACAAATTCCAGCTTGTACGCCATGCCCGAACAGCCCGAAGTTTTGACTGCCAGACGGATGCCGAGGCCTTTGCCGCGTTTCTTGATGAAGTTGGCAACGTGGTTTGCCGCTGCTTCGCTAAGTGTCAGTGCCATTGTGTACTCCATTCGGGTATGGCTCTGTAGCTCAAGATGGGATTGTGCTACAGGGCTATACCCCGGGTGCCCTTCAGATCTTCAGATCTGAAAATCTTCAGATTAGTTGCCGTGCTTTTGCTTGTAATCTTCAACCGCCGCCTTGATCGCGTCTTCAGCCAGAATCGAGCAGTGGATTTTCACCGGTGGCAAAGCCAGTTCTTCGGCGATTTGCGTGTTTTTGATCGCCAAAGCTTCGTCCAAAGTCTTGCCTTTGACCCACTCGGTCACGAGTGATGATGAAGCAATCGCTGAACCGCAGCCGTAGGTTTTGAATTTCGCGTCGGTGATCAGGCCATCTTCGCCGACCTTGATCTGCAATTTCATTACGTCGCCACAGGCGGGCGCGCCGACCATGCCGGTGCCTACGGTGTCGTCACCTTTATCAAAAGCGCCGACGTTGCGCGGGTTTTCGTAGTGGTCGAGTACTTGTTCGCTGTATGCCATTTTGTGTGCCTCTTCGTAATAAGACAAAAATCCGCTCGCTGCGTCGCTTCGCCTTGCCGTACTCGGTGTACTGTCTGCGGCTGTGCTTCTTGCCAGCGAATTTTTGTATTGTTCTCAAATTTTATCAGTTGCCTGAATCTGATTTAAGCCAATCAAATTGGCGTGGATCGTGATGCCAGACAGGGCGCGAAGCCGCGCCGTTTGTTAATCATTCAATCTGCATCGCGCCGAAAGGTCGAGCTAGGCGCCGATTTGCGCCGTGGGCTAGTGCCCACAAGCAGGTCGGCAACAACGCTCGGCCGCACGCCGCGATGACAGATTTAGTGGGCTGCCCATTCGATGGTCGAAATATCGATTCCTTCCTTGAACATATCCCACAGCGGCGAGAGTTCGCGCAGCTTGCCGATTTTGGCTTTGCACAACTCAATCGCGTGATCGACTTCGGCTTCAGTGGTAAAGCGGCCAATCGTGAAACGGATCGAGCTGTGTGCCAATTCGTCCGAGCGGCCCAGCGCACGCAGTACATACGATGGCTCAAGTGACGCTGAAGTACATGCCGAACCAGACGATACGGCCAAGTCTTTCAGCGCCATAATCAGCGATTCGCCTTCGACATAATTGAAGCTGACGTTCAGATTGTGCGGTACGCGGTGAACCATATCGCCGTTCAAATGCACTTCTTCGATTTCTTTCAGGCCATTCCACAAGCGGTCGCGCAGCGCGCCGATGCGTTTGTTTTCGGTCGCCATGTCTTCGCGAGCAATGCGGAAAGCTTCGCCCATGCCGACGATCTGATGCGTCGCCAGTGTGCCCGAGCGGAAACCGCGCTCGTGACCGCCACCGTGCATTTGTGCTTCCAGGCGGATACGCGGTTTGCGGCGGATATACAGCGCGCCAATGCCTTTCGGACCGTAGGTTTTGTGCGCTGAAAAACTCATCAGATCCACTTTCAGCGTTGCCAGATCCAGCGCGATTTTGCCGGTCGCTTGTGCGCTATCGACGTGGAACACAATACCGCGTTCGCGGCAGATTTCGCCGATGGTGGCGATGTCCTGAATCACGCCGATTTCGTTGTTCACCGACATCACCGAAATCAGAATCGTGTCCGGGCGGATCGCCGCTTTCAGGGCTTCCAGATCGAGCAGGCCGTTTTCCAATACGTCCAGATACGTCGCTTCAAAGCCTTCGCGCTCCAGCTCGCGCACGGTGTCGAGCGTGGCTTTGTGCTCGGTTTTTACCGTGATGACGTGTTTGCCCTTGGTTTGATAGAAATGCGCCGCGCCTTTCAGTGCCAGATTGATCGATTCGGTCGCGCCCGAAGTGAAAACGATTTCTTTCGGGTCGCAATTGACCAGCTTGGCCACTTCCTCACGTGCTTCTTCAACTGCAGCTTCCGACTCCCAGCCATACGGGTGCGAGCGGCTGGCCGGATTACCGAACATTTCGGTCAGGTAAGGAATCATCTTGGCGGCAACACGCGGGTCTACCGGCGTGGTGGCAGAGTAATCAAGATAGATTGGTTTTTGCTGAGTCATGAGCTTTGCTCCGGTGCAATAGGCATGCTGATAAGTTTGAAATTTGAAATAATTAATGCGCGTTCAAATGATTCTGGCGCTGATCTTTAACAATGCTGAGCGTCTCGCTGCAGCGTTTGGTTTTTTCCTGCTGTTTCTCGATCAAGCTGGCCAGCGTGACATTAGACAAAAATCCGTGGATCGTCGTATTGAGCTCGGTCCATAAATCATGCGTCATGCAGCGCGATTCATCGCGGCAATTTTCGCGGCCACCACACTGGGTCGCGTCGATTGGTTCGTCAACGGCATGGATGATGTCGGCGACGCTGATTTCACTCGCCGCGCGTGCCAGACAATAGCCGCCGCCGGGGCCGCGAACGCTTTCGACCAGCTCGCGACGGCGCAGTTTGCCAAACAACTGCTCAAGGTAAGAGAGCGAAATATGCTGCCGCTCGCTGATGCCCGCCAGCGTGACTGGACCATTGGCTTGACGCAGTGCCAAATCAAGCATGGCAGTGACTGCGAAGCGGCCTTTTGTGGTCAAGCGCATGGGGTTTCCTTGCTGTTTTTATCCTGCCCCAATGGTATCAAAGCCCGACTAAAATGGTCAAGTAAAAACCCGACTGAATTAGTCGGGTTTTGTCCGGGATTTGTACGCAAACCAAATGCAGGAATGCCCGTACAGCCATGGCGATTTGGCCGATTTATGATGGATGTCTGGTTACTCGCAAACCAAACCTAACACGCCACAAGCGTAGCAGTGAATTTTTAATATTGAAAAATAGAAGGGTATATCTTTGCAGTTCAATCATAAATTGATCTGTGGCTATATACCCCATGAAGAGGTCGGGTATGCAAACAGATTATCTCGCGCATCTGGCGGCAACACTGGCGCAGATTCGAACTGATGGTTTTGAAAAGCCGGAGCGGGTGATTGCCGGCCCGCAAGGTGCGGCAATCGCGCTCGCCGGAGGCGAGCAGGTGATCAATTGCTGCGCCAATAATTATCTGGGTCTGGCCGATGATGCGCGGCTGATTGCTGCGGCCAAGCAGGGCCTTGATGATTATGGTTACGGCTGCGCTTCGGTGCGGTTTATTTGCGGTACGCAGCAAATTCACAAGCAGCTGGAGCACTCGATTTCGGCGCTGCTCGGTACTGACGATACGATTCTGTATTCGAGCTGTTTTGACGCCAACGGCGGCGTGTTTGAAACGCTGCTCGGTGAGCAAGACGCCGTGATTTCGGATGAGCTTAACCACGCATCGATTATCGACGGCATTCGCTTATGCAAGGCTCAGCGTTTCCGTTACAAAAACAACGATATGATGGATCTGGAAGCGCAACTGATCGCCGCTGATCAGGCGGGCGCGCGTTTCAAGCTGATCGTCACCGACGGCGTTTTTTCGATGGACGGCATCATCGCCAATCTGGCCGGCATTTGCGAGCTGGCCGGGCGTTATGGCGCGCTGGTGATGGTCGATGACTCGCATGCAGTCGGTTTTATTGGCAAGAACGGCGCCGGAACGCCCGAATTGTGCGGCGTGAGTGATCGCGTCGATATTTATTCCGGCACGCTGGGCAAGGCGCTCGGCGGCGCTTCGGGCGGTTATATTGCGGCTCGCAAACCGATCGTCGAATTGTTGCGCCAGCGCTCGCGCCCGTATCTGTTTTCCAATACGCTCGCGCCGGCCATCGCTGCGGCCAGCCTCAAGGTGCTGGAGATTTTACGCAGCGAAGAGGGGCGTGCGCTGCGCGCCAAGGTCGCCGCCAACGCCGACTATTTCCGTAACAAAATGAGTGCAGCAGGCTTCAAACTGGTTCCCGGCGCTCATCCGATTATTCCGGTGATGCTGGGTGATGCCAAAGTCGCCGCGACGATGGCGGCTGAACTGCTCAAGGAAGGCGTTTACGTCATCGGATTTTCCTTCCCCGTCGTACCCAAAGGCAAAGCGCGAATCCGCACGCAAATGTCGGCGGCGCACAGTTTGGCGCAAATCGATCAGGTCGTCGCCGCCTTTACCAAAGTTGGGCGTCAGCTTGGCGTGATTGGAGGTGAGAAATGAAAGCCATCGCCAAACTCAAAGCTGCACCCGGTCTGGAAATGACGCGGGTGGCCAAGCCCGAACTGGGGCATAACGATTTATTGATCAAAATCCGCAAAACAGCGATTTGCGGCACCGATATTCATATCTGGAACTGGGACGACTGGGCGCAAAAAACGATACCGGTGCCGATGCACGTCGGGCATGAATACGTTGGCGTCGTTGCCGGAATGGGGTCGGAAGTCAAAGGCTTTGCCATCGGCCAGCGCGTTTCGGGCGAAGGGCATATTACCTGCGGGCATTGCCGTAATTGCCGCGCCGGGCGTCGCCATTTATGCCCCAACACCGTCGGCGTCGGCGTCAACCGTCCCGGCGCGTTTGCCGAGTATCTGGTGATTCCGGCGTTTAATGCTTTTCCGATTCCCGATGATATTTCCGACGATCTGGCGGCGATTTTCGATCCGTTCGGCAATGCGGTGCATACCGCGCTGAGTTTCAATATGGTGGGCGAAGACGTTCTGATCACTGGCGCCGGGCCGATTGGCATTATGGCGGTGGCGATTGCCCGGCACGTCGGTGCGCGCCATGTTGTGATTACCGATGTCAACGAATACCGGCTGGCGCTGGCCAGACAAATGGGCGCAACACGCGCGGTCAATGTTGGCAAAGAAGACCTGACGCAAGTGATGCGCGAGCTGGGAATGAGCGAAGGTTTTGACGTTGGTCTCGAAATGTCGGGCAATCCGCAGGCTTTTCGTCAGATGCTCGCCACGATGCATAACGGCGGCAAAATCGCACTGCTCGGCATTCCGCCTGCCGACACGGCAATTGACTGGAATCAGGTGATTTTCAAGGGGCTGGAAATCAAGGGGATTTACGGTCGTGAAATGTTTGAAACCTGGTACAAAATGGTCGCCTTATTGCAATCCGGCCTCGATATCAGCCCGATGATTACCCATCATTTCAAGGTCGATGATTTCGAGCAGGGCTTTGCTGCGATGCTGTCAGGGCAGAGCGGGAAAGTGATTCTGGATTGGACGTAAAACGCTTAGGGTATTGCTGTGCAAGCCTTGTTGAATAAGGATTGTATGGCAATACCCATGAATTTAAGATTTGAAGCCTCACGCCTCAATCGACGATTTTGTTCAAATAAGTCGGATCGAATTTATCCGCTGTTGCGCGTTCGTCGCTGCAGTCGACGCCGAGTGCTTCGAGCCGCGCCAGTACCATTTCCAGTCGTTTATCCGTGGTAACCGAATGATCGAGCAGGCCGTGAATGGCTTTGACCATCGGATCGTTCATGTCTGCGCCAACGCCGTAAGCAGAAAAGCCCAGTTGCCCGGCTTTTTCCTCGCGAGCCTGTTCGATTTCTTCGGTGAGGATGCGAGCCGGAATGCCGATTGCGGTGGCATTGGCTGGAACGTCTTTAACGACGACGGCGTTCGAGCCGACTTTGGCACCGTCGTGCAAGGTGATCGGCCCCAGAATTTTTGCTCCGGCGCCGATAATCACGCCCTGACCCAGCGTCGGGTGGCGCTTGCCTTTGTTCCACGACGTACCGCCGAGCGTGACACCGTGATACAGCGTGCAATCATCGCCAATCTCTGCGGTTTCGCCAATGACGATGCCCATGCCATGGTCGATGAAAACGCGGCGGCCTATCGTCGCGCCGGGGTGGATTTCGATACCGGTCAGCCAGCGCGCGAGATGCGAAAACATCCGCGCCAAGAGTTTCCAGTTCCTCACCCAGAGGCCGTGCGAAACGATGTGCAAGGTCAGCGCGTGAAATCCGGGGTAACAGGTCACCACTTCCAGCGTCGAGCGGGCAGCAGGGTCGCGGTCAAAAACCACACGGATGTTTTCACGCAGACGGTCTAGCATGGCGGCGGATTTCTTGGTTCGGGAATGATTGACTATTTTACTCGGTTTTTGAGTCGCTCGAAAGCTTGGGGGTTTTGCTGATGGGTTGCTGCATGGGTATAGGGCTGTAGCTTATTTTGTATATTGCTTTGGTTTAGATACCTGTATTGGGTATTTTGGATGGCCGGACCAATCAGCCTGTTTTCCGGAGGGGTGAGCGGCAATCCGCTTTGCGATATGTTCAGACTATTTTTGGCATGGCTTATGCATGACTGATTTCCCGTCCTTCGGAGATTCATCATGCAAATCAGTCAAAGCAAAATTTCCTTTAATACGGAACACCAGTTGGCAGAAACCAGCTGGAAAACGCTCGAAGTTCGCAAAGAGCCCGTGACGCCCGAGTTTGCCGAGCAGTTGCGACAATTTATCGCAGCAAAAATTGAAAAACCACCAGAGCCGCAGGTGCAAAAAGACAGTCATGTGCTGCAAAGACAAAGCTGGCAATCGTTGCTGGAGCTGCTATTTGACACACAGCCCACGAGTTTCCCTACCCCGTCCCACTGTGACAAGCCAAGCTTGCCCAGTGCTAGGCCAGCTGAAGTCGATTTGCCGGATAAGGTTTTAACAATCGAAACCAAAACGGTACACGTAGCGACTGAATCGTGCAGCTTTCAATCGTCCGGCAAAGTTTGCCTGAGCGACGGTAGCGAGCGGCAATTTGCCGTGGATTACACGCTGGCGCGCAGCGAGCTCTATGCGACGCAAACCCGCTTTCAGATGATAGACCCGCTGGTGCTCGATTTGGACGGCGTCAACTCCAGCTTTGGCGCACAGCAGGCGTTTGATCTCGATAGCGACGGCCACAAGGAAATGCTCAATCTGCCCGATGCGCCGCTGCTGTTTGTTGATCAAAACGGCAATGGTGTGGCCGATAACGGCAGCGAGCTGTTTGGCCCGCGTACCGGTCAAGGTTTTGCCGAATTGGCGGCTCTCGATAGTGACAAAAACGGCTGGCTGGATGCGGGTGATGGCAGCTTTGGCCTGCTCAATTTATGGTTTGCTGGCCAGAACACAGTCCAGACACTCGCACAGGCCGGCATCGGTGCGCTGTCGGTCAATGCCGTGGGTACGCCATTTGAATTCAAATCAGGTGGACAACTGCTCGGCCGCAATATTGCGAGCGGCGTCTGGTTGGGTGAAGAGCAGGGCGCAGGATCGATTCGGCAAATTGATTTGGCGAGTAAATCCGTTTGAATTGCCTGTTTGTGATGGGTATTGCCGTGCAAGGCTTGTTTGGTGTGGCTTGCATGGCAATACCCATTGAGTAATTTTAGCCCCGGTTTCGGGCGAATAGTTCGCCCAGATAGGCCAGCCGGCTGGCCTGCTGTTGATTCAGATGGTCGGCGCTGAAGCGGTATTGCCAGTTGCCGCTGGCCAAGCCCGGTGTATTCATGCGGTGCTGGCCGTTTTGCCCTAGTACATCCTGTACCGGCGCGATGGCGATCAGCGCATTGCTGCTCCAGGCCAGCCGGATCAGATCCCAATGCGGCTCGCTGCCCGCGACATTCATATAGCGGCGGAAAGCGTCGCGGTGTTTGTCGCTGGCGGCCTCATACCAGCCTAGCGTGGTGTCATTGTCGTGTGTTCCGGTGTAAACGACGGTCTGGCTATCAGGATAATTATGCGGGTAATGGTCGCTGCTGGCGTCGCCTTCAAAAGCAAATTGCAGCACTTTCATTCCCGGCAGTTTCAGTTTGAGCCGCAGCGCGGTGACGTCGTCGGTGATGACGCCAAGGTCTTCGGCGATGATGGGCAGGTTCTTGCCCAGCGCGGCTTCGATCGCGGCAAACAGCGCCTTGCCCGGGGTTTTTTTCCATTGCCCGTTGATCGCGGTCGTTTCGCCGAACGGCACGGCCCAGTAGGCGGCAAAGGCGCGGAAATGGTCGATGCGCAGGATGTCGGTCGTTTGCAGTGTCGCGGCGATGCGTTTGATCCACCAGGCAAAACCGCTGCTTTCATGTTGTGGCCAGGCGTAAAGCGGATTGCCCCAGAGCTGGCCGGTGGCGCTGAAATAATCGGGTGGCACGCCAGCGACTTCGAGTGGGTCTCCATGCGTGTCGAGGACGAATAATTCCGGATTAGCCCACACGTCGGCCGAATCGAGTGAAACAAAAATCGGAATATCGCCGACCAGTTTGATTGCGCGCTCATTGGCGTAATGCTTGAGTTGTTGCCATTGCTTGAAAAACAGAAATTGCAAAAACTGGTAAAAAACAATGTCGTTCTCGAGCAATTTCCGATAGTGAGCCAACGCCGCCTTGTCGCGTTTGGCCAATGCGGCAGGCCACGAATTCCATGTCGCGCCGTAGTAGCAATCCTTGATCTGGTTTTCTGTTTGACGAGCGCTGAGTCGCTGATAGAAGGCCTGATATTCCGGCGTTTCGTAATCATTGCTGCGTGCTGCAATAAAGTGGAATTTACACGCAACAAACAACGAAAAATCGGCTAGCCAGTCGTTCGCTTTGCAAAATGCAGCAAATTCTTTTTTCAGTGCGGGCGAGGGATTTTTTTCGTAATTGGCAAATGCTGTGCGCAGAACGGCCATTTTCCATGGAATGACTGTGCCGTAATCGATGCGTGAAGGATCAAAATCCAACGGCGGGATTTCGTCCTGACTGAGTAGCCCTTCCTGGATCAATAATTCCGGACTGATCAGGTAATGGTTGCCGGCAAAAGTCGAAAACGATTGATACGGCGAATCGCCGTAGCTGGTCAGCCCCAGTGGCAATACCTGCCAGAGTGTTTGCTGTGCCGATTGCAAAAAATCAACAAAGCGATAAGCCGCCGGGCCCAGATCACCAATCCCATACGGTGACGGCAGCGAGGTGAGGTGGGCAAGTAATCCTGAGGACCGGGAAAACGTCACAATATGCTCCTGTGTTATGATTGCATGTAATTTACACGTCAATTATTTGGCGGTGAACATTACAAATTTGTGATGTTTGGTATTGTTGCAATTTATGTTGGTGCACCAGCATAGCACTAGCAGAGAACAAGCATCCTGTGGCATTTTGCTTATCTGTCAGCATTTTTTCGGAAATGAGAAAGTATTTCCGGCTTTTGACGCAAATTATGACCATCCCCAATCTAGCGATTGTCCAGTGAGGAATTCACGCATGCCAACTCCGGAAATTGAAACTCAGTCTATTGAGGCTATTTGCACCGGTACCCACGGCGACCCGTTTTCGGTATTGGGAATGCATCTGGTGGACGGGGTTTTGCAGGTGCGCGCCTGGTTGCCGGGCGCTGCTCAGGTCAGTCTGATCGAAAGCAAAACCGGCAAACCGCTGGCTGACTTCAGCCGCGTTGACGAGCGCGGCTTTTTTGTCGCCTGCGTGCCGCGCAGAAAAAACCATTTTGCCTATCAGTTGCGCGTTGACTGGCATGGCAACAGTGTTGATTTGGAAGACCCTTACCGTTTCCCACCGGTGCTGGGCGAAATGGACGTCTGGCTGCTCGCCGAGGGTAATCAGCTGCGCCCTTATGAGCGAATGGGAACGCATTTTAGAACCATGGACGGCGTTGATGGCGTGGCGTTTACCGTCTGGGCACCCAATGCGCGCCGTGTTTCTGTCGTTGGCGACTTCAATCACTGGGATGGTCGTCGCCATGTGATGCGGCTGCGCCGCGAATGCGGCGTGTGGGAGATTTTCCTGCCCGGTGTTGCCGAAGGACAGGGTTACAAATACGAAATCATCGACCAGCACGGCGGCCTGCAGCTGAAAGCCGATCCGTATGGTTTTTACGCCGAGCTGCGTCCGGCGACTGCATCGCGCGTTGCCCGTCTGCCTGCCTGGGTCGAAGGAACGCAAACGCGCCGCGAAGCCAATGCATTGAATGCGCCGATTTCGATTTATGAAGTTCATCTGGCCTCGTGGTGTCGTCGCCCCGAAGAAGGTAATCGTTGGCTGTCTTATCGCGAGCTGGCCGTTGAGCTGATCGATTACGTCAAATACATGGGTTTTACGCATATCGAATTGTTGCCGGTGAACGAGCATCCATTTGATGGCTCGTGGGGGTATCAGCCGCTAGGCCTTTATGCACCGACTTCCCGCTTTGGTACCCCTGAAGATTTTCGACATTTCATTCAAACCGCACACGAGAATGGCATCGGCGTGATTCTGGACTGGGTGCCGGGGCATTTTCCGACCGACAGCCACGGTCTGGCGCAATTTGATGGCTCGCATTTATACGAGCACAGCGATCCGCGCGAAGGTTTTCATCAGGACTGGAACACGCTGATTTACAACTTCGGCCGCAATGAAGTGCGCAACTACCTGATTGGCAACGCGCTGTACTGGATCGAGCGTTACGGCATTGACGGCCTGCGCGTCGATGCCGTCGCATCGATGTTGTACCGCGATTATTCGCGCAAAGACGGCGAGTGGATTCCGAATCAGTTTGGCGGCCGCGAAAATCTGGAAGCGATTGACTTTATGCGCCGGATGAACGAAGTCGTCGGCGTCGAGCGCCCCGAAGCGATTACGCTGGCCGAAGAATCGACGGCCTTCCCGTCGGTGTCGCGCCCGCCTGCGATGGGCGGTCTGGGCTTTCATTACAAATGGAATATGGGCTGGATGAACGACACGCTGCGCTATATGCAGCAAGATCCGGTGCATCGCAAATATCACCACCATCATATGACCTTTGGTTTGGTTTACGCGTTTAGCGAAAACTTCGTACTGCCGATTTCGCACGATGAAGTGGTGCACGGCAAAGGCTCGATGCTCTCGAAAATGCCCGGCGATTGCTGGCAGCAGTTTGCCAATCTGCGTGCGTATTACGCCTTCATGTGGGCGCATCCGGGCAAGAAATTGCTGTTCATGGGTTGCGAATTTGCGCAGGGGCAGGAATGGAACCATGACGCCAGCCTCGACTGGCATCTGGTTGACGATGCGGAAAACGGCTGGCATCGCGGCGTTCAGCATTTGGTGCGCGACCTGAACCGCGTTTACCGCGAATCGCCTGCCTTATACCAGATCGATTTCGATCATCGTGGTTTCGAGTGGATCAGTCATGACGACGCCGAAAACTCGATTTTCAGTTTTATTCGCAAAGGCGAAAGTGCTGATGAATTGATTCTGGTCGTCAGCAACTTTACGCCAGTGCCGCGCCACGGCTATCGCCTCGGCGTGCCGCGTGCCGGTGTTTATAGTGAAATTCTCAATTCGGATTCGGCTTATTACGGCGGTAGCAATACTGGCAATGTGGCGTTAAATAGCGAGGGTATCGGCTCGAATGGAAGGCCTGATTCGATTTGCATGACTATACCCCCTCTGGCGACGCTTTATCTGCGCTGGAGCAAAGATTGATGCTGCAAGCGGGAACGTCTTATCCGCTGGGAGCTACGTTTGATGGGGACGGCGTCAATTTTGCGCTGTTCAGTGAAAACGCTGCTCAGGTCGAGCTGTGTCTGTTTGATCGTACCGGCAAGGTCGAGATCAGCCGTTTGCTGATGCCCAATTGCACGCACGGCATCTGGCATGGCTATCTGCCTGAAGCGCAGCCGGGGCTGATTTATGGTTACCGCGTCCATGGCGAATATGCGCCGCAGCGCGGCCACCGTTTTAACCCGCACAAAATTTTGCTCGACCCCTATGCCAGAGCGGTGCACGGACGGTTTGAAAATCACGATACTTGCCTTGGGTATAAGCCGCAAGACCCCTCCCTGCCTGATGCTATGGATAATACCCTGCATGCACAAAAGGCGGTGGTGGTGGCCGAGCAGTATGACTGGGGTGACGACACGCGACTAAAAACACCGTGGTCGCAGACGGTAATTTACGAAGCGCATGTACGCGGCCTGACGCAGCGCCACCCTGATATCCCAGCCGAAATTCGCGGGACTTATGCCGCAGTCGCGCATCCGGTCATGCTGGCGCATTATCAGAAGCTCGGCATTTCTGCGATTGAACTTTTGCCAGTGCATTTGCACGCCGACGAGCCACGGCTGCAGCAACTGGGGCTGGAAAACTACTGGGCTTACAACACGTTGGGATTTTTTGCACCTGAGCCGACTTACTGGTCGGAAAGCAATGGTACGACGCCATTGTCCGAGTTTCGCGATATGGTCAAAGCGCTGCACGCCGCCGGAATCGAAGTGATTCTCGACGTGGTTTTCAATCACACCGCTGAAGGCGACGAGCTGGGGCCGACGCTGTCGTTGCGCGGCATCGACAATGCCAGCTATTACGTTTTAAGCGCGCAACATCCGGATAAATACGAAAACTGGACCGGTTGCGGCAATGTACTCAATATCAGCCACCCGCGCGTGCTGCAAATGGTGATGGATAGCTTGCGCTACTGGGTGAGTGAATGTCATGTCGATGGATTCCGCTTTGATCTGGCGCCGATTCTGGGACGACTCGAAGGGCGATATACCGCATATGCGCCGTTTTTTGCTGCACTCGCGCAAGATCCTTTGCTCTCGGGTGTCAAGCTGATCGCCGAGCCCTGGGATATTGGCCCGGGTGGTTATCAGGTCGGTCATTTTCCGCTCTCCTGGGTCGAATGGAATGATCAATACCGCGATACGATGCGCCGGTTCTGGTTGCACGACGGTGTTAGCCGCGCGCTGTTTGCCCGCCGGTTTGCCGCATCGAGCGATCTGTTTTACCGCCCCCGCCGAGCGCCAGAGTCCAGCATCAATTTCATTACGGCGCACGATGGTTTTAATTTGCGCGATCTGGTGTCGTACAACCACAAACACAATCTGGCCAATAAAGAGCATAACCGCGATGGGCATAGCCATAATCTGAGCTGGAATTGTGGCGTCGAGGGATCGACCGACGACGAGGGTGTTTTGCTGCTGCGTTTGCGTGCGAGTAAGGCTCTGCTGGCGACCTTGTTGTTGAGTCAGGGAACGCCGATGCTGCTGGCCGGTGACGAGCTGGGGCATTCGCAACAGGGCAATAACAACGCCTATTGCCAGAATAACGAAATCAGCTGGCTCGATTGGGCAAATCCAACCGACGAGCTGGTCGATTATATCGCCGAGCTGATCCGTATTCGCCGCGAATGTCAGGCACTTTCAAGCAATACCTGGTGGACCAGCCAGCCTGATGCCGCAGGCGTCAGCGATGTGGTCTGGCTGAATCCATCGGCCAGCCCGATGCAGCCGCACGACTGGGACGACCATGCAGGCCGCGCGATGATGGTGTTGTTGTCAAACCAGTTTCTGGTGTTGATCAATGCGTCGGCGCATCAGGTGCATTTTCACCTGCCGCCATTAGTTGACGGCGAATGGGCCATGCGGCTGGCGAGCACCGGCGACACCCAGTCTGATTTTTCCGGTCGCGATTGCCGCGTGGCAGCGCGAAGTGTAACGATTTTGCAGTTGAAAAATGGAAATTAACTACAGAGACACAGAGGCTCGGAGAAAACCCCAGGAGATTGCCGTTTTTGTGCGACTTTTGACTCCTCTGTGCCTCTGTGCCTCTGTGGTTCAATGCATTGACGAAAACTAATTGAAATAATTGAAGAAGTGGAAATCAACATGAATATCAATACAGTTGCAACGCAGGTTTTTGCCGGGCAGCGCCCCGGTACTTCGGGCTTGCGCAAAAAAGTCACGGTATTTCAGCAGCCGGGCTATCTGGAAAACTTCGTTCAGGCGATTTTTGACGTCGTGCCTGAACTGAAAGGCGGCACGCTGGTGCTCGGCGGCGATGGCCGTTATCACAACCGCGCAGCGGTGCAGACGATATTGAAAATGGCGGCAGCCAATGGTGTGGCCAAAGTCCTGGTCGGGCAGGGTGCTTTGCTGTCGACACCTGCGGTCAGCTGTGTGATTCGCAAGCATGGCGCAGTCGGTGGCATTGTGCTGTCAGCCTCGCACAATCCGGGCGGTCCTGATGGTGACTTTGGCATCAAATACAACGTCACCAACGGTGGCCCTGCGCCAGAAAAAATCACCGAAGCCATTTACCAGCGTACGACGACGATTAGCGAATACAAGACGTATGTCGCTGCAGACGTTGATATTGAATCATTAGGTGAATATACCTTGGGTGGTATGCAAGTCATCGTGATCGACCCGGTGAGTGATTACGCCGAATTGATGGAAAGCCTGTTTGATTTTGCCGCGATTCGCGCGTGGTTTGCGAGCGGCAAACGGATGCGCTTTGACTCGATGTGCGCGGCATCGGGCCCGTACGCCACGCGGATTATCGAAGGTCTGCTCGGCGCGCCCAAAGGCAGCGTCGTTAATGGCGTACCGCTGGAAGATTTCGGCGGCCTGCATCCGGACCCGAATCCGGTGTATGCCGATGATCTGGTGAATCATTTGTTTGCTGCCGATGCGCCTGATTTTGGTGCTGCCAGCGATGGTGATGCTGACCGCAATATGATTCTGGGGCGCAACTTTATCGTGACGCCATCGGATAGCTTGGCCGTGATGGCGGCCAATGCCAAACTGGTTAAAGGTTATGCAGGCGGCATCGCTGGCGTGGCGCGCTCGATGCCGACGTCATGCGCCGTTGATGCAGTGGCCAAAAAACTCGGCCTGCCGTGTTTCGAGACGCCAACGGGCTGGAAGTTCTTCGGCAATCTGCTCGACGCAGGCAAAGTGACTTTGTGTGGTGAAGAAAGCTATGGTACGGGCTCGGGCCATGTGCGCGAGAAAGACGGCGTTTGGGCGGTGCTGTTCTGGCTCAATTTGCTGGCTGTGACCGGCAAATCGGTCGAAGAGATTGTCACCGCGCACTGGCAGACCTACGGCCGCCATTTCTACTCACGCCACGATTACGAAGCGCTCGATACCGACGCGGCCAATGGTTTGATGGCGCATTTGCGCAGCCAGTTGGCAAGTCTGACTGGCCAGCAGTTTAGCGGCTATACCGTCGCGCTGGCCGATGACTTTGCCTACGACGATCCGGTCGATGGCTCGCGCAGTGAAAAACAGGGCATCCGGATTGTTTTCACTGACGGCAGTCGGATTGTTTTCCGTTTGTCCGGAACAGGTACTGAAGGTGCCACGCTTCGCGTCTATCTTGAAAAATTTGAAGCCGATATTGCCAAGCATGGCATCGCAACGCAGACCGCCTTGGCTGATTTGATTTCGATTGCCGGGCAGGTGGCGCAAATTGCCGAACGCAGTGGTCGCGATCAACCGACCGTTGTGACCTGATCAATCATTTAAACAACTGCACAAAAGTATTCAAGCAAGGCGAAGCAACGATGCGTGAAGACTTTTGCCTTGCTACTTAATACTCAAAATAACGCGCAAAGCCGGATACGGCAGCAACAGGAGAGGAATCATGGAAGTCCAATTAATCGATAAAGCGACCTTGGCACGACAATTACCCAACCGCGCAGTCGCACTGGTGCTGGCCGGGGGCCGTGGCTCGCGGCTGAAAGCATTGACCGATCATCGTGCCAAACCTGGCGTGTATTTTGGTGGCAAGTTCCGGATTATCGACTTTACATTGTCCAACTGCATTAACTCCGGGATTCGCCGTATCGGTGTGATTACGCAATATAAATCGCACTCGCTAATGCGCCATTTGCAGCGCGGCTGGTCATTTTTGCGTAATGAAATGAATGAATTCGTTGATGTGCTGCCAGCGCAGCAGCGCGTTGACGAAGAGCACTGGTATCGTGGCACGGCCGATGCGATCTACCAGAATCTGGATATTTTGCGCACGTATAAATCCGATTACGTCATCATTCTGGCCGGTGACCATATCTACAAAATGGATTACACACGGATGCTGGTCGATCACGTTTTGCTCGGGGCTGATGTTTCGGTTGCGTGTATCGAAGTGCCGCGCAAGGAGGCGAGCGCTTTTGGTGTAATGGCGATCAATGAAGACCGCAAAATCACCGCTTTTGTTGAAAAACCAGCCAATCCACCGGCAATGCCGGGTAATGACGAGGTCTCGCTCGCGTCGATGGGCATTTATATTTTCAACACGGCTTATCTAGAGCGCATGCTGGAAGAAGACATCAAGCTCGAAGGTTCGACGCACGATTTCGGTAAGGATCTGATTCCAAAAGCGGTGTTGGAGGGCAAGGCTTTTGCTCACCCGTTCAGCTTGTCGTGTGTACAGAATGAGGCCGATGGCGATCCATACTGGCGTGACGTGGGTACCGTCGATGCCTATTGGGAAGCCAATCTGGACCTGGCTTCGGTCACGCCCGAGCTGGACGTTTACGATCAGAACTGGCCGATCTGGACGCTGCAGGAGCAATTGCCGCCCGCCAAATTCGTTCAGGATAGAAACGGTAGCCACGGCATGACGCTCAACTCACTGGTTTCCGGCGGCTGTATCGTTTCGGGCTCGCTGGTGATTAATTCGGTGCTGTTTTCGCAAGTGCGTGTTCACTCATTCTGCACGATTGATTCGGCGGTGATTTTGCCGCAAGTCACCATTGGGCGTGGTTCGCGTCTGCGCCGTTGCGTCATTGATCGCGGCTGCGAGATTCCGGAAAACCTGATCGTTGGCGAAAACGCAGAAGACGATGCGCGCCGTTTCTATCGCTCCGAAGGTGGCGTGACGCTGATTACCAAGGATATGCTGGCCAAGCTGGCTTAACGGAAAGGGCGCAGGGGGTTGGCTCTTTCCTCCTTAGATGAGTGAATCATGAAAATTTTGCAAGTTTGCGCAGAAATGTATCCGCTGCTCAAAACCGGCGGGCTGGCTGATGTGAGTGGGGCCTTGCCACTGGCGCTGGCCAGACAGGGTGCCGAGGTTCGGGTTTTATTGCCGGGCTTTCCGGCCATTCTCAAGGCACTGGACATCAGCGGCGAAGTTGTGGCCTTGCACAGTTTTGCCGGTGATTTGCGCGTGCTGTACGGCACAACTGCCGAAGGCATCGGCGTTTATGTCATCGACGCCCCGCATTTGTACGCGCGCGATGGTAATCCGTATCAGGATGGCCATGCACAGCCGTATCCGGATAATCATTTGCGTTTTGCCTTGCTCGGCTGGGTCGCTGCGCGATTGGCCGAAGGCATTGATCGCTTGTGGCGGCCTGATCTGGTTCATGCACATGACTGGCATGCCGCGCTGGCGCCCGCCTATATTGCCGCATCGGCCAATCCGGTACGTACGGTCTTTACGATCCACAATCTGGCTTATCAGGGCGTATTTCCAGCGTCTGACTACGCCGCGCTTGAATTGCCAGCAGACTATTACGATGTCAACGGGCTCGAATTTTACGGCCAGTTGTCGTTTATGAAGGCGGGGATTTATTTTGCCGACCGTGTGACGACGGTGTCGCCGACTTATGCGCGGGAAATTACCGGAAGTGAACAAGGCTGTGGTCTCGATGGCTTGCTGCGCGACCGTGGTGCGATTTTATCGGGCATTTTGAACGGCGTTGATGATGCGGTCTGGAATCCGGCTTGTGATGCGCTGATCTCTGCGACTTACAGTAGCGACAAAATGTCCGGTAAAGCCAAATGCAAAGCGGCTTTGCAGCAGCAATTCGGTTTGCAGCAGAATGCCGATGCGCCCTTGTTTGCCGTGGTGAGCCGTTTAACCGAGCAAAAAGGCCTGCATCTGGTTCTGCATACTTTGCACGAAATTATTTCACGTGGCGGGCAGTTTGTTTTACTCGGCAGCGGGGATGCGGCGATGGAGTCCGAATTCAAGCAGGCTGCGGCGAATCACCCTGAACAGATTGCAGTCCGGATCGGCTATGACGAAGCTTTCTCGCATCAGATCATGGCTGCGAGTGACGTGATCATGGTGCCTAGCCGGTTTGAACCTTGTGGCCTGACGCAATTGTATGGACTCAAATATGGCGCTTTGCCGCTGGTTCGTCGTGTTGGTGGTCTGAGCGACACCGTTGTTGATTGTAGTCTGGAAAATTTGCAGGAGGGTATTGCCACCGGAGCATTATTTGACGGCTTCTCTGAGGAAGAACTCACCCGGGGTATTCGTCGAATGTTTGCATTGTGGGCAAGAACTAAAGAATGGAAAGCGGTGCGAAAAACCGCAATGAGCTGTGATTTTGGCTGGCAGCCGGCAGCGGAAAAATATATGCAGCTTTATCGCGGATTGGGTACATAAAACCAGCAGAACCCGAATGAATTGCAATAAATCTATGGAGTGCATTTGATGAGTATGCCGTTTCAATATGATGTAACTGATCATCAGGATGTTCAGGCAATCAAAAAAGCGATTGCCAATAAACTGATGTATGCGATCGGTAAGGATCCGATCGCTGCGCAGCCGAAAGACTGGCTGGATGCGACTTTTCTGACGGTGCGCGACCAGATGGTCGAGCGCTGGATGCAGACGACGCGCGCGCAATATTCGCAGGATCTGAAGCGTGTTTATTACCTGTCGATGGAGTTTCTGATTGGCCGCGCCTTGTCCAATGCTTTGCTGGCGCTCGATATGGAAGACACGGTCCGCACCGCGCTCGATGAAATGGGCATCGATTACGACGATCTGGTGCATATGGAGCCCGATGCTGCGCTGGGTAATGGTGGCCTGGGTCGTCTGGCTGCGTGCTTCCTTGATTCGATGGCGACGCTGGGGATTCCCGGCATGGGCTACGGGATTCGTTATCAGTTCGGCATGTTCAAGCAGCGCATTATCGAAGGTCGTCAGGTCGAAGTGCCTGATACCTGGCTAGGCTCGGTGAACATTCTTGACTTCCCGCGCGATGAAGTATGCTACCGCGTGCGTTTTGGCGGCCGTGTCGACATGGATGGCAAAAAAGCGCGCTGGGTTGATACGCACAACGACGTTCTCGCCGTTGCGCATGATGTGATTATTCCGGGTTACGACACGACGGCAACCAATACCTTGCGTCTGTGGACTGCGCGCTCGACGCGCGAAATCAATTTATCGAAATTTAACGAAGGCGATTATTTCTCTGCCGTGGCCGAGAAAAATTTGTCAGAGAATGTTTCGCGCGTGCTGTATCCGGATGATTCAACTTACAGCGGTAAAGAGCTGCGCTTGCGGCAGGAATATTTCTTTGTTGCTGCCAGTATTCAGGACATTCTCCATCGCCATCGCATGACGCATGACACGCTTGATAATCTGGCGGACAAAGTCTCGATTCACCTGAATGACACGCACCCGGTGCTGGCAATTCCGGAATTGATGCGGGTGCTGATTGACGAGGCTGATTGTGAATGGGAAAAAGCTTGGGCAATCACCAGCAAGGTGTTCAGCTACACCAATCACACCTTGATGTCTGAGGCGCTGGAAACCTGGCCCGTCGATATGTTCGGGCATTTATTACCACGCCACTTGAAAATCATTTTCGATATTAACGAAATGTTTTTGAAAGAAGTCGAGGAGAAATTCCCGGGTGATCTGGCCTTGCAACGCAGTGTTTCATTGATCGAAGAGCACGGCGAGCGCAAAGTGCGGATGGCCTATCTGGCCGTCGTCGCCAGCCACAAGGTCAACGGCGTTTCGGCACTGCATTCGGATCTGATGGTTGAGTCGATTTTTGCCGATTTGGCCAAAGTTTTCCCGGATCGATTTACCAATGTCACCAATGGCGTGACGCCGCGTCGCTGGCTGGCGCTGGCCAATCCGTCATTGTCGGGGCTGATCGATAGAGAAATTGGTCAGACTTGGCGTGTACGGTTGAATGAACTGGCCGAGCTTAAATCGCATATTGATTTTCCCAAGTTTGTGCAGGATTTTCGCGAAGCCAAACACGCCAACAAGGAGCGTCTGGCGAAATATGTCGCGCGCAATCTCGGCGGCGTGATCAATCCGGATGCGCTGTTTGACGTGCAAGTCAAACGGATTCACGAATACAAACGGCAGTTGCTGAACGTGCTGCATGTGATTACGCGTTATAACCGGATTCTGCGTGATCCCGATGCCAAAATTCAGCCACGCGTCGTGGTTTTTGCCGGTAAGGCGGCATCTGCGTACCGGATGGCCAAGCTGGTGATTCAGCTGATCAACGATATCGGCGTCAAAATCAATAACGATTCGCGCGTGGGCGACAAGTTGAAAGTCGTTTTCCTGCCGAACTACAGCGTGAGTCTGGCCGAAGTGATTATTCCGGCTGCCGATTTGTCCGAGCAGATTTCAACCGCAGGCACCGAAGCATCGGGAACCGGCAATATGAAATTTGCCCTCAATGGCGCGCTGACCATTGGTACGCTTGACGGTGCCAACGTTGAAATGCGCGAAGCAGTCGGCGCTGAGAATATTTTCATTTTCGGCAATACGACCGAGCAGGTGAATGCATTGCGCAGCAATGGCTACAATCCGCGTGCCATTTACGAGAGCAATAGCGAATTGCGCGAAGTGCTGAACCAGTTGGCGAACGGCTTTTTCAGCCCGCATGAGCCAGAACGCTATCGCGTGATCTTCGATACGCTGGTGAACTGGGGTGATCATTATCAGTTGCTCGCCGATTATGAGTCGTATGTCGCGACGCAGGATAAGGTCGACGCCTTGTACGCCAAGCCGGATGAATGGGCGAAAAAAGCGATCCTGAATGTCGCCGGTATGGGACATTTTTCGTCAGATCGAACGATTGCCGAGTACGCCGAGAAAATCTGGCATACCAAGCCGGTTCAGTTGTGATTGGTGGGTATTGGGCTGCAGACTTTGTTAATTCTGGTTTAGTGGCTTATACCCTTGCTATTGTATGGCATGCATGATAAAAACGGCGGCTCGAGGTCGCCGTTTTTCATGGGCAGGGGAAATCATGAGTGAAGATCGTCATCTGTATGAAGAGCCGCTGCAGAGCCAGCGCGTTTTTGACGGCAATTTATTACACGTTAACCGCGACACGGTACGCCTGCCTGATGGTAGTGAGGCGACGCGCGAGTATATTTTGCATCCCGGTGCGGTCATGATCATTCCGCAATTGCCCGATGGCCGACTGCTGCTCGAGCGCCAATACCGCTATCCCTTGCACCGCGTATTTATCGAGTTTCCTGCCGGTAAGCTCGAAGCGGGTGAAGATCCGCTTGAATGCGCCAAGCGCGAATTGCTCGAAGAAACCGGGTACAGCGCGGCGAGCTGGGAATATCTGGGCGTGCTGCACCCGATTATCAGCTACACCGACGAAGAAATTAAGCTGTTCCTCGCGCGCGATTTAAGCGCCGGAGAAGCACAACTCGATGCCGGCGAGTTTGTCGAATGCATCGCGATGAGCATCGACGAGATGGTGGCAGGCGTGATTGATGGCTCGATTACCGATGCCAAAACCGTGAGCGGGATTTTTTGGGCGCAGCAAAAAAGTTTGAAATGACGATGATGGGTATGGGGCTGTAAATCAATTTGGATATATGCTGCAGCCCTATACCCCGTTCTAATCTTCGCCAGCTTCGCATAGTAAAGCGTCTTGCACGACTGAGCGTGTTAAATGCGGTGCAAATAACGCGATAAAGTCATAAGTATAGCCGCGCAAATAAGCGTCTTTGCGCATGCCGATATGCGTTGTTGATGCTTCAAATAAATGGCTGGCGTCGATCGCCGTCAGAGCTGTGTCGCGTTCAGGCTCGTAGGCCATCCCGGCTAGAATCCCGATTCCCAGCCCGAGCTCGACATAGGTTTTGATAACGTCCGAGTCAATTGCAGTCAGCACGACATTCGGTGTCAGACTTTGCTCTTCAAAAGCGCGGTTGATTTTCGAGCGGCCGGTAAAAGCAAAATCATAAGTAATCAGCGGCCAAGCGGCGATATCGTGAATGCTGATCGGGCGGGTGAGTGTCGTTAGCGGATGCGATTTAGGCACAATAATGCAGCGATTCCAGTCGTAGCAATTGAGCATCGCCAGCTCGGGATAATGATCGATGCCTTCAGTCGCAATTGCCAGATCGGCACTGCCGTCGACGACCATTTCGGAAATCTGTGTCGGGCTACCCTGTTTGATCGACAGGCGTACTTTGGGGTAGCGCTGCAAAAAAGCCTGTATGACTTTGGGCAGCGCATAGCGCGCCTGAGTGTGCGTCGTAGCAATGGTCAGGCTGCCATTTTCGACTTGAATGAATTCTTCGCCGATGCGTTTGAGATTTTGCGATTGCATCAGGATGCGTTCGGCAATCCGTAAAATTTCGCGCCCCGGAGCGGTAATATCGACGACACGTTTGCCATTGCGGATAAAAATCTGCACGCCCAGTTCGTCTTCAAGCAAACGGATTTGTTTGGAAATGCCCGGCTGCGAGGTGTGCAGTTTTTCGGCGGCTTCCGAGACATTCAAGCCTTGCTTGGCGACTTCGACCAGATAACGTAATTGCTGCAGTTTCATCGTGCACCCCATGCAAAATAACAAATCCTTATATCATGATAACAGAATAGTATATAAGGTTCTATGTGGCCGCGTTATGATGGTCGGCATTGATGAGCGGGTCGAGGTTTTTGATGGATGCAGTTTGGTATGGCTTTGTGATCGCAGGCTTGGTGGTCGGCTTTATTGTTGGTATGACCGGTGTCGGCGGTGGTTCGCTAATGACGCCGATTTTGCTGTACTTCGGAATTAATCCGGCGACCGCAGTGGGTACTGATTTATTGTATGCCGCAATCACCAAAGCCGGTGGCGTTCATGCGCACCAGAAACAAAAGAATATCGACTGGAAAATTACCGGCTGGTTGGCGCTGGGCAGCGTTCCGGCTGCAGCAGTAACTCTGCTGGTGCTGCATAATCTGCATGCCGATACCGACGCGCTCAATCGCGTGATCAAGCAGGGACTTGGATTTGCGCTGCTCTTTACTGCAGTCGCGATTGTATTTAAAAAGCAAATGATCGCTTTTTCACAGAAGCATGCGGGTGATGCCTTTCATGTGGCTGGGCCACGCTTAAATTCATTGACGGTGCTGACGGGCGTGATTTTGGGGGCGATTGTGACGCTGACCTCGATTGGCGCTGGCGCTTTGGGAACGGTCGCCTTGTTTGTTCTATATCCTTTGCTGCCCACCAAACGCTTGGTCGGAACTGAAATCGCGCATGCGGTACCACTGACTTTGGTGGCTGGGCTGGGGCATGCTGGAATGGGTAATATGGATTGGGGTCTGCTGGGTTATTTGCTGGCAGGTTCTTTACCAGGGATTTATCTGGGTAGTCACTTGTCGGGTCGGATTTCGGATACCGTTTTGCGCCCTTGCCTGGCGGTCATGCTGGTGTTGATCGGCTGGAAGCTGGTTTATTAAAGTCATCAATTTATTGAAGAGTCTGTTATGAACTTTGAACAAAAATTAAGCGAAACCGTTGCATTGTTACAGCGGATTGCGACGGATTTTTCGCCTGCCGTTTTTGCCAATTCGTTTGGTGCTGAAGATATGGTCATTACCCATTTGTTGGCCAAACATCAAATCGCAATTGAAATTTTTAGTCTGGATACCGGGCGTTTACCGGCTGAAACGTATACCTTGATGCAGGAAGTCGCATCTGCTTATCCATCGCATCCGATCAAAGTGTATTTCCCGAATACCGCAGCGGTTGAGCAATATGTGAATCAGAATGGCATTAATGCTTTTTATGAATCAGTTGAGCTGCGTAAAGCCTGTTGCCATGTGCGCAAAATCGAGCCATTGCAACGTGCGCTGAAAGATCGCAAAGCATGGGTGACGGGCTTGCGCCGTGAACAATCGCCAACCCGGACTGATTTGGGTTATCAGGAATTTGATGCGGCGAATGGTCTGGAAAAATTCAATCCCTTGATCGAGTGGACTGAAAAAGAAATTTGGGCCTATATTCGCGCAGAAAACATTCCGTACAACAAATTGCATGATCAACATGTTCCTTCGATTGGCTGTGCGCCGTGCACACGCCCAATTGCGATGGGAGAAGATGTCCGTGCTGGTCGTTGGTGGTGGGAAAATCCCGAAAACAAGGAATGTGGATTGCACGTCAAGAAAATTTAATGCCAAATAATTTTGGTTAAAAACAAAACGCCCTGCAATTTGGGCGTTTTTTTATATCTGCCAATTGACACTCATGGTATGCATCTCTAAATTGGTATGCTTGCATTATCTATTTTCGGCTGCGCGCTGTGCGGTGCCGTAATTCTATGGGCTTAGATTCTCGTTTCCTGTTTGGGGGCGTATCAGTCTGGCCGACTTTTTCTGGCGATAGAGAGTTCTTGCTGTTGCATGGGTAATACGAATTTTGCTGCGAGGGGAGTGAATAATGAGTCAAATCGAATTTCTGATCGGTGTAGATGGTGGCGGTACAGGAACACGTGTCACGATTGCCGGAATGGATGGCGTTGAAAAAGTGCGTGCCGAAGGTGGTCCTTCTGCGTTGGGTCAGGGGGTTGATAAGGCTTGGACCAATATCACACTGACTATTCGCGAGGCATTTAAAAAGATCGGTATCGACAAATGTGATTTCAGCAAATGTGCAGTGGGTTTTGGCTTGTCGGGTGTGACGGTTAAAGCCTGGGCTCAGGAATTTGAAAATAAAAACCCTGGCTTTGCCCGCATTATTGTTGAAACTGACGGTTATTCGACTTTGCTTGGCGCGCATAACGGCGTGCATGGCGCAATTATTGCCATCGGAACCGGTTCTATTGGCGAGGCCTGGCTACCCAGTGGTGAACGACTGGAGGTCGGTGGCTGGGGCTTTCCGACATCAGATGAAGGTTCGGGAGCGTACTTGGGACTGAAAGCCATTAACCATGTGCAGCGCATTATGGATGGGCGTCGTCCATTGACTGATTTTGGTCGCAAACTCTTGACGGTGACTGGCAATACCCGCGAAAAAGTTTTTGAATGGATGGGCGCAATGAAGCAGGGTGAGTGCGCAACATTGTCACCTATCGTCGTTGAGTTCGGCACCAGTGATGATGTAGCACGCAGTTTTCTGAATGATGCAGGTCAAGAGATTGTCAATATCGCCAAGGCTTTGCGTGCCAATGCGCCGGATCTGCCGATTGCTCTGTGCGGCGGTGGGCTTTCGGAGGCGATTCGTCCATACATTCCGGCTGATTTTCTTGCGACTACCGTTCGCCCGCAGTATGACTCGTGTGCTGGTGCTTTAATTCTGATTAAGCGCGAATATATGTAATCGGATCGCAGAGGGTTGAATGCACGATCAGACAAAACTACTGGTACTCAAGCCGGATAATGATAGTGCCACTCCGCTGTACTTGCAGTTCAGTCATAAGTTGGCCGCTGCAATTCACGCCGGATTCTGGAAAGCAGACGACCCTCTGCCCTCTGAGCGTACTTTTTGTGAAGTTTTGGGTATTTCACGAGTTACCGCGCGCAAGGCGCTTGATCTGATTTTTGCTCAAGGATTAATTTTGCGTCGGCAAGGCTCGGGTACTTATATTACGCCCAAGCTTGAACAGCCCCTCTCCAGACTGACCAATTTGTCGGAAATGCTTAAACAGAGAGGGTTTCGTCCTGCATCGCAATGGCTCAGGCGTGAAATCAGGCAGGCAAACTCAGAAGAAATTTTGCGCCTGAACCTGGCTGCAGATAGCCGAGTGGCTTATTTGGAGCGTTTGCGTTTGGCTAATGAAGTTGTCATGGCTGTGGAGTGCACTACGTTGCCTGAGCAGTATGTTTCTGATCCTGAAAAAATCGGAGCATCTCTGTATGACTTCATGCGTGAGGCGAATCTGGGTGTGGTGCGAGCGATCCAGAATATTGGCGCAGTCAATGCGACCGAAGCGTTAGCCAAATTTACGGGTATTGAAGTCGGCACTGCCATGCTGCATTTGACCCGGCTTGGCTTTTTGGAGGATGGTACTGCCATCGAGTTGACGCATTCCTGGTTTCGTAGTGATTACTACGACTTTGTTGTTGAACTTTATCGCTAGAATTGGTTTTTTCTGTTTTTTGAAAGGCGTCCCACGGAAGGTGGGGCGCCTTTTTTATTTGAATGTTGCACTGATGATACAAAAAAACACATAAAAAATCGTTCGAAAGACCTTTGGTCTGTTGGTTTTGAACTGGGTTCTGCTTGCTTTGATCCGTGGTGCTGCCTTTTTGTATTTGTACTTTTATAAAAAGATGGCGTTAAAAACTGGATTTTTCCTACGAATCTCTCGTTGCGTTTGTTTTGTAATGGCATGATTTTAATGGCTAATTGGCGTTCAGTAGCTTTGAGTGATGTAGTATTTTTTGTGCGTTAGGGTTTTTTCCTACATATTTTTACTTAGGCGGAGAAAGTGTGTGGGACTGCTTTCTGTCAGAGGTCGGTTTTTTGGTGGGAATGCCTCCTTTTTTTGCGTGTTGACGATGTTCACCGCCTTAGAAAATTGCGGTAATCTAGCCTCCGTGGTTTCGGCAAAGTGATGACTTTGAGAGCTTGCCTGTCAGTTTTTTGCTGTTTTTACTACAGAAAAAGCTGAGGTTTCTTGGGGTGGTTAATGTCAAGTCTTTCTTGTTTCTTTGCTTGATCAGAGAATGGGCTTGACGCTGAAATTTCTTGTGTTTTAAAGTTGTTTTGCAGTTTGTAAGCCGAGTGTATTTTTCTGCGACCGCCGTGTTGCTCGTATTCATGTCCATGTTAGGAGTTGTTATGAACTTTAAGCGTTCTGTTCTCGTTGGTGCTGCTGTATTTGCCGCTTCAATCATGTCTGCTCAAGCTGCAACTACAGTTGAGTTCTGGTCTCACTCGTTGGCACCAACTTATGATGCATACCACAAACAAGTTGTTGAAAAATTCAACGCTGAAAACAAAGACATCCAAGTTACTCAGAAAGACTTGGGTTGGGGCGCAATGAAGCCAGCTATCGTTGCTGCTGTAGCTGAAGGTAACGTACCAGGCTTGGCTCTGGTTCCAACTAACTGGATGGTTGAAATGGCTCCTAAGCTGTTGACTCCAGTTGACAGCATCATCAACAAAGCGCAATTCACTGGCGCAGCTTTGGCTAATGCAACTACTGACGGCAAAATCTACGGCTTCCCTTCTTACCAAGTTACTGCCGTAATGGTTTACAACAAAGACATGTTGGCTAAATCTGGCGTGAAACCAGACTTCAAATCTCTGGACGACGTATTTGCTGCTGCTAAGAAAATCCACGCAGCTACTGGCAAGCCAGGTTGGGCTCCTAAACTGCAAGACGGCTTCACTGGTTGGTTTATGTTCGAAGGTCTGCCAGTTATCCAAAACGGCAAAGCTGTTTACAACAGCCCTAAACACGTAGCTTTGGTTCAGAAATTTGCTGATGCTTACAAAGCAGGTACTATCGTTAAAGATACTAACCTGACTTTTGACGAACAAATCGCTATGTTCGCTAACGGCGGCGTAGGCATGTTCGCTGAAGGCGGCCACGCAGTTAAGAAAATCAAAGACGCTAACCCAGCTGCTTACAAAGCTGCTGACGTTACGACTTTCCCATTGGGTGACAACGGTAAATTGGCATTTGGCGGCTGGACTACTATGTACGTAGTTCCAAAAGGCCAGAAAGATATGAAATCTGTAGGTGTTGTTGGTAACTTCATCACTGGTGAGTGGGCTCAAGAGCAATTCGCTAAAGCTTCTTACACATTCGCTTCTACTAAGAACGCAAATGCTGCAGCTTCTAAAGATCCATCTTTGAATGACATGACTGACCCAGGCAAGAAAGCATTCAAAATGGGTGGTCTGGTTATCGACAAAACTCGTCACCTGTTCCTGAAAGATCTGCCAGGTACTGTTGATGAAGGCGCGTTGTCTAAAGCAATGGACGCAAAAATCGAAGCTGCTCTGCAAGGTCGTATTTCTGTAAAACAAGCTTTGGATGAAGCAGTTGCTGATTCTAACAAACGTCTTTCTGCTAAATAATATTAGCTAGTTAGATATTGGGCGGTAAGTGTCAAATGACACTTACCGCTTTTTTGTTTTATACGGGGTTGAGTTTCAAATAAGTGTTTTAATTGAATTGCGGTTTATATTTAAGCTCTTTGTAATTGCAGTGAGGCTTTCTTGCTGAATTGTTTGTTTGCAAGTGCTTGTTCTGTCAGTTAGTTTTGCTTGTTAATTACTCTATGGAAAAGCCGCAGGGAGTGTGTAGTTTTTGGGTTGACTAAGTTATAATGCGGCGTTCGAAATTTGCGAGTCCTTGGTTAATATCAAGTCACAAGCGCCTAATATTGGGTTATTATCTACCTTGTCTGTAACGCACCGAAGAGTCGAAACGTGAAAAACTCCAACTTTATGGCCTATTTCTTCTTGGCTCCCGCCTTGATCTTGATGGGTATTTTTGTATTTTGGCCGGTCGGGTTCAATACCTTTCTAGCTTTTAATCAGTATGAGATTTCAGGGGGAGAGACGACGTGGAATAATTTTGATAACTTCCGTCGAATTTGGGAAGAAGATCTGTTCCATCAGGCCGTTAAAAACTCTTTACTGTTTTTGCTGGTTGTTCCTGCGATCCAGTTGGGTTCATTGCTGATTGCCAAACTGGTTAATAACAAAATGGCCGGCATGACTTTCTTTCGTGCGGTTTACTATATTCCGGTGATTACTGCCATTTCGATTGCCGGTATTGTTTGGCAGTTCGTATTTAAATACGACGGTATGCTTAATGCCTTTTTGAGTGAAATAGTTCACTTTTTCCATATTTATCCAAAAGAACAATTAGTCGATATTGACTGGCTGGGCGACCCTGATATCGCCATGTACTCGATTATGATCTTTACTTTCTGGAAAGGTCTGGGTTACTACATGGTTCTCTACCTTGCAGGTTTGCAAGCGATTCCGGCAGAGGTTGAAGAGGCTGCAATTCTTGACGGTGCTAATGCATGGGAGCGTTTCTGGAAAATTACGATTCCAATGGTGAAACCAACCATCTTGCTATGTACGATGCTGTCGACAATTGGTGCGTTGAAAGTATTCCTTGAAGTGCTGGTTCTGACGGATGGTAAAGCTGAAACTTACACTGCGCTGTTCTATGTGTATGACCAAGCCTTCCGTAATTTTGATTTTGGCGTTGCGGCAGCAGCAGGTCTGGTTGTGACATTCTTCTGCATGATTCTGGCCATTATCCAATTCCGCTTCTTTGGCGAAAAATAAGCAGCTTCTTGGAGAAAAATAGCATGTTTAAAAGTAAGGAACTGAATCGCGCCTTTGGCCTGATCCTCCAGTATGCAAGCTTGACAGCTTTTGGCTTGTTTACGATATTTCCGCTGCTGTGGGCGGTCTCTTTCGGCCTTTCCAGTGATGGTTCATACGCCTATCTGTTCCCGGACAGCTTCTTGCCGCACGTAGCCAATCCAGATGGCAGCTATGGGATAGGAACAACACTGACCTGGTTTGAGCGGGTATTTATTGAAATTCCGTTTTCAACCTATTTCAAAAACTCGGTCATCATTACAACTCTGGCAGTGATTGGCACGGTGGTTATTTCCGTTCTGGCGGCATACCCATTGGCTCGTATGCGTTTTGCTGGCCGCAATCTGATTTTTGTTGCGATTATTGCAACATTGATGCTGCCTCAGGAAACCGCGTTGGTACCTAACTACATCACGATTGTGAAACTGGGTAACTTTGCTGACTGGTTGCAATTGACGCTGACTGGCAGCGATGCAGCTACCTGGAAAAAACTGATTGGTATGAATAGCTATCTGGGCGTGGTATTGCCAGGTGTGGCGGGTGCCTTCGGTATTTTCTTGATGAAACAGGCTTTTGAAGCGGTACCACAAGATCTGATCGATGCAGCCCGTGTTGACGGCGCGACCGAGATGCAAATTCTGTGGCGCGTGATGTTGCCAGTGACTACGCCTTCTATTGCGGCTTTGGCGATCTTTACGCTGGTTAACCAGTGGAATGAATACATCTGGTCTTCAATTGTGATGCGTGCAAAAGACATGCAGCCATTGGCCGTGGGTGTATTTAACGATTTGACTGGCCCGCTGTCTGGTTCGCAAAACACTTTGATGGCTGCGATTGTGTTGACGGTTATTCCTGTACTGATCTTCTTCGCCTTCACTCAGCGCTACTTTATCTCCGGCATGGATGGTGCTGTTAAATAAAATGCCCGTGCATTGGCGCTTTACAAAATACCCAATTCAGAATTAAGGAAATCAAAATGGCTAGCGTAACTCTAAAAAATATCAAAAAGAACTACACCAAAGACGTATGCGTTATCAAAGGCGCTGATCTGGAAATTAAAGACGGTGAATTCGTTGTATTCGTAGGGCCATCAGGCTGCGGTAAATCAACGCTGATGCGGATGATTGCCGGTCTGGAAGACATCACTTCAGGCGAGTTGTACATCGGCGACAAACTGGCTAACGATATTCACGCGTCAAAACGCGGGATTGCGATGGTGTTCCAGTCTTATGCGTTGTACCCGCACATGACTGTGTACGATAACATGGCCTTTGCCTTGAAACTGGCAGGTACACCCAAAGCAGAAATCGACCAGCGCGTGAAAAAAGCCGCTGAAATTCTGCAAATGACTCACTTGCTCGAGCGCAAACCAAAAGCATTGTCAGGTGGTCAGCGTCAGCGTGTCGCGATCGGTCGTTCTATCGTTCGTAATCCGAAAGTCTTCCTGTTCGACGAGCCATTGTCGAACTTGGACGCTTCATTGCGGATGAATATGCGTGTTGAATTGTCTAAATTGCACCAAGAATTGAAAACCACGATGCTGTATGTAACACACGATCAGGTTGAGGCGATGACCTTGGCTGACCGTATCGTGGTATTCAACGCTGGCGTGATTCAACAAGTTGGTACGCCACTGGAAATGTACGAAAACCCATCTAACCTGTTCGTAGCAGGCTTCCTGGGTTCGCCAAAAATGAATATTTTTGAAGCACAAGTTGTTGGCGTAGAGCAAAGCGCTGCAGTTATCCGCCTGCCAAAAGGTATTACGGTGCGTGCAGCAGTGCAGGCATCAGCAGCCAAAGTCGGCGACAAAGTAACGCTGGGTATTCGTCCTGAGCATATCGAGTTGTGTGAGGAAAATGATCCAGCCGGCATTCCTGCCCGCGTTGACCTGACCGAACACTTGGGTGATATCGTTCTGGCTTATGTTGAAATTCCAGGCATTAACGAAATCATTTGTGCAAAACTGCCATCCAATATGACTGGCCTGAAATATGGTGATTCAGTGCGTATCAAATTCCCAGAGCAGCACAGCATGCTGTTCGATGCGGAAGGTCTGGCGTTCAAACGCGTTCGTGCTTAATTGCATCAAGTCGCAAAAAAAACCCGCTTCGGCGGGTTTTTTTTATGGCCGCAACAATTGCCGGCTCTGAAACCCTGAAGCTTGTGCCGGTATCCATTACAATGGCGGATCATTGAATCGCGCGCCAGCAATGGCAAAAACATGGCTAATCGATTAATTTTTCTTGATACCGAAACCACCGGTTTACGCGTCGAAGACGGCAACCGCATTCTGGAAATCGCTGCGGTCGAAATGATAGACCGCAAGCTCTCGCCAGCAGACCGTCATTTGCACCGCTATATCAATCCCGGCCGAGATTCGGAAGAGGGCGCGTTGAATGTCCACGGACTGACCACGCAGTTTCTCTCTGACAAGCCCAAATTTGCCGTCATCGTTGACGAGTTTCTCGACTTCGTCAAAGGCAGCGAGCTGGTGATTCATAACGCGCCGTTTGACGTGGGCTATCTGAATATGGAGCTGGGTCTGCTCGGGCGCGGCAAAATCGAAGATTATGTCGAGAGCATCACCGACACGCTGAAAATGGCCAAAGACCTGTGGCCGGGCAAGCGCAATAGTTTGGACGCACTGTGTGATCGCTACGAAGTCGACCGCTCGGGGCGAACCTTGCACGGTGCGCTGATCGACTGCGAACTGCTCGCCGAAGTCTATATGGCGATGACGCGCGGGCAAGACAGCCTGCTGATCGATTTTGCGCCAACTGCAGAGGAAACCGCAGCCAATGCTGCTCGTCGCAGTCAGCGTGCGCCGCTGATTTGTACGCAGCCCAGCGCAGAAGATCTGGCGTTGCATAGCGCATATCTGGACGAGCTGGACAAAATCAACAAGGCGGATTGCCTCTGGCGCATTTACGAGCCAAAGCCTGCCCAAGCCTGAGCTTGACCCTGGGAAATAATGATGAGTGTTTGCATGAATACCACCGAACTGAAAACTGCCGCGCATGCTGCGTGGGAAGAGGGCGATCTGGCGCAGGCCGAACAGCATTTTCTCGCCGCGCTCGCCATCGACGAACAGGATGCGCAAACGCATTATGATCTGGCGCTGCTGTATAAAAACAGCGAGCCGAGCAACTGGCCGCTGGCGCAACGCCACAATGCGCGAGCGCTGGCGCTCAAACCCGACGACGAAGCAGCGCGCTGGAATCTGGGCATCGCTGCGACCGCTAATCGCGACTGGGAAACCGCAGCACAAGCGTGGCGGGCATTAGCGCTGAGCTATTCGGCCGGGCAACTGGCTCAGCCGGTGCCGGGCGAGCTCGTCGCAATCCGCATTCGCGTTGGCAAGCATCAGGAGGTCGTTTTCGGCCAGAGGCTCGATCCAGCGCGTGCACTGGTCACTGGCGTGCCGATTCCCGATCTGGAAATCGGTCACGGCGACATTCTGCTGCTCGATGCAGTACCGCGCGGCGAGCGTCAGCTCGACGGTGTGGCATATCCGGTTTACGAAGTACTCGAACGTTGGCAGCATGGTACCCATGCCACGTATGTGATTGAAGCCGAAGTACCTGATTCTCTAGCGCAAGATACCCTGCTGGAATTGGCGGCCAAAGCCGGCTTGCCCATTGCAGATCTGGATTTCAACGTCGCCAGCGAAGCACCCAAATGGCTGCTTGTGCGTCAATACGGCGTCGCTGCGCTCGAAGATCAGCCGGTCGCTGACCTGATCGCCGCCTGGTTAAAAGCACGTGGCGATGTGGTGATCCGCGACGTATATTTTGCCTATCCGGATGAGGAATAATCGCAGGCAGATCAAGGAGGCATCACCATGTCATTTCCACGTATCCATTCGCTGGACCCACTCGAAACCGCCAGTGAATTGCTGTTCGCCGTCATCATGACCTTGTCGGTCACCGCCGCCGTCGCGATTGGCAATAAAACTGTCGATACGCACGAGTTGCTGGTCGCCGCTTTTGGCTGCAATATCGCCTGGGGTTTTGTCGACGCGGTGGTTTACCTGATCAACGCGCGAATGACCGGCGCACGCAAGGTGCAGGTGCGCAACCAGCTCATTAGCGCACCAACCCCGGAAGCCTTCCGTGCCGTCCTCGATGACGTTGCACCTGAAGGGCTGATGAACCATCTGGACACCGCTGCGCTGCAAAATTACCGCGAATTTGTCGGCAAAAACGGCGCGCTGGTTCAGGAAAAACTGACGCTGAAAGACTGGCGTGCGGCCGGTGCAATCTGGCTGCTCGATACCATTGCAACCTTGCCGCTGGTTTTGCCCTTCCTGTTCATTGATGCCGCGCAAGTCGCGCTGCGTACGACCCAGCTGGTCGCCATCGTGATGATGTTCTGGCTCGGCATCGGGCTGGGGCGCTGGGTTGGTTATCCGCCGGTCCGGATGGGATTTAGCTTTGCCGCGCTCGGTGCAGCGGTTGCCATCATCTGTATCGCGCTGGGTGGCTAAGTGTTAAACCAAAATTTCTGGCCTGAGGCCACGGCCTGCGCTAGAGCTGCAAGCAGCCAAGCTCCGTCACGCCACGATTCCTTACTTCGCCTCGCCGTACGTGAGTACTGGCGTCGCATGCGCCTTGCGTGACTGGGTGGCCTTGGGCCAAAATTTTTGCCCACATTACTTAATGTCGCTTGGTTGATAATGTATTTTTAGCGGCGCACCAAGTCGCTCTGTTGTGAGATTCATGAAAAAAATCGCCCTCGTTCCCGCCGCCGGCAGCGGCAGCCGCATGGCCAGCGCCACGCCCAAACAATACCTCGATTTACTCGGCCAGCCACTGATCGCACACACGCTACGCGCGCTGCTCGGCGCACAGCAGGTCGATCAGGTCATCGTCGTGATATCGCCCGAAGATGAATGGTGGGGCAGCTACGACTGGTTAGAATTACTGGGAGATTTGACTCGTTTGCAAGTGCTGCGTGTCGGCGGCGCCAGTCGTGCCGAATCGGTGATGAACGGTTTAGCTGCGATGGTAGAAATCCCCCCTAACCCCCCTTTGTCAAAGGGGGGAATCGGTGGCGTTGACTCTGGTAGTCATGCATCAGTCGCCAGCGATCTAGTTCCCCCCTTCATTGAAGGGGGGCTAGGGGGGATTTCTGCCATTGGTGAAATCGCCGCTAATGAAGATTGCTGGGTGCTGGTCCACGACGCCGCGCGCCCATGCCTGAGCAGCGCGCAGGTTAATGAGATGATTACCCGGCTGGAGTATGATGCTGTAGGCGGTATTCTGGCTGTTCCCGTCGCAGATACCCTGAAGATTGCTGCGGCTGAGCAACGCATTGCGCGCACCACGCCACGCGATGGATTATGGCAAGCGCAAACCCCACAAATGTTCCGCCATAGCGAGCTGCTCGCTGCGCTGCAAGACGCTTTGCCTGATCACGTTCTTGAAATCACCGACGAAGCCAGCGCGCTTGAACGACTCGGTCAATCACCCAAACTCATTATGGGCAGCCCGTGGAATTTGAAAGTGACGTACCCGCAGGATTTGGTGCTGGCGGGGTTGTTGCTGCGCGGCTAGTGAGTCGAATTTCATCGTGGGAGCATTAAGATGTGGGCGTTTCTCTTTTTAGTCATTGGTTTTGGTTTAGCAGGGCTTGTGTCGGAGTGGTCTTTGAAAGAACTTACTGCAGAAGAGCAGGGGCGACTAATGAAAGAGACCGCAATTTACCGGAAGTTACATGCCATTTCGCTTTTCGTTTGCTTAGGGTTATCGTTTTTTGTCGATGGTTATATTGGTTTAGTTGTATTTTTGCTTTGCTGTTTAGTGTCTCAAGGCTTTGCGATTCGTAAGACTATAAGGCTTAACTTTTCGCGAAAATGCCAAAATGGGCAAATTGCCGCTGTTGTGATTGCTGATTTAGGCATTTTGCTAACGCTCTGCGCAGGTTGGTTGGGGCTAGATAAGTAGGGTCGGCTTTAGCCGACCTTTTTGCTTTAAAGGAAAGCGGCCATGCCACGTAGTGATTTGCTGAAAGGCCGCTGCAGTATGACGCATCAGGCTTATCATATTACTTGCACGACTTATAGGCGTGCTCGTTGGTTTGAGTCTCCCGCCTTGGCCAGAATTGTGATTCGTGAGATGCGCGCTTTGCATGAAGCCAATAGCGTCGACTCGCTCGCGTGGGCGCTGATGCCAGATCATTTTCATTGGCTGTTTACTTTGCAATCCGAACGAGATTTGGCTGGTGTGATGCAAAGTTTGAAAGGTCGCAGTGCAAAATTAATCAATGACCATTTGCACCGATCCGGTACGGTTTGGCAAAAAGGTTTTTATGATCATGCTGTGCGCGCGAATGAAAATCTGCAGCAGATTGCGCGGTATATTGTGGCAAATCCACTTCGGGCTGGATTGGTGCAAAATATTGGTGATTATCCTTGGTGGGACGCGGTATGGCTTGAAAATAGTTTGCATGTCGGCTGAAGCCGACCCTACAAAACCCTCGTGCATTTAAAGAAAAGGATATAGAAATGACATTACCTTTCCGCATCGGCCAAGGCTGGGATGTGCATCGTATGGTGCTGGAGCGCCCGTTAATTCTGGGTGGGGTGCATATACCCTATGAAAAAGGCTTGCTCGGCCATTCGGATGCCGACGCGCTGTTGCATGCGATTACCGACGCGGTTTTGGGCGGCGCGGGGCTGGGCGATATTGGTCGGCATTTTCCGGATACGGCAGTGGAATTTAAAGGCGCCGACAGCCGTGTGTTGCTGCGCGAGGCGGTGCGGCGCGTGCGAGAGGCGGGCTGGCAGATTGGCAATGTTGACGCGTCGATTCTGATTCAACAGCCGAAAATGGCGCCGCATATCCCGGCAATGGTTTTGAATATCGCCGCCGATCTGGGCATCGATCCGGCTTGCGTCAATGTCAAAGCCAAAACCTATGAAAAGCTCGGCCCGGTCGGGCAGGGTGAGGCGGTCGAAGCACAGGCGGTGGCTTTGTTATTGCTGGTCTGAAATTGAACGGGGGTATGTTTATGAAAGCGAA
Source organism: Chitinibacter sp. S2-10 (assembly GCF_046530675.1). GTDB lineage: Bacteria > Pseudomonadota > Gammaproteobacteria > Burkholderiales > Chitinibacteraceae > Chitinibacter. The sequence goes on along the minus strand of NZ_CP172558.1, from coordinate 361,567 downwards.
ATGTATCAAAGCATTGATAGCTATACCCCTGCTTTTGTCGCTTGCTGTTGCGCACGCCGACTATGTAGACAGCTTTGCTCCTCGGCACAAGCTGGCCACGCAGTTGGCGCCGGCTTTGCAGGAAGCTTTTCCACAGGCGACGATCCGTGCTTTTTCCGGCCAGTTGATCGTCAGTACGCCCGATGAAGCGAGCTTTGCTGCGATTCGTGCGCTGGCCGATCAGCTCGATGTGGCAACGCGCAGCTTGCGCATCACCGTCGAGCAGCGCGCCATTGTGGCGGCTCAAAGCCGGAGTGTGGACGTCGACGGCAAAGTGATTATCAGTAATCAGGGATCAAACGCCCAAATCGGCATCGCGCTCGACGAATCGCGCCGCAATGGCAGCGCCAATAGCCGCCAGATGCTGACGACGCTTGATGGCAGCGCTGCAATGATCATGCTCGGGCAGCAACGGTTTATTCCGCAAGTTAGCTTTATTGATCGCAATGGCGGGCGGAATGATGAGCGGATCGTGCTGCACGGCGGTGTCTGGCAATCGGCAGGCAACGGTTTTTATACGACGCCCACGCTGCTTGGCGACGGCCGGGTGAATCTGAAGCTGGCGCCGCAAAGCAGCCGCTTCAACGCCGACGGCAGCATTGATCTGCACCGCGTCTACAGCGAAGTCGAAGGGCGTTTGGGCGAGTGGATACCGGTTGGCGAGACCTTCAGCACCTCGGACAGCCGCAGTGACAGTTCTGACCGAATGGCGCAGCAAAACCGTTTCAGCGTCTGGCTGAAAGTGGAATTGCAATAATGCGCTAAGTTAGGCTCTGTTGGTGTTTGCTTGGCTCACAAACCAAACGTCAACGGATCCTAAATAAATATTTCCTTGCCTCCTCCAGCAGCCAGATGCTGCTGGCCACCGCGATACAGAGCGGCCAGTCACTCCAGAGCATGCCATGTGTGGCAAACAGCGCTTGTGCTGGCGGCCAGTGCACCGCGATGGCCTGTAGCGCCAGCACGCAGCTGAGCGATAACCAGAGCATTGTGTTGCTAAACAGGTCGCGATTGAGTGCGCTGCTCCTTTCGTTTCTGGCGTTAAAAACATTGAAAAACTGGAACAGCACAAAAGTTGTGAACGCCATCGTTGCTGCGCGCTGGGTGTCGTCCGGCGTGAATTCCTCCAGCACTCTCCCGGTTAAACCATAATGCAGCACGCCGAGTGTGCCGGCCATCATCGTCGCACCGCAGGCCAGAACACGGATCAGGCGGGCGCGGGTCAGTACCGGTTCGGCTTTGTCGCGCGGTTTTTGCTGCATGATATTGGCGCGTGCCGGGTCGAGCGCGAGCGAAATCGCCGGTGGCCCGTCCATGATGATCGCGATCCAGAGGATCTGGATCGGCGTAAACGGCGCCGGCAATCCGACTAGCGGCGCGACAAAGACCGTCAGCACGGCGCCGATGGTCGTCGAGAGCTGAAAGTGCAGAAACTTCAGGATGTTTTCGTACAGCGCGCGCCCCTGCTGCACGGCTGCGACGATGGTGGAAAAATTATCGTCGGTCAGCACCATCGTCGCCGCTTCCTTGGCGACCGCGCTGCCATGCTTGCCCATTGCGACGCCGATGTCGGCGGTTTTCAGCGCTGGCGCGTCGTTGACGCCGTCGCCGGTCATCGCAACGATATGGCCACGTGCTTGCAGCGCATTGATGATTTTGACCTTGTGCAGCGGTGATGCGCGGGCAAAAACGGCAATGTCGTCGACCTGGGCTGCCAGCTCTTTTTCGCTCAAGGCTTCCAGCTCCGTGCCGGTCATGCTGTGGCCTGAAAGCCCGAGCTGGCTGGCAATCGCCATGCCGGTCAGCTGATGATCGCCGGTAATCATTTTGACTGCGATTCCGGCGCTATGGCAGCGTTCAATGGCTTCGCCCGCTTCGCAGCGTGGCGGATCCTGCAGTCCGACCAGCGCCAGAAAAGTCAACTCGTGGAGGTGATCGGGCAACGCCTGTGCGGCAAATTCGGCGCTCGTCATTTTGCGGCTCGCCAGCATCAGACCGCGCAATCCCAGTGTCGCCAGATTCTGGTACGCCTGCGCGATCATTTCACGCCCACGGGTATCCAGCTCGATCAGTTCGGAGCCCGTTTTTGGATCGGCTTGTGTCTCATCGTGATAACGGCATAAATCAAGCAGGACATCCGGCGCGCCTTTGGCGTACAGCGTGATGCCATCGCCATCCTGATGAAAAGTCACCATATAGCGGCGCGCATTGTCAAAAGCGATTTCGGCAATTCTGGGCGGCACGCTGGTCGCTGCATTGGGGATTTTTCCGGCCAGCACCAGCAAGGCTGCCTCCATCGGGTCACCTGTGATTTTCCCGTCGTGCAGCTGGCTGTCATTGCACGCGCGCAGCGCGGTCGCGAGGCGCGATAAATCGGGTGGCGCGGCATTGTCGAGCGGGGTGATCTGTCCAGCAGTTTGATAACCCTCTCCGCCGACAGTGAAATGGCGTTGCTGGTAATACAGCGTTCTGGCCGTCATCTGGTTCAGCGTCAGTGTGCCGGTTTTATCCGAGCAGATCACTGTCGTGCAGCCCAGCGTTTCAACGCTCGCGAGCCGTTTTACAATCGCGCCATTTTTGGCCATTTGGTGCATGCCCAGCGCCAGCGTGACGGTCACGACGACCGGCAATCCTTCGGGAATGGCCGCCACGCCCAGTGCAATCGTGCTCAGAATGATGTGTGTCAGCGCAATGCCGCGCAGCCACTCGAGCAGCGCAAGCACGACGACCATCAGCACGGCAATCAGTCCGAGTTTTTTGCCCAGCTGATCGAGTTGCCGCTGCAGCGGTGTTGCCACTTCGCCGCTATTGGCGAGCAGCGTCGAAATTTGCCCGGTTTCGGTGTGCGCGCCGGTCGCGGTGACGATCATTTCGGCCCGCCCGCGCGTTAGCAGTGTGTTCATAAACGCCATATTGTGCCGCTCGGCCAGGGGGGCATCGTGTGCGAGCGAATCGCAAACCTGCTTGCTGGCGGGCTGCGATTCGCCGGTCAGCGTTGATTCGTCGATTTCCAGCCCGGTGGCCAGCGCGATACGGCCATCAGCGGGAACACGATCGCCCGCTTCAAGAACGACGACGTCGCCGGGAACGATGTCGCTCGCGTCAATTTGCGTATGGCAGCCTTCGCGCCGTACGCAGGCTTGCGGTGGCAGCATCGCCTTGAGCGCCAGCAGGCTCTGTTCGGCGCGGTATTCCTGATAAAAACCCACCAGCGCGTTGATCAGAATGACACCAAAAATAATCACTGCGTCAGTGGTGTGGCCGATTAGCGCCGACAGCAGCGCAGCGCCGAGCAGAACCAGGATCAGCGCGTTGAAAAATTGCGCCAGAAACACCCGCCACGCGCTGCGATTTTGTGTTTCGGGGAGTTCATTGCGGCCAAAGTGTGCCCGCTGCAGCGTCACTGATGCTGTATTGAGTCCCGATTTCAGGCTGACCGACCAGTGCGACAGAACATCGGCCAGCGGCAAGGCATGGGCGTGACGCAATAGCGGTTTGGGTGATTTAGCGCTTGGCATGGTTGCGGAAGCAATAACGGCGATGCCTTTAGTCTAGTGCTGCGGGCCGTCGGCAGTTTGAAAAGCTGTACTTTGGGCGAATGAATGGTGGTGGCAAATTGTCGAGCGGTCAGTCAGCGCAGGAACCGCTGAAATCGACCTTGCGGCGTTTTTCCGAATGAGCGGCGTCGTGCGGAAAATAACCCAAAGCGGATGCTGATGTGCTGTGGGTATATTACTGCAAGCCCTTTTGATATTGGGTTTTGTTTGCATACCCATTGGTGGTATTTTTAGCGCGCCCGGGCAACAGGTTGACGAAGCCAAGCCTGAGGCGGCAGACTGACGACTTTGCAGAAAAGCAGGTAGCTTTATGACCACGGTCGTTGTCGTGCACAAAGACGGACAGATTGCGATTGCCGCCGATAGCCAGTCTACTTTTGGCGATATGCGCCTGGGCGCGGTTGACGATGTGCGCTGGAATAAAATCTTCCAGCACGAAGGCAATTATTTCGCCATTTGCGGCAGCGCCGCGCACGATCTGGTGCTGCAATCGGCGCTGAAAAAAATCAAGAACCTTGATTTTTCCAGCCGCGCCGCCATCTTCGAATCATTCAGAAAATTGCACGCCAAGCTCAAGGAAGACTTCTACCTCAAACCCGAAGAGGAAGAGGACGACCCGTACGAATCAAGCCAGATGACGGTGCTGATCGCCAATGCCCACGGTATTTTCGGCGTTTACAGTCTGCGTGAAGTGTATGAATTTCAGCGTTTCTGGGCGATGGGCAGCGGCCGCGATTTTGCGATTGGCGCGATGCACGCGCTGTACGATCAGCTCGACGCCGAAGGACTGGCCAAAGTCGGTATCGAAGCCGGTTGCGCTTTTGATGTCAGCTCCAGCTTGCCGATGAGTGTTTACCAGTTGGTGAAACAAAGTTCCTGATGATGGCTGTTGTTGCCAGATAAAAATCTGGCTGCGTAAGTCTGCTACCGTTTACAAAGGTTGAAGTAATGAAAGATGTTCTAGAGCGTTTCCTGTTTGACAAAGCGCCGGTGCGTGGCGAGCTGGTCAAGCTCGATGCGACATACAAGGAAGTGCTGGCGCGGCACAATTATCCGGCCGTGCTCAAAACCCGGATCGGCGAATTGATGGCCGCAGGTGCGCTGCTGTCGGCGATGCTTAAATTCGACGGCACGCTGGTGCTGCAAATGCACGGTACGGGCGCTTTGCAACTGCTGGTCGTCGAAGTGAGCAGCCAGCGGACCTTGCGCGCCACGGCACGCTGGGACGACGACAAAATCGCCGCGTTTGACGCACAGACCTCGTTAGCCGAGCTGCTGGGGCGTGGCCGCTGCATGATCACGCTCGACCCGACCGTCGGCGAGCCGTATCAGGGCGTCGTCGGCATGGAAGTCGGCCAGTCGGTCGCGCAGATTATCGAGCATTACATGACGCATTCGGAGCAGCTCGACACCCGCTTGTGGCTCGCTTGCGAAGATGGCATGGCCGCAGGGCTGATGCTGCAGAAAATGCCGGCGTCTGACGATCAGGAAAATACCTGGGAGCATCTGGTCACGCTGGCTGACACGGTCAAGAACGAAGAGTTGCTTGAGCTCGAACCGCGCGAAACGCTGTACCGCCTGTTCCACGAAGACTCGGTTCGCGTTTTTGATCCGGCAACGCCACGTTTTGCCTGCACCTGTTCGCGCGAACGCGTCGGCGGCATGATCAAGCTGATGGAGCGCGATGAAGTTGACGAAGTGCTCGCCGAGCGCGGCCATGTGCACGTCGTTTGCGATTTTTGTGGCAAAGAATACAGCTTTGATCCGGTCGATATTGGCGCGCTGTATGCCGGCAGCGAAGGCGCAGGCAATACGACAGTTCAATAGGGTATTGCCTGCTATGTCAATGGGGGTCTGATCTGCATTGATATACCCGTTGGATTGAGAGGCTCGCAGTTTCTGCGAGCCTTTTTTACATCTGCTTGAATTGCGCCGCATTACTGCGGCTGAGTGGCAAGACGTCATCGCTGCCTTTCAGGTGAATGCGTTGCCGTCCGAGCAAATCGCGATCAATTTTGGCGATGACGGGCAGCGCGACAATATAGCCACGGTGGATTTGCGCAAAGCGCTGCGGGTTGAGCTGCGGCAGCAATTCTTTGAGTGACGTGCGGATCAGATGCCGCTCGCTGGCGGTGATGATTTCGGTGTATTTCTCGTTGGCCTGAAAATAAAGTACTTCATCGCACGACACCAGCCGCGTCGTTTCGCCCAGACCCGTCATCAGCCAGCTCAAGAATTGCGGTGTATTCAATGCGCCCAGTTGTTGCAACAGTCCGGCCAGATCGGGCGGCGTGGTGCGGGCGGTTTCGCGCTGCAATCGGGCGACGCATTGCGCCAGCCGCGCGTCGCTAACCGGTTTGAGCAGGTAATCGACGGCATTATTTTCAAACGCCGCTACCGCATATTCGTCATAAGCGGTCACAAACACCACGCGGGTATTTTTCAGCGCGCCAGCGACTTGCAGCCCGGTCAGCCCCGGCATGCGGATATCGAGAAAAGCCAGCTCAGGCTGCAGGCGATTGAGCTCGGCGCTGGCGTCGACGCCATTTTTGGCAATGGCGACGATATTGAGTTGCGGCCACAAGGCTTGCAGGCGCTCGGACAGGTTTTGTGCCAGCAGCGGTTCGTCGTCGGCAATCAGGGCAGTGGTCATACACTAGGCTCATTGTTAGGTTCAATGGTGCGCAAAGGCAGCCGCAGTTCGGCGATGACGCCGTGCGGCTGATTTGGGTAAAGCGCCAGCCGTCCTTCGTCGCCGTATAAACTCGCGAGCCGGGCACGGACATTGGCGAGCCCCAGCCCGTCGCTGCCGGTATTTTGCAAACCCTGCCCGCTATCGGTGACGCGCAAAATCAGGACTTTTCCAGCCGGACTATCCTCGCTGCCCGCTTCAATCAGAATACTGCCGCCGTCAATCGCAGGCTCAATGCCATGCTCGATCGCATTTTCGACCAGCGGCTGCAACAGCAGCGGCGGTAATTGCGCCTGCATCAACGATGCTGAAATATCGAAACGATATTTCAGCCGCTCGCCCAGCCGGATCTGGCTGATCGAGAGCAGGGCGCGCACCAGATCGACTTCATCGGCGAGGCTGGTTTTCGCCTGCCGCGTTCTCGACAGGCTGGCGCGCAAATAATCATTCAAATGCTCGAGCAGCGTTTGCGCTAGCGCCGCGTCGCGGGCAATCAGGCTATGAACATTGGCGAGCGTATTAAATAAAAAGTGCGGCTCGATTTGTGCCTGCAGCATCGCAAGCTGCGCGCTCGCTTCGGCCTGACGCGCTTCGGCGTGCTGGCGTTTTTCGATTTCGAGCGCGTTTTTATACGCCAGCGAATGATAGAAAACGACAAAAAAAGCACAGGCCGAAAACGACACAATCAGCGCGGTCGCGATCCAGCGCCATTGCGTTTCCGGATTATTGATCATCAGGCTGAGCACATCGGGCGCACCGAGCCAGTGCGCCACTTTAAACCCGAGCAAAATGCCGAGCGGAATCACAATCGGCGTTCGCCAGCTCCAGCCCCAGTCGGGTCGGCCACGGCAAAACAGAGCATTGAGCAGGCCTATCGAAAAGCCGATGCAATGCGAAATCAGCAAATTGCACGCCAGACTATCGCGCCCGTCGAGTACGGTCAGCAGCAGTGCGATCAGCGTATTGATCAGCAATAAAAGCCCGATTTCGCGCGCCCAATGCGTCTGGGCCAGATCGGCTCGGCTGGAAAAAATCGACATAGCACCTCGGGTAACACGGTTTGCTTAAAAATAAATGCAGTTCAATTTAAGGGTTTTGATTCTAGCTTCCCCCTCGTCTGCCCCCGAAGTGGGGTTGCAAAAGGGGGGCTAAGGGTAATGCCATTTACTTAAGCAGGTTTGACTTGAGTTCCCCCCTTCGATGAAGGGGGGCTAGGGGGGAAGCAAAGTCAAAATCCTTCCTGATTAGGTTGCCACTTCAGCAAACCCTCATTTCGTCATTCCGGCGAAAGCCGGAATCCAGCGGCGGCGCTGGTTTGAACTGCGCTCTGGGTACCGGCTTTCGCCGGCACGACGATTTGCTGAGATAGCTACCTAATCAGGAAATCCTTAAGCCCACTCAAAAATAATACTTCACCAGCACTTGCACGCTCGATTTTTGCGGCAATGCGCCAAACTGGCTGCCCGCGTCGCCCGCCTGATATTGCCATTGCAGCGCAAGATCGGCTGATTTGAAATGGTAACGGGCTTCGAGCCAGCTTTGCATGCTTTGATCGACCAGATCGCGTTTGAGCATCCAGCTTACGTCAAAATTGTTCCAAAGCGCGTTATTCCAGCTCGCGAGAAAAAACAGCGCGTGCTGCGTTGGATTATCCTGCATTTCAAAAGCTTCAGCGCGATAAGCCCAGTAAGCGGCAGGGTCGCTGGCGAGCGCACGCCATTTGTCGCCATCGAGTGCCGCCTGATTGTATTGATATTCGAGCGTCATGCTGAGATTGGCCGGAAAAGTATACGTCGCGCCGCTGGCGAGGCGCGAATAAAAGCGCTCATCGCTGTTCTGTTTGAAGGCCTGTGCAGCCAGACTCGGGCCGCGCCCGCCGCTGTATTCGAGGTAAGTGCTTAGCGCGTCGCTGGCGAGCCAGCTTAAATTGGCGCCGATTTGCACCTCGCGGCCTTCTTCGCCATACAGCAAAAACTGCGGTGCAAAGCCGTCAAACCAGCGTTGACTGAGCGCAATTTGCCAGCGATTGGCCGGATTGCTCGCGCCAAAATCGAGCGCAAACGGCGCAGTTTCACGCTGATCGCCGGGTTTAGGCGACAACAGCGCGCTGAGCGATCCGCCAGCCCACAGGTATTGTCCGCGCAGCATGCCGGAGCCGAGCCGGTTTTCGCGCAAGCTCGCCGGCGCAATCGACACCACCGAGCGCACCGCGCCAGCTTTGAAATAATCGCTCGGGTTATAGCCGAACGCCATGCCGTTGCGCTGATTGACCCGTCCCGCGTCGAGGATGAAATCCGGCTGCGCCTGCCAGCTCAGATAAGCTTCTTTCAAGGTATTGATTTGCTCGTCCTGCCTTCCTTGCCAATTTAAATCAAGCCGGTCGGCCAGAACGGCGCGCCAGTTTTGATTAATGCGGTAATCCAGATTCAGATCAAAAGAAATACGGGCTGGATGTATATCGTCCAAGCCATTGCGCTGATTGATCTGGCCGGCCATACCCTCGATAAAAAATCGCCATGATTTTTGTGCATCCTGATCGGCCGGATCAAGCTGAACGCTATCGGCCAGCGTTAGCGCATCCAGCGTATCCGGATCAGCAGGCTGAGCTTCGGCGTTGGCGCAGACCAAGGCGGCGATCATGGGAAGGAGCCAACGTGCGCGGCGAAAATCGGCAAGGGGGAGCATGATTTACTGGGCTTGTGCTGTGGCTTGTTCGGGGTTAAAACGCGGCAGATAATCGCGCTGCAGCCAGCTTTCCGGCACATCACGGTAGGCCAGATCGCTATTGCGCATCACCGTCACCCATTTTGGATCCAGCCCGTCGATAATCACCGTTTCGGTCGGGCGCTCGATGCCGAGCTGTAGCTTGAAATGGCGGTAATACGCGGTTTTGAGCAATCGATCGCTCGCCGAATAAAACTTGGCCTTGATCGGGCGGCTATTGGCGCGGTCGATCCAGTAGGCAATGCGGTGATAAGTCACCTCGGTATTATTGGCTTTCAGATCGAGTCGGTAGCTGCTGCGTTGCTGACGCTCGCCATCGTCAATGGTTTCTTCGCCACCCAGACTCGCGGTGTAATCGAGTGAGAGATTGACCGTCACGACATCGCCATTCGCCGCCTGACCGAGCAGCCGTTGCTGCGGCGAAATCCGCACGCTGGCCTTGCTCGCCGGGTCAAAAAACCATAAATCATTGCCGTTTTTCAGCAGCAATTTACCCGCGTCGCGCTGCGGCGAAACAAAGCGGATCAGATTGCGAAACTGCCCGGTTTTGCTATCGGCGCGCGCATAAATCGCCAGCGTCGACGTGTCAGTCTGCTTGCCGTCGCGGTATTCGATCAACGTATTGGTCAGGCCAAACGACTGCGCCGGATTGCGGATCGCGTCGCTCGCGGCGAGCAGCGCCTGCGCTGACGGCTGTGCAGGCTGCGCCGCAAAGCTGGTGCTGGCGACGAGTAAAGTGACGCACAGCGCAAATGGTTTAAAGCGTTTCATGCTTGTCTCTCCGGCCACAGCGAATTGATTCGGGTTTGAGCAAGCCAGCGATGCCGACCGCAATCAGAATCAGCGGCCACCAGGTTGAGAGCAAACTCAAGGCATTCGGCCACCAGCCCAGATTGATTCCCAGAAACAGGCCGCCGATGATCAGTAGAATGATTGAGTGATGCATGGTGATACTCCTGGATAGTATTTCTCTGTAGATCAATTTAAATAGAGGTTAGGTGTAGATACCCATGGGTGTGTAGGTTTTAATTGTTCCACCCTTCCGTGAAGGGGGGCTAGGGGGGATTTCTGCATTGATTGAGCTGCTATCGATGCTGAAATAGCGCCAACCCCCCCTAACCCCCCTTTTCCAAAGGGGGGAATACAGCCTCATGCCTGATGTACTTGGTTTTCATTAAACATGCCGCAGCGCATCGACAATATTCAACTGCGCGGCGCGGCAGGCTGGCCACCAGGCTGAAATCGCTGCGACGATCAGTAGCCCGACTGCAGTGCTGATGATCATTCGCAGCTCACCCCAAACGCGAACCATCAGCGCGACCGGTTCGGAATTGCCCGGCGGCGTCCACGTTAATCCGCTGTGATTGATCGCGTACGCCAGACCCAGCGCGATGGCGATGCCGAGCGCTGCGCCGACCACGCCGAGCAGCACACCTTCACACACAAACAGCCGGCGAATCCCGCCACGGCGCAGGCCGATGGCGCGCAGCGTACCGATTTCAACGGTGCGCTCAACAATCGCCATGCTCATCGTATTGCCGACGGTAAACAGCACAATCGCGCCAATGAGCAAGGCGATAAAGCCGAAAATCGCAGCAAACATGCCGGTAATCTGGCCGTAGCTCGGGTTCAGCGTCGCGTAGTCGTGTACTTCGAGCGCCATGCCGGCCAGCTGGGTTTTCATCAACTCGGCCAGACGCGCTTGCGCTACGGCGATTTGCGCCGTGTGTTTCAGTTGCAGCACAATCGCAGTGACTTGCGGCTGCTCCGCGCCGTAAATCAGCTGTTGCGCCTGTTTCAGATGCAGCGTGACCGCTAGATCGTCGAGCTCTTTGACGCCGTAGTTTTCGGCTTTGACGACGTTCAGCGCGGCGACATTCGGCGCGCCGTGCGTATTGGCTGCGAGCAGTTCGATCCGGGTGTCGTTCGACGTGCTTTTAACCGTATTTTCCAGTGCAGAAAGTGCCGTAATATCGGCTGGCGCTGCAGCCGCAGGTGTTTGCGCTGCCACTGCTTTGGCGGCTGTTTTGGCCGGGGCGCAATTTTTCACTTTCAGCGCGTCACACAATTGCAGAACCCGCGCCACGCCGGTGCCGATGCTCGCGGCATTGTCGGCGCTGCCGGTCAGCGGCGAGAGCTTGGCGGCGCCCGGATAGTGGTAGTCGTTCCACTGGCGCAGCTGGTTTTGCTCGGCAACGATGACGCCGCTACCGAGCACCGTGCGCGAAACGCCGGCCGAAAAATTGCCTGCGATGCCACCTAAACTGAGCGTCGGCGTGACGACGGTCAGCATCGGAGCCAGTACCGCATCGTTTTTAACGATGGCGATGATTTTCTGGTAATCCGCAATGCCATACGCCGTCGGATTGCCGCTGCCGTAAAGGAAATAATCCTGCCGCTGGATTTGCAAATGCCCGCTGCTACGCACAAATCCCGTTTGCAGCCCCAGATTGATATTGCCGCTATAACCGCCAAACAGCAGGATGGCGACGACGCCGATGACCATGGCGAGCAAGGTCGTCAGCGAGCGGCGGCGATTGCGCAATAGATTGCGCCAGGCGAGTGAGGGCGTGTTCATGCTGCGAGCTCCAGTGTTTTTGTCGTGGTCGGCGCAGTAGATTGCGCTCTGGAAATGAGGCGGCCGTCGCGAATGAAAATCGCATCATCGGCGGCGGCGAGCACTTGCGGATCGTGCGACGAGAAAACAAAAGATACTTGCAAATCGCGCTGCATCTGGCGCATCAGCTCGATAATCGCAGCGCCAGTCTGGCTATCGAGATTGGCCGTCGGCTCGTCGGCGAGCACCCATTGCGGCTCGGTGGCCAGCGCGCGGGCAATCGCGACGCGCTGACGCTGGCCGCCCGAGAGCTGGCCGGGGCGGTTGCGCGCTTTGTCGCTCAAACCGACTGCGTCGAGCAGGGTCATCACGCGAGATTTGCGCTGGGCGGCGGGCATTTTGGCCAGAATCAGCGGATATTCGACGTTTTCAAACGCATTGAGTACCGGCAGCAGGTTGAAATTCTGGAAAATAAAACCGATATGGCGCGAGCGAAAATCGGCCAGCGCGTCGTCGCTAAGCGCCTTGGTGTTTTGCCCGGCGATGATGATCTCGCCCGAATCGGGCTTGTCGATGCAGCCGATTAAATTGAGCAAAGTGGTTTTGCCGCTGCCCGACGGGCCCGACAGCACGGTAAAGCGTTGCGGCTGGATGTCCAGGTTGATGTCGATCAGCGCCGGAACGCGGATCGCATCGAGCTGGTAATGTTTATTGAGTTGTTTGATCTGTAGCGCTGACATATCGCTGGCCTCCTGGTCGATATCGCTACTTTAGGCGCGCTTGATCAAGTGAGCCGGGGAGTGCGACGAAATGCCTAACAGATCGACGAGATGCAGCCGGGCGCGATGAAAGGTTGCCAGCCGTTGCGCCTGTCGATTTGACTGCCCCATCTGCGGCATCGTGGCTGGTATCGGCGCTGTTACTGAACTAGCGTGAGATCACTGAGGACAACCGTCCTTTGTTAAGTGATTGTTCCAAAAGGAGTAAATATCATGATGGTCGCTCGCTGGAGTATAGACGCCCGCTTCGGGCACAAAGCCGAAGCGCTGGCGCTGATGCAGCAATGGATGAACGAGATCGGCAGCCAGATCGGCTGGAGCGCCGACAAGGTGCGGCTGCTCAATGGCTCAATCGGTGCGAATGAATCGCTGATTGTTTCCGAAATACAAATTGCCGATTTGGCCGAACTGAACAGCGCCTGGGACAAACTGGGCAAAATCGACGCGCACCAAGCCTGGGGCAAAGCGCTCGAACCGCATATCGTTTCCGGCACACCACGCTGGGAAGTGTTTCGCGTGATCGCTTAAGCTTGGTAAAACCCTGGTGGGTATATTGCTGCAGGCTAATCTTGGAATAGCCTGCAGTTAAATACCCGTGATTGGATGCTTCGTTTTATTGAGCGGATTGCTAGCCGATAGATTCTGCGCTCTGGTGACGTGGCAGCCACGCCGCAATCAGCGCTGCCAGCGCGATAAACGCCGCCGAAATCCACAAGCACGCAGCCAAGCCTGCCGCCTGATACACCCAGCCCGACAAGACCGTTCCGATCAGCCGCCCCATCGCGTTGGCCATATAGTAAAAACCGACGTCGAGCGAAGCGCCATCTTCCTTCGCGTAGCTGATAATCAAATAGCTATGCAATGATGAATTAATCGCAAACAGCACGCCAAAAAACAATAGACCCCCTACCAGTATTGCTTCCAAATTTAGGCTGTAATTAATCCCCAGAGCAATACCCGCCGATAAAATCGCCAGCGGCAAAGCCCACCACATCGCGGAACGGCCATCGGGTACTTTGCCCGACTTTTTGCCAGTCAGGTAGGGCGCGAGGGACTGCACGACGCCGTAGCCGATCACCCAGCAGGCAAAAAACGTCCCGACCGCCCAATCGGCCCAGCCCAAAGTCGTCGCCATAAACACCGGCAGCGCGACGACAAACCACACATCGCGCGCGCCAAACAGGAACAGCCGCGCCGCAGACAGAATATTGACTGCACGGCTGGTTGAAAAAACGTCGCCAAACTTGGGCTTATTTTTCGCTTTGCCCAAGTCGGCTTTCAGGTTCAATAAACTTGCAATCCAGACCAGCAACAACACGCCCGCCATCGCCCACATTGCGCCAGCAAAACCCAAGGTCGCGAGCAAAATGCCGCCCAGAAAAAAACCAACGCCCTTCAGCGCGTTTTTCGAGCCGGTCAACAGCGCCACCCACTGAAACAGCTTGCCCTCGGCCTCAGCGCTGCCCGCCGGAATCAGCGCCTTGATGCTACTTTTCGCACTCATTTTATTCAGATCTTTTGCGATCCCCGATAGTGCCTGCGCCGCCATCACCCACGGCACCGACAGCATCGCCGTTGGCACGGTCAGCGCCAAGAGCGCAATCACCTGCAGGCCAAGGCCGATATTCATCGTTTTATTCAAGCCAATCCGCGCGCCCAACCAGCCACCGACCAGATTGGTGATGACACCAAACACTTCGTAAAACAGAAACAACAGCGCGATATTGAGTGGCGAGAAGCCAAGCTGATGAAAATGCAGCACCACCAGCATTCGCAGCGCGCCATCGGTCAGCGTAAAAGCCCAGTAGTTGCCGGTGATGATCAGGTATTGGCGAATGGCGGGGGAAAGGGTGGATGGCATTAACTGTCTAATTCACGATTTGAAATGGGATGGAAATCAAGTTTATAGTGCATATCATTAATTTTTGCTTGATAGCATGGGATATTTAAATTTCCAATAGCATCAAAAACAGCATTTTTCGTTTCTACCTTTGAGCGGCATCCAAAAATTATCGAACGAATAGCTTCTTTAGGGTAATGAAAAAGATGAATCCTATTAGATCCATCGTCTATTACTTTATTTGCATCTACAAGAGGAAGCATCATTCTCCATTCTTGTTCATAACTCCAGTCAATACCTTTTGTTAGAAATGATGACAAATCATCAATATCTGTCAGATTAATTGCAGGACGCTCATTCCTATAAACAATCTTCCGAAGGTGGCGCATTTCATCTTCATCGCTCTTTCTTTGATTGAAGAATGGCGAATTTTCATCAAATTCAACAACAAAGCCCTGGTGCGAATCAGCATAATGCGCCCACATCAAAATGTTCTCAGCAGATTCAGTAAAACAAAGAATACCAATAATTTCTTCAAATTTATTGTTAATAATGGAGTTTATTTTTGGCGTGAGTTTCTTGGTGTGCTCTCTAACTCCATGAAGAACCGAAGATTTTCTTTCTTCGGCAAATTGCTGAAATTTTTCAAAAGAAACGGCTAGCCTTAATTGCTCAGGTGATTGAGCATATTCTTCTTCAATTAGTGCTGTGAAATTTTTTTCAAATTGAGCACCCAGATAATCATTGTCAGCAATCCCTGAGATGTACGGTTTTAATTCAAAGGGGTCATTTAAAATTTTCGGCGATGAAAAACGGATCATCCCATTTAGTAGTACATCCGTTCTGTCAGGATGGAAATATTTAAACAATCGCATAAATTCGCTCGCTATTAAAAATGAATTTACTCTAGGGGTTCGCACATAGGTCGGTTATCTTGAGGGTATATTAATGAAGGGCTTTTACAGAAAGACCTACAAACGAATACTCCTGCGAATTTTTATTGATCCGCCAACCCCACCTGCCGTACCAACTCCGCAGTGCGGTTCACATAACCCCACTCATTGTCATACCAAGCGTACAGTTTCAATTGCGTGCCGTTAATCACCATCGTCGAGAGTGCGTCGATGATCGATGAGCGTGCGTCGCCGCGGTAGTCGATCGACACCAGGGGGCGTTCTTCATAGCCCAAGATGTCTTTCAAATACGTTTCCGACGCGGCTTTGAGCAGGCCGTTGACTTCTTCGACCGTCGTGGCGCGTTCCAGCTCGAACACGCAATCGGTCAGCGAGGCGTTGGTTAGCGGTACGCGCACCGCATGGCCGTTCAGGCGGCCTTTCAGTTCGGGGAAAATCTCGGTGATTGCGGTGGCCGAGCCGGTCGAAGTCGGGATCAAACTGGTGCCGCAGGCACGCGCGCGGCGCAGGTCTTTGTGCGGGGCGTCGATGATGGTTTGCGTATTGGTCAGATCGTGTATCGTCGTCATGCTGCCGTGGCGGATGCCGAGCTGCTCGTGGATGACTTTGACGACCGGTGCGAGGCAGTTGGTCGTGCAGCTCGCGGCGGTGACGATGCGATGGCTGCTTGGATCGAACAGATGATGATTCACACCGACGACGACATTGAGTACGCCCGGCTCTTTGACCGGCGCGGTGACGACGACGCGTTTGACGCCCTGATCCAGATACGCTTGCAGCAGCGCCGTGGTACGCATTTTGCCCGAGGCTTCGATCACGACATCGCAGCCCGACCAATCGGTGTTGGCAATCGCGGTATTGCGGGTGGTTTTGATGCGTTGACTCCCGATTACAATGTCATCATTTTCACTGCGAGCCTCGTGCGCCCAGCGGCCATGTACCGAATCGAAATTGAGCAAATGCGCCAGCGTGGCCGCGTCGCCCGCCGGGTCGTTGATCTGGACAAATTCGATCTCCGGCCAGCCCCACGCTGCGCGCAGCGTTAAACGTCCCATGCGGCCAAAGCCGTTGATGCCTACTTTAATGGTCATGCTGTTTCCTTGAGCGTGAGAGCTTGGATGTGGTTGTGATTGATGGTAACAATACCGATTCAATATTTCAATTATTGTTGTATAGTTGAGTTATGGAAAAAAATATTGCTACGACTATTTTTGAATCTTTGTCGTCCGGTGTGCGGCTCGATGTGTATCGCCTGCTGGTGCGACAGGGAAAAACCGGGATGGTCGCCGGGGAGATCGCCGCTGCGCTGGATTTGCCTGCGACCAATTTATCCTTTCATCTGAAAGCGATGGTGCACGCCAATGTGGCCACGGTCGAGCAGGAAGGGCGCTATATGCGCTATCGCGCCAATCTGGCGCTGATGCTCGATTTGATTGCCTATCTGACCGAAGAATGTTGCGAGGGGCATCCCGAGCAATGTCTGGATTTGCGGGCACAATCGGGCTGCGCGCCCGAAGTTTTACCTGCGCGCTGCTGCCCAGAAACGGAGTAAGGATCATGACGACGATTCAAATTTATGACCCCGCCATGTGTTGCAGCTCAGGCGTGTGCGGTGAGGATGTTGACCAGGCCTTGGTGAATTTTTCGGCCGATGTGGATTGGGCAAAACAGCAGGGCGTGCAGATCGAGCGCTTTAATCTGGCACAGCAGCCGATGGCGTTTGCCGACAATGAAATTGTGAAAGCATTTCTGGTTCGCTCAGGGCCGGAGGCTTTGCCGCTGGTGCTGGTCGATGGTGAAATGGCGCTGGCTGGACGTTACCCCAAGCGTGCCGAGTTGGCGCGCTGGGCCGGGCTGGCAGATGGGGTAGAAGCAGGTGCGACAGGCTGCGGATGCTCGGGCCGCTGCAATTAATCATCCTGATTGAGTAGCTACTTCAGCAACCCCTCGTTTCGTCATTCCGGCGCAAGCCGGAATCCAGCTGCAATGTGTGTTTAAGCTGTGCTCTGGATACCGGCGTTCGTCGGTATGACGACGATTTGCTGAAATGGTGCCTAATCAGCTTAATCATTGCCCCATAAATGCCTGCCAGTCACACCGGAGTGAATGTGATGAAATTTCTTGCTCAAGCCCCGCGATTTCTGTTTTTTACCGGCAAAGGTGGTGTGGGTAAAACGTCGATTGCTTGCGCAACGGCGATCCAGTTGGCGGCATCCGGCAAGCGCGTTTTATTGGTCAGCACCGATCCGGCATCGAATGTCGGGCAGGTTTTTGGTGTATCCATTGGCAATCGGATCACCGATATCGAAGCCGTTCCTCATTTGGCGGCGCTCGAAATCGATCCGCAAGCGGCTGCTCAGCTGTATCGCAAGCGCATTGTCGATCCGGTACGCGGAGTCTTACCCGATGCGGTGGTGCGCAGCATTGAAGAGCAACTCTCTGGTGCGTGCACGACCGAAATTGCGGCATTTGATGAATTCACCGCACTGCTGATTGATTCGAAGCAAACGGCCGAGTTCGATCACATCATTTTTGATACCGCACCGACTGGTCATACGATACGTCTGCTGCAATTGCCGGGCGCGTGGAGCGGTTTTCTGGCCGAGGGAAAAGGCGATGCCTCGTGTCTTGGCCCACTGGCCGGGCTGGAAAAACAGCGAGCTCAATATCAGGCGGCAGTCGATGCGCTGGCTAATCCGCAGCGAACGCGCCTGATTCTGGTCGCGCGTGCCCAGCAAGCGACTTTGCGTGAAGTGGCGCGCACGCATGAGGAGCTGGCCTCTATTGGTCTTGCGCAGCAATATCTGGTGATCAATGGCGTATTGCCGGAGTCCGAAGCGAGCCAGGATCCGCTGGCGGCGGCGATAGCACAGCGCGAGCAAGCGGCGCTGGCCAATATTCCCGATGTCCTGAAAAACCTACCAACTGACGTTTTGGCTCTGAAACCGTTTAATCTGGTCGGTTTGCCTGCTTTGCAGCAATTGTTTGCCGACGTGCAATCCGCAGCGACGGCTGACGATTCAAACCCGATTCATTTGGAAGCCGCCAATTTATCAACCTTGGTCGATGAAATTGCCGCCGATGGGCATGGTCTGGTGATGCTGATGGGCAAAGGCGGCGTCGGCAAAACGACGATGGCTGCCGCAGTCGCCGTTGAGCTGGCGCATCGCGGCTTGCCGGTTCATCTGACGACGTCTGACCCCGCTGCGCATTTAAGTGAAACGCTGGTCGGCAGCTTGGACAATTTATCGCTAAGCCGGATTGATCCGCACGAAGTCACCGAGCAGTATCGCCAGCAAGTGCTTGCCAGCAAAGGTGCGCAGCTTGATACCCAGGGCAGAGCTTTGCTGGAAGAAGACCTGCGCTCGCCATGTACCGAGGAAATCGCCGTCTTTCAGGCCTTCTCGCGCATTATTCGCGAGGCTGGCAAAAAATTTGTCGTCATGGACACTGCACCAACCGGCCACACGCTATTGCTGCTCGATGCCACTGGTGCGTATCACCGCGAAGTCGCGAAAAAAATGGATCAGGCCAAGCTGCATTACCTGACGCCGATGATGCAATTGCAAGACCCGAAACAAACCAAAGTGCTACTCGTTACGCTGGCGGAAACCACGCCGGTGCTCGAAGCGGCCAATCTGCAAGCCGATTTGCAACGGGCGGGCATTTCGCCGTGGGCGTGGGTGATTAATAACAGCGTCGCGATGGCGGGTGCCAGATCGTCGCTGTTGCGGCAACGTGCGCAAAACGAATTGCGCGAAATTGACTTGGTCGTCAATCAGCACGCGCAGCGCTATGCCGTCGTACCTTTGCTTCAGGAAGAACCGATTGGCGTGCAACGCTTATTGGCGCTGGCCGAGCATGGTCAGCACTGATTGTCCTGTCCACGGCGGTTAATTGTTGTCCGATTACTGATCTTCTGCTGATTGATTTGGCCCTTTAAGGTTTGAATTTTGTCCGCCAAGGGGACTTTTTCGGGGTGTAGGAGCGGGCTTGCCCGCGAAGCCATGTTGTAGGTTGCTCTCAGAAAAACGGAAATACGCCGCATGACTACTGCTGAAAAACGGATCGATCCTTGCCGCGCAGACTGGCTGAACAAGCAATGCGCTTGCCGGTTTTTAAATCCAGCCTTGCTCAAAACCGAGCTGGAAGCCAGCCCGGATCTGATCGGGCTGGCCGACGAGATCGCGCAAAGCCGCCCGCATTTATTTTCGGCGACGATGGTGTTTATTACGCCAGCGCAGCGCGATCAGATGCAGGCTATCATCCGCGCGATCAGCGATCTGGTGGCCATGCCTGCTTGGCAAAATCAGGTTTTGATGAATGCACCAGCGGCGGCGCAAATCGACTTTGGCCAGGATAGCGTGTTTTTTGGTTACGACTTTCATCTGGGCGAGGACGGGCCGCAACTGATTGAAATCAACACCAATGCAGGTGGCGCAATGCTCAATCTGGCCTTGGCTCGCGCGCAAACGGCGTGCTGCAAAGCCTGCCCACCGCTGACTGCCGCGCCCAAAACGCTGGATGAACTGGAAAGCACATGGCTGGCGATGTTCGAGCAGGAATGGCAAGCGCAGCGTGATACAGCTCGCCCGCGCAGCATTGCGATTATTGATGAAGCACCAGATCAGCAATACCTCTACCCCGAGTTTCTGCTGTTTCAGCGCCTGTTTGAAGCGGCGGGCATCCGCTGCCAGATTGCCGATCCGGGCGAGCTGCGCTGGTACGATGGGCAATTGTGGCAGGGCGATGAGGCGATTGATATGGTCTACAACCGCCTGACCGATTTCTATTTCGAGCAAGCCAATACCCAAGCCTTGCGGCAGGCTTTTGCCGCCGGTGATGTTGTGATCACACCCACGCCGCGCGCGCATGCGCTGTACGCCGATAAGCGTCACCTTGCTGCGCTGAGCTCGCCGCAGCAATTGGCGAGCTTGTCACTGCCAGATTCGACCATCGCTACCTTGCTCGCGGGTATCCCGCGTACTTTTCAAGTCACTCTGGCGAATGCCGATGAACTGTGGGCGCAGCGGCGGCAGCTCTTTTTCAAACCGGCCAGCGGCTACGGCAGCAAAGCCGCGTATCGCGGCGACAAACTGACCAAACGGGTGTGGGGCGAGATTCTGGCGGCTAACTACGTCGCGCAAACCATTGCGCCGCCGAGCGAGCGTTATGTGGCGATTGAAGAAAACCAGAGCGCCGATTTGAAATTCGATATTCGCGCCTATGTCTATCGCGGCGAAATCCAGCTGTTTGCCGCCCGCCTGTACAGCGGGCAAACGACCAATTTCAGAACGCAAGGCGGCGGTTTTGCGCCTGTATACATTACCGATCATCAAGGAGAAACACTATGAGTCACCCCTACGACATCCTGCCTTTAGCTGAAGGCGGCGGCCTGATTTTTACCCCTTGCCCCGGCACCAAAGACGCCGATTTACGCCGCGCTTTGCAGGATTTGCACGCCGCTGGCGCATCCGCTGTGATTACATTGATGCCGAGCCATGAGCTGCAGGAAAACAAAGTCGCCGATTTGCCCGCAGTCTGTGCCGAGCTGGGTATGGCGTGGTTTCATTTTCCGGTTGAGGACGACGCCGCACCGGACGCAGAGTTTGCTAGCCAGTGGGCATTGCACAGTACCGACATCCTGCAAATGCTCGCCGCAGGCAAAACCATTGCCGTGCATTGCAAAGGCGGCTCTGGCCGTACCGGGCTGATGATTGCCAAGCTACTGCTGGAGCGTGGCCTTGATGCTGAAGCGGCGATCTCTGCCGTGCAAAAAATTCGCCCACGCTCGTTCTCGGTGTCATCACATCGGGAGTATCTGCTGAGCTTCTGACCGTAAATTTGGGGCATGCTGGTTGATCTTTGAGGATTGTGCATTGTTCTCCTCGGTTTGGCTCCGAGATTCGCACACATGGCAACGCACAGGGTTACAATCATTATCCCCCGTTATTCATGTCGCTCATGCTCCAGACTGCCCGAATTGTATTAATAGAAGATGAACCGGCCATTGCGGATACGCTGGGTTTTGCCTTGCGGCGCGAGGGCTGGCAAGTGAGCCATTTTTCGCTGGCGTGCGAGGGAGAGTCCGATCTGATCCGGCTGCCAGCCGATTTGCTGATTCTGGATGTGGGGCTGCCTGACGATAGCGGTTTCGAGGTGCTTAAACGCCTGCGCCGGCATAGCGAGATGCCGGTTCTGTTGCTGACCGCGCGCGCCGAGGAGTTTGACCGGATTCTGGGGCTGGAGCTGGGGGCCGACGATTACGTTGTCAAGCCATTCAGCCCGCGCGAAGTGGCTGCACGGGTTCGCGCCATTCTGAAGCGCAGCCGCAGTCATACTGCGATTCCGGCAGCCGCCGAGCCGGCTGCGCCGCTGCAGGCTTTATTTGTTCACGATGCCGCAGCAAGGCGGGTATGCTTCTCTGGCTCAATACTGGTGCTGACTCCAAGCGAATACCGGCTGATTGTTGCGCTGCTGGCGCATCCGGGACACGTCTTGAGCCGTTCGCAATTACTCGATGTACTCGGCGATGCGGCCGAAGACAGTTTCGAGCGGACGATAGACAGCCATATCAAAAGCCTGCGTGCCAAATTGCGCCAGATTCGCAGCGATCTTGATCCGATTGCGACGCATCGCGGCTTTGGTTACGCGCTGGCGATCGATTAGGCATTGATTTCCGCGCTGCGCGGGAACGGGAGGATGGCGGTGCGGTTTTCTTTGCGGATTTTTCTGGGCTATTTTCTGCTGGTCGCGCTGCTGGCTGTTTATGTTTTGACCGTTGTACGCGACGAGATCAAGCCGGCGATGCGGCAGTCAGCCGAAGAAGTGCTGCTCGATAGCGCCAATCTGCTTGCCGAAATGGTCAAGGCCGATTTCATCGCCGGTCAATTGAACGATGGCCGCTTTGCCAGTGCACTGGCGCAATTTGGCCTGCGTCGGCCACAAGCCGAGGTCTGGGGAATGGCACATGATCGCACGCATTTGCGCGTGTATATCACTGACGCGCGCGGCGTGGTCGTGCTCGATTCGGCACAACAATCCGTCGGTGCGGATTTCAGCCGCTGGCGCGATGTCGCGCTGACTTTGCGCGGACAATACGGTGCGCGCACCACGCAGGCCGACCCCAAAAATCCCTTGTCGACGGTGATGTACGTCGCCGCGCCGATCCGGGATGGTGATCGCGTGATCGGCGTACTGACAATTAGCCGGCCGAATCTGGTGATGCAGCCCTATATCGAACGCAGCGAGAAAAAACTCGCCCGGCTGGTGCTGATCGTTCTGCTGCTGGGGCTGGGCACCGGGGCGCTGTTTTCGTGGTGGCTTAGCCGCGGGATCACGCAACTGACCGATTTTGCTCGTAATGTCAGCGTAGGCCAGAGTGTCGCGGTGCCGCGTTTTATTGCCAATCGCGAATTGACCAGTCTGGCCGCCGCGCTGGGCGCGATGCGCGACGAGCTCGATGGCAAAGCGTATATCGAAAACTATGTGCATGAATTGACGCACGAATTGAAGTCGCCGCTGGCCGGAATTCGCGCCTCAGCCGAAGTGCTGCACGACGAGTTGGGCGAGGCCGATCGTGCCCGGTTCTTGCAGCATATCGACGCCGAAGTAGGGCGGATGCAGCGAATTGTCGATTATCTGTTGCAACTGGCTTCGATCGAGGCACGCCATGAATTGCAGCAGGCGCAGGCGTTTTCGCTGACCGCGCTGATCGAACAGCAACTGGCCGCGCTGGAAAGCCTGCGGGCGCAAAGACAGATTTCATTGCGCACCGAAGCAGCCGACGATACGGTGTATGGCGAAGCCTTTTTGCTCGGGCAGGCGATCCGCAATGTATTGCAGAACGCGCTGGACTTTACCGCCGCCGATGGGCGAATTGCATTGACACTTGAATCGTACCGCGATGCCAGGGGTATGTGGCTGAAGCTCAATATTTATAATGACGGCGAGGCAATACCTGAGTATGCCATCGCCAAAGTCTTTGACCGTTTTTACTCGCTGCCCCGTCCGGGCGGCCAGAAAAGCACCGGACTCGGGCTGGTGCTGACGCGAACGATTGTGCAGCTGCATGGCGGCAGCATCACGCTGGACAACGCAGCCGAGCGTGGCGTTGACGTGGTGATCACGCTACCGCAGGCTTAATTCATCAGATTTTTTGCGTTGTATTGGGCTGGGCGTCTTCACACAATCTCCACATTTCACACATTGTCTCTCCATTTTGCCACGCCATGATCGCCGCATTGGCCATGGGGCTGTTTCTGGAGATCGTCATGAAAATTGGAATGAAATTGGGGGCTATGCTGGGATTGATGGTATCGATGCTGTTTGTGCTGTCACTGGTTCGGGATCTGGTGAACGAGCGGCAACAGCGCGCTGACGAGGTACGTGCCGAAATTGCGCAATTCAGCGCCGGGGAACAAACGTTGTCCGGTCCGTTTCTGGTTTTGCCTTATACGCGAACCAGCAGCAAGCTGATTGCTGCAACAAAAGACAAGGCCGCTTACTGGGAAGACACGACGGTCGAAGACCGGATCGTACTGACGCCTGATCAATTCGATGCGCGCGGGCAACTGGCTGTCGAAGTGCTCAAACGCGGCCTGTTTGAAGCGCCGATTTACCGCAGCCAGCTGCAATTGAGCGGGCGTTTTGTGATCCTGGCTTTGACGCAATACGAGGCGCGCGCCGCTTCGGATCGCGAACGGATCAGCACACGCTGGCAAGCACCGTATCTAGCGCTTAGCCTGAGCGATGTGCGTGGCATTCAGCATCTGTCGGGTGTGGCGGCAGGCCAGCCTTTGAAATTTGCTCCGGGCAGCGGGCATGCCCGGCTGGGGGCGGGAGTCCATGCGTCGCTGGCTGAACAGAAGCTTCAGGATGTTTTGCTGCACGAAGGCCGACAGCTTGATTTCAGCTTCAAGCTCAATCTGAGCGGCAGCACTCAATTATTGATCGAGCCGGTGGGCGATAGCAGCACGGTGGCCTTGTCGGGCAACTGGCCGCATCCAAGCTTTGCCGGTAATTTTGCGCCGCTGGAGCGCAGCATCGGCAAAGACCGCTTCAGTGCGCGCTGGCAAACCAGCGAACTGGCGACCGGTGGTAGTAAGGCTGCCCAGTGCAATGCCAGCGAAAACTGCAATGCGGCGAGGGTCGGTTTGCGGCTGATCGATCCGGTTGACCGCTATGTGCTCAACGAGCGAACGATGAAATACGCCGAGCTGTTTATGCTATTGATTTTCGGTGCGGTCTTTCTGATGGAGCTCATCCACCGGCTTGCCGTACATCCGGTGCAATACGGTTTGGTCGGCTTGGGACTGGCGATCTTTTTCCTGTTGACGCTGTCGCTGTCCGAGCATCTCGGTTTTAACCGGGCTTACTGGCTGGCCGCGCTGGCTTCGGCCGGTTTGCAGGCTTATTACGTCAGCTTCGTGCTGGCGGGCTGGCGTCGTGGACTGGGTTTTGCCACTGTACTGGTGGGCTTGTACGGTTTGCTGTTCGGCATTTTGCAATCGGAAGACATGGCCTTGCTGATGGGTAGCCTGACGATGTTTGCTCTGCTCGCTCTCGTGATGTATTTCACGCGGAATATTGACTGGACTTTGCTGGGAGGAAAGACACATCCTCAATATCGAAAAGTTGAAGCGAGTCGATCAGTCAACGTGCAACACTGAGGCTTGAATCATCACAGCCTGTTGAGGCGGGCAGTTTTGGCTGCTTAAGCTGCCCTACTCTGGCAGGAGTCAAAAATCATAAAGGCCACCAACTGAAGGTTTGTGGCCTTTTGAAGCTTTGGCTATGCTAGGTCGCTTAGCTCAGTCGCTCATGTGCTTCACAGTCACATACGATGTCTTACTTTTGTACTAGAAGCTGAGTAGGCAGATAATTGGCCGTCGACAGGCTGCCCTCAGTTAATGACTTTCGTTCAAAGCTGGGGCGTTTCTATTATGCCAGTGACCCGACAAGCAACGTCTGGATTGAACGTTTTGACCACGATTTATTCATCGATTTGATTGGCATGCTTACAAGCAGAGAATGGGCTTGGTATGGAGGGGCAGGGTCGTGTCGACAAACGATTCTATCGACTCGTGCATGTGTGCTGGCGCGGCTTGAGATAATATCCAATAAAGGTATCAAGCCATGCCGCTCCGAACGAGCGAAGCGAATTCGGAGGCTTTGCAGCATGCGTCCGATTACGCTGTGCTAATCAGAACTACGGCGCTCAAAGTCGGCACTTTGCTAAACCAAACGTCAACAGACCCTGGGCATTTTGACCTAGTGGCGATTTATTTTTGGACACTCATGAAAATGGAAGTCAAGCATTCTTCGCTGCTCACCAGCATCTTGAACCAGCTGCTGGATGCCGTGTGTGTGGTGAGCGAGCAGGGGCACTTTGTTTATGTGAGTCCCGGTTGCGAGCGGGTGTTTGGCTATACCCCGGCAGAAATGATCGGGCGCGAGATGATTACTCTGGTCGCGCCCGAAGACCGTGAGCGTACTCTGGCGGAAGCGGCCAATGTCATGTCGGGTCGGCCGTGGGTTGGTTTTGAAAACCGCTATGTGCACAAAAACGGTCATCTGGTTGATGTGATGTGGTCGGCGAAATGGTCGGAAACCGAACGGGTGCGCATTGCGGTTGCGCGGGATGTCACCGTCCGCAAGCGCGCCCTGTCCATGCAGGCGGCGGTGTATGCGATTGCCCAGTTGGTGATCGGGGCCGACGATCTGCCTGCGCTGTATCGAGAAATTCACCAGATCATTGGCACTTTGCTGCCGGCCACTGCCTTCACGGTTGCCATTCAGTCCGGCAAAGGCGGTGCACTGGTTTTTCCATATCCGCTTGCAAATCATGACACTGCGGCGATGGGGCTTTCTGCCATATTCGACCAGGTTCTCACGTCCGGCGAACCGCTGCTGCTCAATGAGCCGGAGCAATTGTCCGATGCAGCTGCGCATGCTGATGGCCGCAGGCTGACTAGCTGGCTGGGTGTGCCTTTGAGTGCGGAGCGCGGCACATTTGGCGTGCTGGCCTTGGGCAGCTATGAAGGTGGCGTGAGCTACGATAAACAGGATCTCGAACTATTGCAGTTTGTATCCACTCAGGTTGCTTCTGCCATCGAATACAAAACGATGCAGGAACAACTCAAGCGGATGGCTTTGTACGACGAGCTCACCCAGCTGCCCAACCGCGTGCTGCTGGCCGAGCGAATTGGCAACGCCATCGCCCGCGCGCAGCGCGAACACAGCCCGTTTTCCTTGCTGTTTCTTGATCTGAACGGTTTTAAAGCAATTAACGATTGCTACGGACACGCCGCCGGAGACCGATTGCTGCAAGAGGTGGCTCGGCGGCTGAGCGCCGGTGTGCGCCAGATGGATATGGTTGCGCGCCTGAGTGGCGATGAGTTTGTCGTCCTGCTGGACAACACCAATGCCGTCATGGCTCAGGGCGTGGCCGATAAGTTGGCCGCACAGATCAGTATGCCAGTCGCTATGGAAGGCGATACCAGCTCGATTACCGTGATTGCTAGCGTCGGTGTTGCCAGCTATCCGGATGATGGCCTGAATGAGCTGCAACTGCTGACTTGCGCTGACCTGCGGATGTATGCGGCAAAGCGCCATGGTGCCAAGCGCGCATCGTTGAGCTATTCCGCCAATCAAGAATAATTGACCCGATTATGTCGCGCCGAAAGAGCGAAGCGAATTCGGATGCTTTGCAGCATGCGTCCGATTACGCGGCGCTAATCGAATCTACGGTGCTATCCCGCCGAATTAATTAAGGGTATTTGACTGCAGATCAATTTAATATTGACCTGCAGTCAAATACCCCTGCTAACAAGGTTGTGTTCAGATTATGTGTTGATGGTTTCAAGTGTCTGCGGCACGGCTGTTTACAGTCGCAATCCGCGACGGGGACTTACTTTCTTTGGGATGTTATTTAGCTCCGTCCCCAAAGAAAGTAAGCAAAGAAAGGCAACCCGGCGCAGTCGGCTCCGCCGTACCCTCTCTCGTTGCGAGCCAAACGATAAAGCCATTTGTCTTGCGCCTCACTAGGCCTGCTTGGACGGGGTTTTTTAAGCCCCGGCTCGACGAGCGTGGCACAGCATCAACAAAAAATCTGAACATTACCGCTAACAACCCAGTGACAATCAGCCCGCCAGCGCCTTGCTGACAATCTCAAACGTATCCGACGACAAGCCTTCGTGGTCGCGGATGCGTTCGAGTTCCTGCTTCATCAGTTCGCGGCGCTTGGGTTCGATTTTGCTCCAGCGGTTAAAGCAGCTCGCGAGCCGTGCGGCGATTTGCGGGTTGATTGCGTCGAGCGCGATGATCTGCTCGGCGGCAAAGGCGTAGGCATAGCCGTCGGCGGCGTGGAAATGCTGCGGGTTCTGCAGGCAGAATGCCGCAATCAGCGCGCGTACCTTGTTCGGGTTTTTTAAGGAAAACGCGTGGTGGTTGAGCAGGCTTTGCACGCGCCCGAGCGTGCCCTGGCGGCGGCTGGTCGCTTGCAGCGTAAACCATTTATCCATCACCAGCGCGTCGTCTATCCATTGTCCGGCAAAGTCGGCGAGTTGCGTTTCGGCGCCGTCGCCGCCTGTGCGATTGACCAGCGCCTTGAGCGCGGCCAGCCGGTCGGTCATGTTATCCGCTTTGCGGTACTGGTCGGCGAGCAGGCTACCGACCATGGCTTCGTCGAGTTCGGCCAGGTAATCGAGACAGACATTTTTCAGGCTGCGGCGCGCGACCTGTTCGCCGTTGTAGTGATACGGTGTTCCGTCGTTCAGTTGCTGGTAGGCGGCGAGCAATTCCTGCCGCAGCTCGCGGGCGATTTGCTGTTTGATGCTCTGGCATACGAATGCCAAACGTGTTGGGTCAACGTCGGAGAGCTGTTCGAGCAGGTAATTTTCTTGCGGCAATTGCAGCATCAGTGCGATCAGCGCCGGGTCGAGCGCTTCGCCGGCCGGTTTGGCGATCAGCTTGCGATACGCTGCAATAAAGTTGTCCGGCGCCGCGAGCGGCAGCGCAGCGTCTTGCGCATAGAGCTGTTTGATCAGTTTGCACGCCAAGGTATTGGCCGCTTCCCAGCGGGCAAAGGCATCGCTGTCATGCGCCATCAGGAAAGCCAGATCGTCGTCGCTGTAGTCGTATTCGAGCACGACCGGCGCGGAAAAATCGCGCAGCAAGGACGGCACCGGCAGGCATGGCACGTTGATGAAAGTGAAGGTCTGCTCAGGCTCGCGCAGTTGCAAGACGCGCGTTGTTGCGGTGCTTTCCGGCTCGCCAACCAATTGGAGTGGCAGATCCTGCCCACGGCGGTCGATCAGCCCGATGGCGACCGGAATATGGAACGGCAGCTTTTGAGTTTGCCCCGGCGTCGGTGCGCACGACTGCTTGAGGGTGAGGGTATAGGTCTGCGCGCCAGCGTTGTAGACGCCAGAGGCTGATACCCTGGGGGTTCCTGCCTGGCTGTACCAGCGTTCGAACTGTTCCAGATCGACATTGTTCGCGTCAGCCATCGCCGCGCGAAAATCGTCGCAAGTTACCGCCTGACCGTCGTGACGTTTGAAATACAGATCCATTCCAAGGCGGAAACCTTCACGACCGAGCAGCGTTTCGTACATCCGCACGACTTCGCTGCCTTTTTCATAAATCGTCATCGTGTAGAAATTATTGATTTCCAGATATTCGTCAGGGCGTACCGGATGCGCCTGCGGGCCCGCGTCTTCGGCAAACTGGCTGGTGCGCAATGCGCGGACATTGCTGATGCGCTGTACGGCACGCGAGCCAATGTCGCTGGAAAATTCCTGATCGCGGTAGACCGTCAGCCCTTCCTTGAGCGAGAGCTGGAACCAGTCGCGACACGTCACGCGGTTGCCGGTCCAGTTGTGGAAATATTCGTGTGCGACGACAGCGTCGATGCCGTCAAAATCGACGTCGGTTGCCGTTTCCGGTTTGGCGAGCACGTACTTGGTGTTGAAAATATTCAGCCCCTTGTTTTCCATCGCGCCCATATTAAAGTCGCTGACCGCGACGATCATATACGTGTCGAGGTCATACTCAAGGCCAAAGCGTTCTTCGTCCCACGCCATTGATTTTTGTGCCGCAGCGAGCGCGTGGTGGCAGCGATCCAGATTGCCCGGTTCGACATAAATCTCGATATTGATCGTGCGACCTGACTGCGTATTGTGCGTGCCGGACAGCACGACCAGTTTGCCGGCAACGAGTGCGAACAGATACGCCGGTTTCTTGAACGGATCGACCCATTTGACCCAGTGGCGGTTTTTGTCGAGCGTGCCGGCGCCGACGCGATTGCCATTGGACAGCAGCACCGGATATTTGGCCTTGTCGGCGATGATCGTCGTCGTGAATTTGGCCATCACGTCGGGGCGGTCGAGGTAATAGGTGATTTTGCGGAAGCCCTCGGCTTCGCACTGGGTAAAGAAATTACCGTTGGATTGATACAGCCCCATCAGGCTGGTGTTGCTGGCCGGATCGATCAGCGTGTCGATTTCCAGAATGCCGTCTTCGGGCATGTCGGCAATGGTCAGCGTGTTTTCATCGACCTGATACGCATCCTTTGGCAATGGCGCACCATCGAGTTTGATGCTCTCAAGCCGCAACTCCTCGCCATGCAGTACCAGCGGTGAGCCTGCCGCCACGCCCGCATTGCGGCGCATGATCAGACGTGAAGTGACTTTGGTCTGGGTATCGTCCAGATCGAAAGTCAGATCAACGCGGTCAATCAGATACGATGGGGGAGTATAGTCAAGGCGGTGAATGGCTTGGCGGCTGCTCATGGCGGGCGTTCTTTGGATTGAATCTTGTGAAGCCGCAAGATTAAACCCAGTGCCTATGTAAGACAATCCTGATCTGCATCATGACAAACGAGGATTGCCTGCCAGCGGGAAATAGGCTTGGCCTGCTTGGGGGCTTCAGATAGGGGAAGGTGCCGTGCTTAGGGTTGATTGATTCACTAAAAATCAAAAAAACATCGACCACAGAGACACGGAGGCACGGAGAAAACCAGTAAAACGCCTTTGCATGCAGATCAAACGCGAAAGAGTCTAAAGCTGTGATTTTTCTGCGTCTCTGTGCCTCTGTGGTTCAATCGGTTTTTGAGTAAATCAGCGTCTCCTTAGAACTAAGAGGCAGGTTCATATTCAAAAATAATCGTTCTCCTGCATATGGCGGGGCTGGTATGATTGCCGGCTACCAGCACGTCTTCCGTGATTGAAACAGCGAGATCGAAACAGCAATGTATATTTACGACGATTACGACCAGAAAATCGTGGATCAGCGCGTAGCGCAATACCGCGACCAAACCCGCCGCTATCTGGCTGGCGAGTTGACCGATGATGAATTCCGCCCCCTGCGTCTGCAAAACGGCCTGTACATCCAGCGCCATGCGCCGATGCTGCGCGTTGCGATTCCCTACGGTCATCTGAGCAGCCGCCAGATGCGCAAACTGGCCGAAATCGCGCGTAAATACGATAAAGACTACGCCCACTTCACGACGCGCCAGAATATTCAGTACAACTGGCCGAAACTTGAAGACGTTCCCGAGATTCTGGCTGAACTCGCTTCGGTTCAGATGCACGCGATTCAGACTTCGGGTAACTGCATCCGCAATACCACCAGCGACCAGTTCGCCGGCGTCGCGCACGACGAGCTGATCGACCCGCGCGCATGGTGCGAAATCATCCGTCAGTGGTCGACTTTCCACCCCGAGTTCGCTCACCTGCCGCGTAAATTCAAAATCGCCGTCAATGGCTCGGTCGAAGACCGCGCTGCGATTCTGGTGCACGACATTGGTATCAATGTCGTCAAAAACGAAGCTGGTGTCGTTGGTTTTGAAGTTTACGTCGGCGGTGGTCTGGGTCGTACACCGATGATCGGCAGCCTGATCAAGCCTTTCCTCGAACAAGAACATTTGCTGTCTTATCTCGACGCCGTATTGCGCGTCTACAACCGCTACGGTCGTCGCGACAACAAATACAAGGCGCGGATCAAGATTCTGGTCAAAGCAATGACGCCCGAAGCATTTGCCGCCAAAGTCGAGCAGGAATGGGCGTTCAGCAAGGGCGGCCCGATGACGCTGACGCAAGACGAAATCGCGCGCAATCACCAGTTCTTTACCGAGCCAGCGTACGAGAACTTCGCTGGCGACGATGCCGGATTCACCAGCCAGAAAGCCGAAAACCCGGCCTTCGCACGCTGGGTTGAACTCAATGCTTTCGGTCACAAGAAAGCCGGCTACGCAGCGGTGACGCTGAGCCTGAAAAAACACGGCATTGCGCCGGGCGACGCGACCTCAGCCCAGCTCGACGCCGCAGCCGATCTGGCCGACCGTTTCAGCTTTGGCGAATTGCGCGTCTCGCACGGCCAGAATCTGATCCTCGCCGACGTGAAGCAGTCCGAACTGTTTGCGCTGTGGATTGAGGCCAAACGCATCGGTTTTGCAACGCCGAATATCGGCCTGCTGACCGATGTGATCTGCTGCCCGGGCGGCGATTTCTGCTCGCTGGCGAACGCCAAATCGATCCCGATTGCGCTGGCAATTCAGGAGCGTTTCGACGATCTGGATTACCTGCACGATCTGGGCGAAATCGACATGAATATGTCGGGCTGCATGAACGCCTGCGGCCATCACCATATCGGCAATATCGGGATTCTCGGCGTCGATAAAAACGGTTCCGAGTGGTATCAGGTCTCGATGGGTGGCCGTCAGGGGCGCGATGCGCAGATCGGCAAGGTACTCGGCCCATCGTTCGCGCAGGAAGAAATGCCCGACGTGATCGAGAAAATCATCAATGTCTTTGTTGCCAACCGCGAAGGCGACGAGCGTTTTATCGACGTTTACGATCGCATCGGCTCCGAGCCGTTCAAAGCCAAAGTGTACGAAGGTAAACCCAATCGCAAGGAGAAAGCCGATGTCTGATCAATCAATGTCTCAAGCGGCGACACCTCGTCAAGTAATCGTTAATCGCGACATCGTCGATAACCGCTGGATTCGCGTTGTGGCTGACGAAGAAGGTGGGGTATCTGTTCCTGAGTCAGGCGCAGTGCTGCTTCCATACCAATACTGGCTAGGACTATATGCAACGCAAGCTGGGCGCGATGAACTCGCTGGCCGTGAAGTCGCAGTCTGCTTCGCGCCGGACGACGAGCCGGAAAGTCTGCCAGTTGACGCCAATACCTTTGCGATGATTGCCTGCGATTTCCCGGCCTTCACCGATGGCCGTGGTTTCTCGATTGGCCGCCTGCTGCGCGAGCGCTATGGCTTTAAAGGCGAATTACGCGCCGTTGGCGATGTGTTCAAGGACACGATCAACTATCTGGCGCGTTGTGGCTTTAATGCTTTTGACGTTCGCAGCGACAAAGACATCGTTGAAGCGGCCAAAGGCATTGACGACTTCACCGAGTTTTACCAGTCAAGCGTAGACCAGCCCAACCCGCTATTCCGCCGCCGCGCGGTCGCCGCGTGATCGGTTCAGTTTCATTGAAAAAAGCCCGCGAAAGCGGGCTTTTTTGTGGCTGCTACGGAGCTGGATGCCTGTCGGTTTGGGTGGCGGTATTCGGCCCATAACGGACTCTTGTTCATTGGAAATTAAGTACATATTTTATTATTTATTGAATTCAAATATGACTTGAAATCCTTTTTGAATGCGCTCTTGCGTGTATTTGTGCATTAACCTGCATTCCTCGTCAAGTCGGGATTTGTGTTGAGTAACATCACTTGTATTCTCCATGCCACTTTTAATAAAGTGAAAAAGTTGATTGTTAAGTGTGTAAGAAATGCTGCTAATATTAGCTAGTGCTTTATTTATCTCTAGATGTTTTTTTGTGTATTCATTTGTGAGAAAAACATTCCAAAATTCCAATTCACGATGCGACTTGTTTAGATTTCTGCGGGCTTGATATAATAAATTGCATACACTGTCTAAGTGCTTAATGCGCCCAAGTGATATATCAATATTTTCTACTACTAAACCCGCCGCTGGACATATGTGATTGTATTGGAAAAGCAACTCATCCAACTGCTCTTCTATTTCATCTATTGAAGCTATGTATTTCTTGGCGGCCAAATAGGCATCTTCTTTGTACTTGTTATTTAACCACTGAAAATAAGTATAGAACCCAAAAATAACGCCAAAGAAAGTCACAAGGAATGTACCTACGTCAGTCCATTTGATCCCTGAAAATGCATCCTTATATTCAGTAGCGCCCACATAAAATCCTATCGCCAATGAACATGCAACTATAATTACTAATGCTACGCTCTTCATTTTTATTGGAACCTTGTTTTTCAATTTAATGAATATGACACTTTGTAGCTAATGACCAACATAACTAACACATTACCTGAGAACTCGTAGCTCCGAAAGAGCGAAGCGAATTCGGAGGTATTGCTTCAATCGCATGTTGATTCACACGTGGCCGATCGCACATACCTAGCCATGTATTAACCCATAGATGTTGATATGATTGACTGCTGAGGCAATACCCATCGTAAATGGCTTCGGCTTGCACTGCGTAAATGTCGTTGCTGCGTGATAAATATCTCGTGTGCACGAGGCCAGACTCGGCGGCGCGGCTAGATTGCGGTAATGCGGCGCGATCAGATCAAACAGCAGCGCGTCGCTGCCTTCGGGGTGATCAGCGTTTGGCCGTGCACCGCAGTCAGCTTCATTTTTCCCGCGGTATTTCGTCGTTTTTGTCGGCGTCTGCTCGCAGTGCGATCACGCAATTCCGACCTGCCTCTTTTGCCTGATATAGCGCCGCGTCCGCTTCCTTGAGCGCCGCCTCGATCGCCTGTCCGTTGACCAGCGCCACGCCGATGCTGACCGTGCATTGCAGGGTCTGGCCGCTGGTATAAATCACCAGCTCCTGAATGGCCGCCCGGATCCGTTCGGCCACCAGTGCAGCTTCCGGGAGCGGGGTTTGTGGCAGCGCGACGATAAATTCCTCGCCGCCGAAGCGGGCCGGAAGATCGCATTCGCGCAAAACCGTGCGCAATGTTTCGGCGACCCGGGTCAGCACGGCGTCTCCGGCGTCATGGCCGTAGGTATCATTGACCCGTTTGAAATGATCCAGATCCAGTGCCAGCAAGGTCAGTGGCTGCATATACCGTTTTGACCGGCTGACCGCCGTATTGGCCCAGAAATCGAAACTGCGACGGTTGGCCAGCCCGGTGAGCGGGTCATGCAGCGCATCGTATTCAAGCTGATCGCGCTGCATCTGGAAACGGTGGATGAAATTGACCAACATCCACTGGAGTGTTGCCATAAACAGCAAAACAGCGACGCTGACCGCCACCTGAATATGCCAGCTCGACAGATACTCGTCGGATGCCATTCCGATCACCAGCGACCAGCCGTTATTGATGGGCGCGAAAGCGCCCAGCCTTTCCCGGTTATCCTGCGGGGAAATGTAATGTTTGATCGTGGTTGAGTACGGGCTGTCAGTCAGTTGCCGTGGCAGGAACGGATCTCCCGGTTTCAGCGTCGAGGCCAGTGATGAATAAAGCAGCTTATTGTTTGCTGTGTCGTAAATGACCAGTGCGCCCAGACTGCCAAGCGTGACGCCAGAGCGCCGGGCATTGCTCACCAGGATATTGTCCAGCGTGCGGTTGCTGAAAAAGCCGACAACATAGCCCAGCAGCTGGCCATTGTGTTTGTTGATGATCGCGTGAGAAAACATCATGCCGCCATTGCCGATTTGCTCGTGTCCGGGGCGCTGGATAAAAATGACGCTGGCTGCGTTGCCTTTGGTTTGAAAAAGGCGAAGAAAGGGGGCTTTGGCGAAAGAGCGGCTTTGTATGACCTCCGGATCGAGTAACTGTTCTAGCGGAAACAGGCTGCCTTCGCGGAGCAGTGCGCCCGATGAATCCAGAATAAATACCGCATCGAGCCATTCGGCCTGCAATTCATGCATCAGACTTTCGGTATTCATGGTCTGTGCCAGAAAATGGGATTCACCAATGGCCAGCAGCTGCCTGCGGATCAAATGCCCTAACAACTGAATATTTTTGACGTGCAAAGCCGTCGTGTTTTGAATGATTGTGGCGGTACTTTCTTCGATCTGTTTGCGTTCAATCTGCAAGTAGATCGCCGCACTCGCCGCCTGAAGCAGCAAAAAAACCAGCAGCAGTATGCGTTTGAACGACAGCTGTTTCAGGGCGTGCTCGATTTGGCGTGGCAAAGGCATCATGAAACTCCGCAGCAAGGCGATGGCAGATAAGAATTTCCGGCGTCTACCTATCTTATTACACCAGTTGCAGCAGCAACGAAGCCTTATCTGGCGATTGCCTTCACCGTTGGTTGTGGCGAGCTGAGCGGCATGCAGGTGCTCGCGACCTCAGATTGTGCGTGCTGACAATTCGGCGTGCAAATGCGCCAGCGCGCGCTG
Organism: Chitinibacter sp. S2-10; assembly: GCF_046530675.1. Classification (GTDB taxonomy): domain Bacteria; phylum Pseudomonadota; class Gammaproteobacteria; order Burkholderiales; family Chitinibacteraceae; genus Chitinibacter. Next base: position 326,062 of record NZ_CP172558.1, on the reverse strand, counting down.
CTCGATTTCGAGCAAGGCTTGCCGATGCACCGGGCTGCAAAACGACGCTGCGCCAAAATCACCGAGCAGCGCGCCACCGTCCTGATTGCATAACACATTATGTGCATATACATCACCATGTATCAGTCCACGACTATTGATGTGATTGACTGCTGAGGCAATACCCTCGTAAATGGCTTCGGCTTGTGCTGGCGTAAATGTTGTTGATGCGTGATAAATATCTCGCGTGCACGAGGCCAGACTGGGGGGCTGGGCGAGCGGGGTGTAGTTTGGCGCGATCAGATCGAGTACCAGCGCGTCGCTGCCTTCGGGATGGTTGGCGATTTGGCCGTGCACTGCAATCAGGTTCGGGTGTGCGCCCGCGGCGAGGCTGGCGGCGATTTCGCAGTGCGGGATGCCATCGCTGGTGACGGCCGATTTGAACAGTTTGACCGCGACATGGTTTGCTCCGTGTCTAGCCTGATAAATCTGCCCCGAAGCGCCTTCGCCAAGTTTTACGCCGATTTCCAGCTCGTTCCAGTCTATCTGGTGCATGGCTGCGCGGCGTTCCAGTTCTGCGCAGAAAGGGTTGCCGGCGTAAGCCAGCCAGGCGAGTCGGGGCAAATGCAGCACGACTTCGGGCAGCGCAGCAAAGCGGTTCGCCGCGATGCGGATCAATTCGAGCTGGCTACATCCGGCCAGGCTCGCGGGCAGCGCGGTCAGCCGGTTGCCGGCCAGCATCAGTTTTTGCAGTTGCGCGCAGTGCCCGATTTCATCGGGCAGCGTCGTGATGTGATTGTCGGTCAGCGTCAGCGCGCGCAGGCTCAGCGGTAGCGCTGTTGCCGGAATCGTTTGAATCCGGTTGGCGCGAAAGCCGATCATTTCCAGTTGCTCGCATTGCCCGAGCACAGCGGGTAATTCGGTGAAATCATTATTCGAGCAGAAAATGATTTTCAGTTTTTTCAGGCGCGGCAAATCGTCGGGCAGGGTCGATAGCTGGTTGCCGGACAGATTGAGCACTTCCAGCGTATCGGCCAACTCGAAAATTTCGCGCGGAAATTGGCTCAGATTGCAGCCGAGGTCAAGGCGAGTCATGCCAGCGAGCTGGCCACTTTGCAGTTGTTGCAGCGTATGCATGAATTCAGGCGCGAACAAGGAGCAGGCGATGATACGGGATTTTAAAATGCGCTGATAGCTTGATGGGTATATGGCTGCAGGTGTTTTGTAAATTGCTCTGCAGTTGTATACCTTGCATGGTATATGAGGGTCGCAGTTTGCAATTGATCATCTGACCGTCTGGCAGGCCTGAGCGGCAAAGCCGCTCGCCAAAGCGCAAAGCCTCGGCCACGCTGGAGTGTGGATTGATTGGGGGGCATCATCATGAAATCCCGTCTGTTATTGCTGCTTTTGTCCGCGCTGCTGTTGGCCGAGCCGGCGTCAGCCGAGCTGTTCAAGTGCCGTGACGCGAAAGGTCGCTACGTTTATTCCGACCTGCCTTGCGCCGGGGTCGAAGTGCCGTTGCAGGAGCAGGGCAGCGTCAGCACGGTCAAAATTCCGCCGCGGCAGTTTGTTCCGGCCTATCAGGACAATAGTCCCGGCGGTGCAGTTTCCAGCATGGATGACGCGCCAGCGCCGGCCGGTGGCGGATCGGTCAGCAGCCCATCGCTCGAGAGCGATAATTCGCGTGGCCCATCGAATAAAAACAGCGTGCGGCCCGTGCGAACGATTCCAAAAAATTAGATCAACAAAAAACCCGCCATCTGGCTAATACCGTTCACTTAAGCCGATACGTTGTAAGTTCCCCCTTCGACGAAGGGGGGCTAGGGGGGATTTGGCTCTGCTTGGGCTTCTTTGGCGCTTGAAATATCGTCAAATCCCCCTCAATCCCCCTTTTACAACTCCACTTCGGGGGCTGGCGAGGGGGAGCTAAAGTCAAATTCCTTCAGTGAACAGCATTACCGCCAGCTGGCGGGCTTTTGTTGTCAGAGCCGGAATCAGGCCTTGCCAAACTGCATAACGCCGTCTTTTACGTCAATCCGTATCGTATCTTTGGCGGCAAAATCACCGGCCAGAATCCGTTTGGCCAACACGTTTTCCAGCTCGCTCTGGATCGCGCGTTTGAGCGGCCTTGCGCCATAAACCGGATCAAAGCCCGCTTCGGCAATCAGATCGAGCGCGGCATCGCTGATGTCCATGCCGATTTCCAGCTGCGCCAGCCGGCCAACCAGTTTTTCGAGCTGGATCTTGGCGATATTGCGAATATGCTGCTGCGCCAGCGCGTGGAAGACGACGACTTCATCGATCCGGTTGACAAACTCGGGGCGGAAATGCGTTTTGACTTCGGCCATTACCGCCAGCTTGATCACCTGATAATCCGAATCGGCCAGGCGCTGGATATGATCGCTGCCCAGGTTCGACGTCATTACGACGACGGTATTTCTGAAGTCCACCGTACGGCCTTGGCCATCAGTCAGGCGGCCATCGTCAAGCACTTGCAACAGGATATTGAACACATCCGGATGCGCTTTTTCGACTTCATCAAGCAGAATCACGCTATACGGTTTGCGGCGTACCAGCTCGGTCAAATAACCGCCTTCCTCATAGCCAACGTATCCCGGCGGCGCGCCGATCAGCCGCGCGACCGAGTGTTTTTCCATAAACTCGGACATATCGACGCGGATCATGTGCTCTTCCGAGTCGAACAGATAATTCGCCAGCGTTTTGCACAGCTCGGTTTTACCGACACCCGTTGGCCCTAAAAACAGGAATGAGCCATACGGCCGGTTCGGGTCGCCCAGCCCGGCGCGCGAACGGCGGATCGCGTCTGATACGAGGCGAACGGCTTCGTCTTGACCGACAACGCGCGCGTGCAGCACATCTTCCATATGCAACAGTTTTTCACGCTCACCTTGCAGCATTTTGCTGACCGGAATACCGGTCGCGCGGCTGACGACTTCGGCGATTTCTTCTGCGCCGACCTGCGTGCGAAGCAGTTTGTTCGCACTCGACGCAGCACCACTTTCGGATGACTCGGCCGCTTTCAGCTTGGCTTCCAGCGCCGGAAGTTCGCCGTACTGCAACTCGGATACTTTTTGCCATTCGCCCGCACGTTTGAGGGATTCCATCTGGTTTTTCAGCTTTTCGATTTCCTCACGAATCGCTTGGCTGCCGAGCACGCTGGCTTTTTCGGCTTTCCAGATTTCCTCCAGATCGGAATATTCTTTGTCGAGCTTGGCGATTTCCTCTTCAATCAAACCGAGGCGTTTTTTACTCGCTTCGTCTTTCTCGCGTTTAACCGCTTCGCGTTCGATTTTGAGCTGGATGATGCGGCGGTCGAGCTTATCCATCACTTCCGGTTTGGAGTCGATTTCCATTTTGATCTTGGCCGCCGCTTCGTCGATCAAGTCGATGGCTTTATCGGGCAGAAAGCGGTCGGTAATGTAGCGGTGGCTAAGCTCTGCCGCAGCGACAATCGCCGGGTCGGTAATATCGACGCCGTGGTGGATTTCGTATTTTTCCTGCAGGCCGCGCAGGATCGCAATCGTGTCTTCAACGCTAGGCTCGCCGACCAGCACTTTCTGGAAACGGCGTTCGAGCGCGGCGTCTTTTTCGATGTATTTTCGATATTCGTCGAGTGTCGTCGCGCCGATGCAATGCAGCTCGCCGCGTGCCAACGCAGGTTTGAGCATATTACCGGCGTCCATCGCGCCTTCGGCCTTGCCCGCGCCAACCAGCGTGTGCAGCTCGTCGATAAAGACGATGTTATTGCCTTCGTCTTTCGCGAGTTCATTCAGAACGGCTTTCAGGCGCTCTTCAAACTCCCCCCGGTATTTCGCGCCAGCCAGCAGCGCAGCTAGGTCCAGAGACAATACCCGCTTATGCTTGAGTGATTCTGGCACTTCGCCATTGATAATGCGCTGCGCGAGGCCTTCGACAATCGCCGTTTTACCGACGCCGGGCTCACCAATCAGCACGGGGTTATTTTTGGTGCGGCGTTGCAAAACCTGAATCGCGCGGCGGATTTCGTCGTCGCGGCCAATCACCGGATCGAGCTTGCCAGCGCGAGCGCGTTCGGTCAGGTCGAGACAGTATTTGCTCAGTGCTTCGCGCTGTTGCTCGGCGTCAGCACTGCTGACGTTTTCACCGCCGCGAACGGCATCGACCGCAGCAGCGATGGCTTCTTTCTTACCGCCGTTTTCTTTCAGCAGTCGTGAAGTTTCGCCTTTGTCGTCAGCGAGCGCGAGCAGGAACAGGTCGCTGGAAATAAACTGATCATTGCGCTGCATCGCTGCTTTGTCGGTTTGATTGAGCAGGCGGCCTAGATCTTTACCAACGGTAATATCACCGTCGCCGCCCTGGATTTTCGACAGGCGCTGAACGGCGCTTTCGAGTGCCGATTTAAGCGGATGGACGTTGACGCCAGCGCGGGCGAGCAGGGCGGCTGCGCCTGAATCATTGTCGTTCAGCAGCGCGAGCAGCAGGTGTTGTGGCTCGATATAGGCATTGTCATTGGCAAAAGCCATGCTTTGCGCGTCAGCGAGCGCTTGTTGAAACTTGGTCGTGAGTTTGTCGATACGCATTTTGCGACTCCAGGTATTCGGTTGATTAACCCATACATGGATGCCATCCGCATGAAATTCAAGGCTTGGTTTACTGTGGCTTGATTTTGATTAAGTGAATGATTTTTAAATCAATTAAATAAATAAGCCCACCGAAGTGGGCTGCAGTTTTCTGCATTGAACTGGTGAATTATTGCTGTACTGGTTCGGCGACAAAAATCTCGACGCGGCGATTTTGCGCGCGACCTGCTGCGCTGCTATTGCTGGCAACCGGCTCGCGCGAGCCGCGACCTTCGGTCATCATGCGGTTGTACGCGACGCCGCGATTAGCCAGATAACTTTGCACCGCAGCGGCACGGTTGACTGACAGCGGGTTATTGATGGCGTCGCTGCCGGTGCTGTCGGTGTGGCCGATGATGCGAACCAGCGTGACCGGGTTCTGGTTGAGTGTTTGACCGAGCTTGTCGAGCACCGGACGCATATTCGGCTTGATCGCGTATTTGCCGGTATCAAAAGAAAAATCGCTTGGCACGTCGATTTTCAGCTCGTTATTGGCCGTTTTGCTCACTTCAATGCCAGTGCCTTTGGCCGCTGCTTCCATTTCCTTGCGCTGTTTTTCCATATGCGATGACCAGGCGTAACCGGCCACTCCGCCAATGGCGGCACCGATTGCGGCATCACGCGCAGTATGTTTGCCGCCGGTCGTTTTGCTGATGACCGCGCCACCGACCGCGCCGCCAACCGCGCCGATCAAAGCGCCTTGCTGTTCGGGAGTCATATTGGCGCAGCCAGAAATGCTGATGGCCAGTAAAGCCGAAAGAATGCCTTGTTTCATGCCTGATTTGATCCTGTTCATAAGAAAAGCAGCGCAATCAGAACATATTTTGTCTGAATGGTCTGTAACTTTTATTGTTGCAAGGCTCGATGTGCTGGCTATTTTCCGGATTTTGTTGCCGAATTTTCAGCCGTTCAAACCGACCATTGGTCTTGCCAAGCTGCAATTTGATCCATATCGGAATAAGCTGGAAAGATCGGTACGTGCATGACTGGTCAATGATTATGTCTTTGATTTGTCGATATTTATTCTTTGCTCTGATCTGCTTGCTGAC